>NZ_JBLKRU010000001.1:0-479703 GCF_047608185.1 Caballeronia eucalypticola
CGGTGTGTGTCAAGGTAGTTGTCGCGTGCACCGCTACGCAGCTTCTTTGTATCGGGTAGCCGATTGCTCGGTTCTTTCTGGGTTTAGATAGACCGAGCCTGCGAGTTTCCAGTTGCGCGTGTCGCCCGACCAGCGCGACGGATTGTTTGCCTTGGCTTGCTCGTACACAGCCCGCCGTTTGGTCAGCACCTCGTCTGCTTGTCCATTGTGCCGCTGGCTTGGCGTGACGTATTTCAACCCGCTGTGACAATGTTCGGCGTTGTACCAAGCCACAAACTTCTGCACCCAGACACGCGCCTCATCTAACGTATCAAACGGGCGCTCGGGCCACATCGGACAGTATTTGGCCGTGCGGAACAGCGCCTCGGCGTACGCGTTGTCGTTGCTCACCCGCGGCCGGCTGAACGACGATTCCACACTCAAGTCAGTCATGGTTGCGCGCATCAGTGCCCCCTTCATCGTGCTGCCGTTGTCCGAATGCAGCACGAGAGGACGACCCGCCGTGCCTTCAATCAGACAGGCCTTGCTCAGCAACGCGCTCGCGTGCTCGCCCGATTCCACATCCCAAACCTCGTTGGCCACCAGCATGCGGCTGTAGACGTCCTTCATCATGTACCAGTAAAAATAACGCCCTCGGATCGTGGTGGGCATCCACGTAATATCCCAGCACCACAGCTGATTCGGACCGTCTGCACGATGCGTAGTGGGCGCGCGTCGTTGCGGCACGCTGGCGCGCCCACGTCGCCGACTTAGATTCTCAGCCTTTAATATCCGGTAAAACGTGGACTCCGAACCAAGATAGCGTCCTTCATCGGCCAGCTTCGGCACGATCTGGTGCGGCGTGAGGCTGGCAAACTCCACCCGCAAGGCCGCATCCAGCAGCGCTTGACGTTCGGCGCCACTGAATTTGTTGGGCGGCGAATGGCGACCACTTAACTTCCGCGCGTCTTCGGGCTTGTGCTGCCAACGCTGTACGCTGCGCACGCTCACCCCCAAATGCGCGCTCGCGATCGCACGCCGCGCACCCGCTTGTACCGCTGCATCGATCAACTTCATAGTTTCACTGCGATCCGGGGTGCTGATCAGCCTTCCTCTTTTTTGCCCCAGATCGCATCGGCTTTTTTTAACATCGTCACCAACGCTGCGGCCTCCGCGCGAGCCGCCTCGGTGCGCTTGAGCTGGCGTTCCAACTCTCGAATACGCTTGGCTGCAAGCTTGGCCTGACCCCGTTCAGCCGCACTCAGTTTCGGCTCAAGCGGCACGTTGGCCTGCTCGCAGGCGCCACGCCATTCGCGGATCTGCTCAGGATAAATGCCGTTGGCACGGCCGTAATGAGCGATCTCGGTTTCGCTTAACGATGCAGTCTCCAGCACCACCCTGAACTTCTCGGCGCTCGACCACTGATCGCTCGTCTTGCCATTGCCCGGCATGTATTCCCCTGAGTTACGTAGGTTTCGCGCGTGGCGCCGCCAGGTGTGCAGCGTCACCGTCGTCACACCTGTGGCGCCAGACATCTCAATGACGGCCCGGTTTAAGGGTGGCATCATTTGACGCATCGCCCACTCTTTGAATTCCGTGCTGTAACGCTTCATCTTCCATTCGCTTGCCGCCCCCCAAGTTTGCACCAAAAGTAAATTCGGGTGACGCGACAACTAGCCTGACATGGAGGGCTTTGGACAAAGAAATGACGCGCCGCCACGCGCAGTGGCTAATAGTGATTAAGAAAACAGCTAATACTGAACGCGCGAAGACCTGAAAAGCACCAACCCGGCATTGAACCAGACCGCTAACGCCAGAACCTAGCATCCCGGCATAGATCCGACCGCTAACCCCAAAACCAGTCGGCCCGCCAACCCCACCCCCGAGTGCCAACGAAACCCCACCCCCGAGTGCGAACGAAAGGCCGCCAAAAAGTCCAAACAAAAAACCCCAGCCCGCGCGCCAGCGCAAATAGCCCCAGAACCCGCCCCAGACCCACCACGATAAGCGAAGTTAGCCGCGTCGCCACGCAAACTCCCAAAGCGTCCCACGCCCGCCGGAGGCCTCCGGCCCTCTCAAAATCGAATCCCGCGACAAATTTAGAGATAATTGGTGCTCAGCGAAACACCAAGTCGCGCACATCGAGAAACCCCATGACCGATGCAATGAACCTGCAGCGCCTGAAAGTCACCGTCGACGGCTACGTAGCACGGGTCACGCTCGATCGTCCCGACGTCCGCAACGCCTTCGACGACGCCACCATCGTCGAATTGACCGCAGCGTTCCGCGCGCTCGCCGACGACAACGCCATCCGCGTCATCATCCTCGCCGCCAACGGCCCGGCATTCTGCGCCGGCGCCGACCTCAACTGGATGAAACGCATGGCAACGTACTCGGACGCAGAAAATCGCGCCGACGCACTCGGCCTCGCCACCATGCTCAACACCCTCTACGCCTGCAACAAACCCGTGATCGCGCAAGTCCAAGGCGACGCGTACGCAGGCGGCATGGGCTTGGTCGCCGTCGCCGATATCGCAATTTGCGCGGAATCAGCGCACTTCTGCTTGTCAGAGGCGAAGCTCGGGCTGATGCCCGCCACCATCGCGCCCTACGTGATCCGGGCAATCGGCGCACGCACATCACATCGATACTTCGTGACCGCCGAACGTTTCGATGCCACCGAAGCACTGCGCATCGGCCTCGTGCATCAGGTCGTGTCAGGAGAAGCGCTGGGCGCCACCGTCGATGCAGTCGCCGCAGCAATCGTTGCCAATAGCCCAAACGCCGTGCGCGAATGCAAGCAACTCGTCGTCGATCTGGCGGACAAAGCAATCGATGGAACACTGATCGCGGATACCGCCGACCGTATCGCGCGAATTCGCGCCTCGGACGAAGGGCGCGAAGGCGTGCGCAGTTTTCTGCAAAAGAGCAAGCCGTCGTGGCTTGCCTGAATGTATTCGGGAGCGTTGCCTGAATTCGCCCAAGCGCACGACTGGCCGTTCCCCCTGGAGTCGTTTTGAACCTGAACAAGCAGCCAAAGCCCGCACCCGATGACTGGGTCGCACGCTCGCTACGCGCCGTATGGCACCCGTGTACGCAAATGAAACACCACGAGCGCACGCCGCTCGTGCCCATCGCTCGCGGCAAGGGCGCGTGGCTTTATGACCACGACGGCCATCGTTATCTCGACGCCATCAGCTCCTGGTGGGTCAACCTCTTCGGCCACGCGAATCCTCACATCAATGCTGCGCTGAAAGATCAGCTCGACACGCTCGAACACGCGATGCTCGCCGGTTGCACGCACGAACCCGCCGTCCTGCTCGCCGAGCGTCTGCACGCCCTGACGCAGCACACGCTGGGCCATGCGTTCTTCGCATCTGATGGCGCATCGGCAGTCGAAATTGCCTTGAAGATGAGTTTCCACTTCTGGCGCAACAGCGGCCGCGCGGAGAAACGCGAGTTCGTCTGCCTCGCGAACAGCTATCACGGCGAGACCATCGGCGCACTCGGCGTAACCGACGTCGCGTTGTTCAAGGACGCCTACGATCCGCTGATTCGACATGCGCACGTGGCGACATCGCCGGATGCTCGACAAGCCCGCGAAGGAGAGACCGGGCGGGACGTCGCACAGCGCGCTCTCGCCGATATGAAAACGCTCTTCGACGCCAAAGCCTCGCAACTTGCAGCCGTTATCGTTGAACCGCTGGTTCAATGCGCGGCCGGCATGGCGATGCACGATCCCTCGTATTTGAAGGGCTTGCGTGCTTTGTGCGATGACTACGGCGTACATCTCATCGCCGATGAAATCGCTGTCGGATGTGGTCGCAGCGGCACGTTCTTCGCGTGCGAACAGGCTGCTATCTGGCCAGATTTCTTGTGTTTATCGAAGGGAATCAGTGGTGGATATTTGCCGTTATCCATCGTGCTGACACGCGATAAAATCTACGCCGCCTTCTACGACGACGACATGACGCGCGGGTTCCTCCACTCGCATTCGTACACAGGCAATCCGCTCGCCTGCCGCGCCGCCCTGGCAACGCTCGACCTGTTCGACAGCGCGAATGTGCTTGAAGAGAATCGCCGCAAATCGTCCGTGTTGCGCACTGCGTTCAGTCCGCTTCAAGATCATCCGCATGTCACGAACCTGCGCGAACGCGGCACGATCTTCGCCTTCGATGCTCTTATTGAAGACCCCGCTCAAGCACGCTCGTTCTCGCGGCGTTTCTTCGAAAATGCCTTGAAACACGAGCTATTATTGCGACCGATAGGCAAAACCGTCTACCTGATGCCGCCGTACATTCTCAGCGACGACGAGCTCACGCTGCTCGCCGAACGCACGCGTACTGTCTTCGACGCCACGTTATCGGAGGCTGCATGAGCATCACATCGCGCGCTCTTTTCGACACCCTGAAACAAGGTCTTGCCGATATCGAACGCAACGGTCTGCGCCGTCGTCGCCGTATCGCCGACAGCGCCTGCGCCGCGCACATGACGGTGGACGGACGCGAGATCATCGGCTTTGCGAGCAACGATTACCTCGGTCTCGCCGCGCACGAAACCTTGCGCGAAGCACTCGCGGAAGGCGCGCAAAAATACGGCGCGGGCAGCGGTGGATCGCATCTGCTCGGCGGCCACTCACGCGCGCACGAGAAGCTTGAGGATGACCTCGCGGCGTTCTCCGGCGGTTTCGTCGACCAGCCGCGCGCGCTGTATTTCAGCACCGGCTACATGGCGAACCTCGCGACGCTGACAACGCTCGGCACCTTGGGCACGTCAGGCGGCCGCGACACGCTGATGTTCTGCGACGCGTTGAACCATGCATCGCTGATCGATGGCGCACGTTTGTCGCGTGCGCAAATTCGCATCTATCCTCATGCCGACGCCGAAGCGCTCGGCGCCATGCTCGAGGCATCGGCGAATGAGGGCGGGAATGAGAACGTCACGAAGATCATCGTGACGGATTCGGTCTTCAGCATGGACGGCGACATTGCGCCGCTTGGATCGTTGCTCGAGCTGGCTGAGCGATACGGCGCGTGGCTCGTGGTAGACGATGCCCACGGCTTCGGCGTGCTCGGTCCGCAAGGACGCGGCGCGCTGGCCGAAGCGGCGTTGCACTCGCCGCATCTCGTGTACGTCGGCACGTTGGGCAAGGCAGCGGGCGTGTCAGGCGCCTTCGTGATCGCGCACGAAACGGTGATCGAATGGTTCGTGCAGCGCGCGCGGCCGTACATCTTTACGACGGCATCGGCACCGGCCGTGGCGCACGCGGTATCGGCGAGCCTGAAGATTATCGAAGGGCAGGAAGGTGATCAACGGCGCGCACATCTGGCTACGCTAATCGAGCGCACGCGGGCCATTTTGCAAAACACGCGATGGTCGCCCGTGGATTCGCATACAGCAGTTCAACCGTTGATTATCGGCGGCAATGAAGAGACGCTGAAGCTTGCCGCCGAACTCGATGAATACCGCGTGTGGGTGCCTGCAATCCGGCCGCCGACCGTGCCTGTTGGCACTTCGCGCCTGCGCATTTCGCTGTCAGCCGCGCATAGCCTCGACGACCTCGCCAAGCTCGACGATGCACTGCAAACCCTGAGCAACCGACCATGACCGCGCCGCTCTCACTCTTCGTCACCGGCACCGACACCGAGATCGGGAAGACGCTCGTATCGGCTGCGTTGCTGCATGGTTTCGCTAACCTCGGCCTGCGCGCCGCCGCGATGAAACCCATCGCCGCGGGCGCGTTCGAACGCGATGGCGAGTGGCACAACGAAGACGCCGATCAACTCGATGCCGCCGCGAACGTCGCGTTGCCGCCATCGATACGCACGCCGTTCATGCTTAAGGACGCCGCCGCGCCGCACATTGCAGCGGCGCGCGAGAATGTGTCGCTGGACATTGCGCGGATCGTGGAAGCGCACAAGTTCGCCGTGCAGCAAGCGGACGTGGTCGTGGTAGAAGGCGTGGGCGGATTCCGCGTGCCGCTCACCGATGTCCACGATACCGCCGACCTCGCGTTCGCGTTGAACCTGCCAGTCGTGCTCGTGGTCGGCATGCGCCTCGGCTGCATCAGCCATGCGTTGCTGAGCGCTGAGGCTATCGCGGCGCGGGGGCTGCATCTCGTGGGCTGGGTGGCCAACCAGATCGATCCCGCCATGCTCTTTCCTGCTGAAAATATCGAAGCAATCCGGCTGCGGCTCGACAGTCAATACAATGCGCCGCTGCTCGGCACGATTCCTCGCCTCACGCCGCCGGACGCTCGGACGGCGACGACTTTCATAAATACCTCCCTGCTGCTGGACACGCTTCGTTCAGCCGGCGCGGGCCAGTAAATTATCGTTATCTGCAATACGAAAAGGATCCTCACATGACGCAAGTGCAATCCATCGACAAGACGACTCAACCTGCCGCTCAACCCGCTGCTCTGCAAACGCTGGCTCGCTGGCGCGTGGCGGATATCGTCGCGCTCTACGACCTGCCGTTCAACGACCTGCTGTTTCGCGCCCAGGGCGTGCATCGTGAACACTTCGATGCCAACACGGTTCAGCTCTCCACGCTGCTGTCGATCAAGACCGGCGGCTGCCCGGAAGATTGCGCGTATTGCCCGCAGTCGTCGCATCACGACACGGGCCTGAAGGCCGAAAAGCTGATGGCCGTCGATGACGTCCTGAAGGCGGCAGAAATTGCCAAGGCGAACGGCGCGACGCGTTTTTGCATGGGCGCGGCGTGGCGCAATCCGAAGGACCAGCATTTGGAACCGATCGCCGACATGATTCGCGGCGTGAAGGCGATGGGTCTGGAAACCTGCGTGACGCTAGGCATGCTGGAAGGCCATCAGGCGGCGCGTCTGCGCGATGCCGGGCTGGATTACTACAACCATAACCTCGATACATCGCCGGAGTTCTACGGCCAGATCATCTCGACGCGGACGTACCAGGATCGTCTGGATACGCTTGAACACGTCCGCGATGCCGGTATCAATGTGTGTTGCGGCGGCATTGTCGGCATGGGTGAATCGCGGCGTGAACGCGCTGGATTGATCACGCAACTGGCGAACATGGAGCCGTATCCGGAATCGGTGCCTATCAACAACCTGGTGCAGGTTGAAGGCACGCCGCTGACGGGTACCGCGCCGCTGGATCCGTTCGAATTCGTGCGCACGATCGCGGTTGCGCGCATCACGATGCCGAAGGCAATGGTGCGGTTATCGGCTGGGCGGGAGCAGATGGATGAAGCGCTGCAGGCGCTGTGTTTCCTCGCGGGCGCGAACTCGATTTTCTATGGTGATCAATTGCTGACGACGAGCAATCCGCAGGCTGAAGCCGACAGGAAACTGCTGGAGCGTTTGGGGATGCAAGCGCAAGCGTCACAGCAGTTGGAGGCGGCGGAAGCGTGTGAGGTGAAATGCGGGCACGCGCAGGTGCAGTGACCGGCAAACCAGTTTGCAGTGACGGCGCGGTGAAGCGCTGTTAATGTAAAAAATCCCTCGCGATCGTAAGATTTCGGGGGATTTTATTTTGGATTGTTCCGGCTTCTGCTATTTGTCGCGTAGCAGCGAAAAAACTTGAGTCATTCCCTCGCGTCAGCGGAAAAATGTCGCTTTCCAGCGAAGAAGGAGCCCAACGATCGCGAGAAGTGTCGCCGGGCGTCTTCAGAACCAGCCGTTTTTGTCGCGTAACATCGCAAGAACCGATTGTGCTCGATGCCGCGGCAGGCTGCTCGCGCGACTATGAACGTATCGCGTACGCCCATCATCTGATGGTGCTGGCCGCAAACATGGTCACATCCGAGTGCCGGCTCCTGAAGGAAGAGAGCAATACCTTGTAGGTATTGCCCGGCGCACTTACCTCAATTCTTATCCACAATCACTTGATCGAACGTGCCGCCATCGGAGAAATGGGTTTGCTGGGCTTTCTGCCAGTTGCCGAAAACCTGTTCCACCGTGAACGTCTTGATCGGCTTGAATTCGCTCGTGTGCTTCGCCAGCACCTCGGCGTTACGCGGCCGCAGATGATGTTGCGCGATGATTTCCTGCGCCGCAGGCGTCCACAAATAATCCAGGTACGCCTGCGCTTCCTTGCGCGTCCCGCGCTTGTCCACAACCTTGGCAACCACCGCCACCGGCGGCTCGGCTAACAAACTCACCGACGGATACACCGCGTCGAAATCCTTGCCGCTCGCGCCCTCGTTCATCAACGCGACTTCGTTTTCAAACGTCACGAGCACGTCGCCAATACCGCGTTGCGTGAAGGTCGTCGTAGCGCCTCGGCCTCCCGTATCCAGCACCGGCACGTTCTTGAAGATGGCTTTCTCGAACGCCTGAGCCTGTTCATCGGTTGCGCCTTGCTGCTTCTTGTAACCCCACGCAGCCAGATACGCATAACGCCCATTACCCGATGTCTTCGGATTCGCAATCACGACCTGCACGCCGGAACGCGCGAGATCGCTCCAGTCCTTGATGTTTTTCGGGTTGCCCTTGCGCACGAGGAACACCATGGTGGTCGTGTACGGCACAGCGTTATTCGGCAACAGCGTGCGCCAGTTAGCCGGCACGAGGCCACCGCGCTCGACCAGCAAGTCGATGTCATTCGGCTGGTTCATCGTGACCACGTCGGCCTGCAGCCCCTGCATCACCGACAAAGCCTGCGCACTCGACGCCCCATGCGACTGGCGCACGGAGAGCGTCTCGCCGGTCTTCTTCTTATAGTCGGCGATGAATGCGGTATCGATGTCCTTGTACAACTCGCGCGTGACGTCATACGAGACGTTGAGCAACGCCGTCTCCGCGTGAGCGAACGGTGTGAACGTAGCGAAGGTAGCAACACCCAGCGCCGCGATTGCTGCCCAATGCTTCAAACCCGCCATACATCCCCCGATGATTCGAGTAGTGAGAACCGCTATGAAGCGGCGATTCTATCGAAAAGCCGGGGTTGTAATGCATCGGACAACTCATCCATACGCCGCCTGTTCGATGGGCTCGAGGCGCTCGAACACATCGGGCTGCTCCGTAAAACGCGCGGGGGCCGCGCAATGAATCAGGGTATCGATAAAATATTTTGCGCGCGGCCACGGACCAAAACCCGCAGCCGTATTGATGTGCCCGGAATCGCCGAGATTCACGAACGCGCTGCCGAACTGGCTTGCGAGGCGCATCGCCTGATCGAAGGGTATCCACGGGTCGGTCATGCTGGCAATCAGCACCGATGGCACGCCAAGCCGACGCGGTTCGAACTCCCCCGCGAACTTGAACTTGTCCGGGCTGGCGGGCGCGACAAACAGCACCCCGGCCACGGCGTCGCCCGTCAGCCCCTGTGCGATCGCGTGTGCGGCCGCGAGGCAACCG
This sequence comes from Caballeronia eucalypticola, assembly GCF_047608185.1. Classification (NCBI taxonomy): domain Bacteria; kingdom Pseudomonadati; phylum Pseudomonadota; class Betaproteobacteria; order Burkholderiales; family Burkholderiaceae; genus Caballeronia; species Caballeronia eucalypticola. The sequence goes on from NZ_JBLKRU010000001.1 coordinate 9,320, forward strand.
AAACTGTGCGCGGCAAGAATCACCGGACCACGAACGCTCGTCACTGTATCAGCGACGGATTGCGCCCACGCGTCGAGTTGAGGCGCGTCCCAGTCGTCCTGCTCGACGCGCCTTGATCTTGGCAATTGCCGCTCCAGCCACGTTTGCCAGTGCGCGCCCTCGCTGCCGTGCAAACCCGGGACGGTAACCAGCCGCGGCGGCCAGGCGGATGTGCTGCATGAACTCATGTGAACCTCGCTGCCAGCTCGTAGCCAGCATGGTGAGGAACAATTCTGCTGTGGAAGCGCGCCCGCGCGAACCAAGTTTTCGTCATTTGGTTATCGGAGGCGATCGGGCAGCGATCAGGCTAAATCAGTGGCGTTATCGCCGGCGTTGCGCAGGCTAATCGGCGGAACTACGGCGAAACCGCCGCGAAACCGTAAAATAGGCTTAATTTCGGACACAATTCCACACTCGGTCCGCCTGCCCTTTTCCGCGAACAAACACGAACCTTCGATGAAGATCATTCTCTACGAACACCAAGCCGAGGCTCCGCTTTGGCTCGACGATCTCACCCGCGCGCTTCCCGACGCCGATGTACGCCTGTGGCAGCCCGGCGACAACGCCCCGGCCGACTATGCGGTCGTCTGGCGCGCGCCATCGGCGCTGTTCGCGAACCGGCCGGATCTGAAGGCCGTGTTCAATCTGGGCGCGGGCGTCGATGCAATCCTCGCCGTCGAACGCAAGCAACCCGGCACGCTGCCGCCCAACGCGCTGCTCGTGCGCCTGGAAGATAGCGGCATGGGCCATCAGATGGTCGAATACGCGACCCATGCGGTGCTGCGCTACTTGCGTCGGCTGGACGAATACGATGCGCTCCAGCGTGAACATCGATGGCAAAAACTGCCGCCCTATGCGCTCAAGGACTTCACGGTCGGCGTGCTGGGCCTGGGCGTTCTCGGCGCGCAAGTTTCGCAGGCGCTCGCAGCGTTCGGCATGCCGGTGCGAGGATTCAGCCGTACCACGCGCGATATCGCAGGCGTCAAGACGTTCGCCGGCAACGAGCAGTTCGACGCCTTCCTCGACGGCGTGAGGGTGCTCATCAACCTGCTGCCGCATACGCCGGATACGGAGGGCATCCTGAACCGGCGCACGTTCGAACGGCTCGCACCCGGCGCGTATCTGGTCAATCTGGCGCGTGGTGGGCATCTGGTCGATGACGACCTGCTTCACGCGATGCAAACCGGCCAGATCGCCGCCGCGACGCTCGATGTATTCCACACCGAACCGCTGCCGGACAATCATCCGTTCTGGACCACGCCGCGCCTCACGATCACGCCGCATATCTCGGCGGAAACGCTGCGCGAAGAAAGCATTGAGCAGATCGCGGGCAAGATCATGGCGCTCACGCGCGGCGAGCCGATATCCGGCATAGTCGATGTGAAACGAGGCTATTAAGCAGCTATCAAGGCATTAAAAAGGAGACAGGCATGCTACCCGCCAAAGTAAAGATCGTCGAAGTGGGACCGCGCGACGGCCTGCAGAACGAGAAGGAATTCGTCGCGACCAACGTCAAGGTCGAACTGGTGAACCGGCTCGCGAACGCGGGTCTGCAGAATGTGGAATCGGCATCGTTTGTATCGCCGAAATGGGTGCCGCAAATGGCCGATGGCGCGGCCGTGATGGCCGGTATCGAGCGGCGTCCGGGCACGATTTACTCGGCGCTCACACCGAACCTGCGCGGCTTCGAAGCGGCGCTGGAAGCGAAAGTCGATGAGATCGTCATCTTCGGCGCGGCCAGCGAAGCGTTCTCGCAGAAGAACATCAACTGCAGCATCGCGGAAAGCATCGCGCGCTTCGAACCTGTCGCGAAGGCCGCAAAAGAAGCGGGCTTGCGCGTGCGCGGCAGCATTTCCTGCGCGCTGGGCTGCCCGTACCAGGGCGATGTGCCGGTCGATGCCGTCGTCGATGTCGTGCAGCGCATGAAGGCGCTAGGCTGCGACGAAATCGATATCGCCGACACTATCGGCGTGGGCACGGCGGGCCGCACGCGCGAGGTGATGGCGGCGGTATCGAAGGTGTTCCCGCGCGAACGGCTCTCCGGCCATTTCCACGATACCTACGGCCAGGCGGTCGCGAATATCTATGCGTCGCTGCAGGAAGGCATCGAGATTTTCCACGCCTCCGTGGCAGGACTCGGCGGTTGTCCGTACGCGAAAGGCGCGACCGGCAACGTCGCGACCGAGGACGTGATCTTCCTGCTGAACGGACTCGGTATTCAAACCGGCGTCGATCTCGATCAACTCGTGGATATCGGCGATTTCATTTCGCAGGCGATCGGCAAGCCGAGCGCGTCGCGAGTGGGACGCGCATTGCTCGCGAAGAAGCGCGACGGCGTGACGCCTTGCGTTTGATGACCGGTTTATTTTTTGGATAAATATACGATGAACGAAACACTTGACGCCCTGCCCGAATCCGCTCGCCGCGTGGCGTTGCTGCTGCAGGAACGCGGACACGCCAGTCCTGTCGTGATGCTTGCCGAAACCGGCAAGACATCGGCTGAAGCGGCGGCCGGCCTTGGCTGTTCGGTCGCTCAAATCGCCAAATCGATCCTGTTTCGCCGCAAAAAAGACGACACGCCGGTGCTCGTGATTGCGAGCGGCGTGAATCGCGTCGATGAGAAGAAAGTGGCCGAACGGGTCGGCGAACTCGCCCGCGCCGACGCCAAGTTCGTCCGCGAGAAAACCGGCTACGCAATCGGCGGTGTGTGCCCAATCGGCCATGCCACCACGCCGCTTACGCTCATCGATGAAGACCTGCTCGCGCTCGACAGCCTTTGGGCCGCCGCCGGTCATCCGCACGCGGTGTTCAACCTGACGCCGCAGGAACTGGTCGCGCTGACGGGCGCGCCAGTCGCCGATGTCGCGTTGCGCGAGACGGCGCGATGACCGAGGCCGTTGCATCGCCGTGTATCGATGTCTGCAGGATGAATCCATCGACAGGCCTTTGCGACGGCTGTTTTCGCACGATCGATGAAATAGCGAACTGGTCTTCCTTCGATAACGCGCAAAAGACCGATGTCCTGAAGCAAGCGCAAGCGCGGAAAAAAGCGCCGCGCGTGGTGCGCATCGGCGAGTCCATCACGGCTTCGCTGAGCTTACCGCCCGATTCCATCAAGTCGTTCGCCACGCTGGTGAACGACCTCAACCCGCTGCATCACGACGATGCCTACGCCGAAGCCAGCCGTTTCGGTTCGCTGATCGCGTCGGGCACGCAACCCACGGCGCATTTGATGGCGGTGCTCGCCGCGCATTTTTCCACGTACGCCCAGCCGCTCGGCCTTGAATTCGGCATCAAGCTCACGCGCGCGGTCAAGGCAAACGACGTGCTCGCGATGAGCTGGCAAGTCATCGAAGCGCACTGGAAGCCGAGCTTGAACGGCGATCTCGTGAAGCTGGAAGGGCAGGCGCTGAACCAGCACGGCGAGATCGTGGTCAAGGCGAGCGCGACCATCGTTGTGATGCCGAAAGGCCCGCAACCATGATCACGTTGCCGGCGTCCATGCGGGTGTTTGAGCGCGGCTGGTTATCGTCGAATAACGTGTTTTTTATAGACGGCGCCCGCACAGCACTGGTCGATTCCGGCTACTCGACCCACGCGCCGCAGACGCTTGCGCTCGTTCAGCAAGCGCTAGGGAACGAACGCAATGAACGCACGCTCAACCTGATCGTGAACACGCACCTGCATTCGGACCATTGCGGCGGCAATGCGTTGCTGCAGGCGCATTTCTTCTGCGAGACGCTGATTCCACAAACAGAAGCTGACGCCGTGCGCGAATGGGACGAAGACACACTCACGTTCCGCGCGACCGGGCAGAGCTGCGAGCGTTTCAGTTTCACCGGCACGATTGCGCCGGGAGCGACGCTGCGACTTGGCGGTATCGACTGGTCCGTGCTCGGCGCGCCCGGTCACGATCCGCATTCGCTGATGTTGTATTGCGCCGAGGAGCGCCTGCTGATCAGCGCCGACGCGCTGTGGGAAAACGGCTTCGGCGTGATCTTTCCTGAACTGGAAGGCGAAAGCGGTTTCGCGGAACAACGCGCGGTGCTCGACCTGATCGCCACGCTTGACGTGCGGGCGGTGATCCCCGGCCACGGCGCGCCGTTTACGGAGGTATCGAAGGCGCTGGATATCGCTTTCTCGCGAATCGATTATCTGCGTGCCGATCCGGTGCGCAACGCGAAGAATGCGCTGAAGGTGCTGATCGTGTTCAAGCTGATGGAGTTGCGTTCGATGCCAGTCAGCGCATTATTGCAGCTCGTGGATAACGCCGGAGCAATGCGCGCCGCCGCCAACCTGCTCTCCGATGACCGTCCGGGATTAGTGCGAAAGTATCTCGCCGAACTGGCGGCGAGTGGCGTGCTGAAGGCGGATGGCGAAACGGTGCGCGTGGCGTGAACATAACGGCACGGCACTGAACAACCAAAAGAAAAGCCGCTTGTCGGCTGTCGATTTATCGTCGAACAGCAAGCCCCAAGCGGCGGAATTTTGTTGACGTGATCAGCGCCGATTGCATCGTAGCGCGCTCATTTTTGAGACGCATCGGTGCTTTCCCTACAGACTTATGACAACCAGTTGAACGCGCGATGACGCGCGCACGCTGCGCCCTTATGCGGCCTCTGTTGCCACAAAAAATGCGAGCATTTCCGCGAGCAGTTCGTCGGGGACTTCTTCCGGAATATAGTGGCCCGAAGGCAACGCCCGGCCGCTGACATCGCGCGCGACACGACGCCATTCGACCAATGGCTCGAAGCACTGTTCGATCACGCCTTCCTGCCCCCACAACACCCGCAACGGACACGCGAGCCGGTTGCCGCATTCGATATCGACCCGATCGTGCTCGAGATCGATGCTCGCGGACGCCCGATAGTCCTCGCACATTGCATGCACCGCGCCGGGCTGGCGCAGCGCGTCGCGGTAAGCCTGCAACGCATGGGGCGCAAACGGCGCGAGGCCGGCATGGCGACTGCCCATCACGCGCTCGACATACGCGTCCGGATGCGCGCCGATCAGCAATTCCGGCAGCGGCTCGGGCTGGATCAGGAAGAACCAGTGAAAATAAGCGGTGGCGAACGCGCGATCGGTGGCCTCGTACATGGCGAGCGTCGGGGCGATATCGAGCAGCATCAGGCGGTCGACGGCCGATGGAAAATCCAGCGCCATCCGATGCGCCACGCGCGCGCCGCGATCATGCGCGCAGACCATGAAGTGCTCGAACCCGAAGTGCCGCATGACCGCGACCTGATCAGCGGCCATCGCGCGTTTGGAATAGGGCGTGTGCTGCGCGTCGCTGGGCGGTTTCGCCGATGCGCCGTAACCGCGCAAATCCGTCGCGATAACAGTGAAATGCTGCGCCAGGACGCCCGCCAGCCGATGCCAGATCTCATGCGTCTGCGGATGTCCGTGAAGCAGCAGAAGCGGCGGCCCGTTACCGCCCTTCACGCCGGCAATGTCGAAGCCCGCGGCATCGAAGGTAAACGGCTCGTAGTCTTCGAACGACATGGCGTGATTATTCAGCGTGACGGGAAAAGCATTGTAGGCGTCCGCGGCGAACTAAACTGCTTGCAGGCAGGCGCTTTCGTAGAAGCTGAAGACTTCTTCCAATGTCCGCGATGATCGCGCATCGGAAGATTCGCCTATAATCGAACGGTCGTTCGCATGCTCCGCGTGCGGCGCTTTCGTTAAAGGTTCAAGCAATGCCCAAGTCCGGCAACAATCGCCAGCACGGTTGTTGCGACCCCACGCCAGATGGACGCGCGCGTATCGCCGGCTTTCACATTCAATCAGGAGACTCGTGTCATGGCACTCCCCGCCGCCCTGCAACACCTCGCGCTACCCGTCATTGCTTCGCCCATGTTCATCGTCAGCTATCCCGAGCTCGTGCTCGCGCAATGCAAGGCGGGGATTGTCGGCTCGTTTCCCGCGCTGAACGCGCGGCCGGCCGAGCTGCTCAATGAATGGCTGACGCAGATCAGCGAGGGAATCGAGGCGCATAAGGCGGCGAATCCTGGCGCTCCGGTCGGTCCGGTCGCGGTCAACCAGATCGTGCACCACTCGAACGCGCGGCTCGAGGCGGATGTGCGAGTGTGCGTGGAGCATCGCGTGCCGATCTTCATCACCAGCCTGCGCGCACCGGTCAAGGAAATGATCGACGCCGTGCATAGCTACGGCGGCATCGTTTTACACGACGTGATCAACTTGCGGCACGCCGAGAAGGCGCTGGAAGCGGGCGTCGATGGCTTGATCCTGGTCGCGGCCGGTGCCGGCGGACACGCGGGCATGACGTCGCCGTTCGCGCTGGTGGGAGAAGTGCGGCGTATTTTCGATGGCCCTATCGCGCTGTCCGGCGCTATCGCCAACGGCGGATCGATTCTCGCCGCGCAAGCCATGGGCGCGGATTTCGCGTATATCGGCACACGTTTCATTGCCACGCGCGAGGCGCATGCGCTGGAAGACTACAAGAGTGCGATTGTCGGGTCGAAAGCGGCTGACATCATCTATACGAATCTCTTTACCGGCGTGCACGGCAACTACATTCGTCAGAGCATTCTCAACGCCGGGCTGGATCCGGATGCGCTGCCGGCATCGGATAAAGCAGCGATGAATTTCGGCGATTCAGCGATCAAAGCTAAAGCGTGGAAGGAGATCTGGGGCGCGGGGCAAGGCGTCGGCCTGATGGACGACGTGCCGACGGTCGCGGAACTCGTGTCGCGTCTCAGGCATGAATACGACGATGCCAAGACGCGGCTGGGTATCTCGGCTGATGCGCGATAAAGGAATGCTGCGGAGCGCGTTGTATCGCTGGCGCGGCTGAGAACAAAAACGCCGCTCTCCAAGTTGATAGGGAGCGGCGTTTTGTTTTGCCGAGATCTAAACTTTATCGATCAGAACTTCGTGCGAATGCCTACGCCGTAGGTGTCTCCGCTCGACATGCTCGTGTACTTGTCGTTCAGGTAGGCAGCATAGACGTCCGTGCGCTTGGACAGCGGATAGTCATAGCCGACGGCCCAGCTCTTGTGCGTCTGGTCGAGTCCGCCGTTGCTGCGCGAATACGCGTACGACGCCATCACCGAACCCACGCCGACCGGAATGGTCACGCCGCCCTGGCCCGTGTTGACATGGAACGAACCCTGGTCGATATCGTTGTGCGTGTACATGTACTGAGCGAAGAACTTGACGAACTTCATGTCGTACGACGCACCAAACTGGCCTACGCTCTGGCTCTTGTAACCGGCCACGAAAGACGTCAGGTCACCCGGCGTCTCGCTGAAATTCACGTATTGATACACGCCGGTCGCCGCAAAGGGGCCATGAAAATACAGGAATTGGGCGCTGTATTTCTTCGAGCCTTGATCTCCGGCCTGATTTCCGAAGCTGTACATCGCGCTACCCGACAATCCGCTGAAATCAGGCGTGGTGTATTGAACGGAATTGTCCCAACCTGAATCGCCGACCACACCCTGGTCCGTCGTGTAGGTTGGGAACGTGCTCTGACCGAGGAACACGTGATAAACCATCGGCGAGAACGTGTAGGAATCGATGAACGGGTTAAACAGAATCGTCGATACAAACAACTGCGTGGTCAGCCGGCCAGCGGTAACCGTACCGTACGGCGACTCAATGCCGACATACGAGTTGCGCGCGAAAAATGTGTCGCCCTGGAAACGTCCGTAATTGCCGTTCTGCGCCCGGAAAAAGCTTTCCAACGTGAAGATCGCCTTATAACCGCCACCGAGATCTTCGCTGCCTTTCATTCCCCAGTACGACGTCGACATACCGCCGCCGCCCACATTCCACGCCGTGGCGCTGCCCGGGAATTTAGTGGCGCCCACCCATTCATCGACCTGTCCGTATAACTGGACGCTCGATTGCGCTTGAGCCGAACTGGCGGCAAGCAGGCCGAACATGCTGGCAGTAACGGTAGCCTTGGCCGCGGCCTTCAGCACGCGGTTCACGGGTGGCTTCATGGACTCTCCTGTCGTATTAACGTTAAATCGGGATTCGGCGAGGGGCATTGCCTCGCTTTATCGGACTGTTCTTATAAATGTCCGCTATGCGTGCAGATGGCTTAGAGCGGGACCATCTTTACGGATCATTTTTCTGGACAAAAATAACTTTCCTTATGCCGTCTATAGCGATTTGAATACATTGCGCGTGACGAACTTTTATCGCCCGATGTAACGCGATGTGAAAAGGACGCTTGAGGTAAGGGCCGGCCGGCAATGCGATAGCCCGCGATGCTATATGCCACGGTGCACCCGGGCAATCTGCAATCCGGCAACAATAAAAATGCGATCAGAAACGCTCGCCGAACCCATTGTTAATGCGACTAATTTTGAGAGGAATGGATGCGGGCATCTGGCGACAAGACTGTGGCGGGATTACGTCATTGCGACGCTCGCCATAGACGCGGGAATTGTTTTTTGTTTTGTACTCGCAAGCAAAGATGCGGCGAGGTGAATCATCGGTTGGAAGATTGTGTGGAGATACTTGCGGGGGATGCCTTCGTTCTGAAGCGTAGGGGCGGTGCGGTACGCGTTTCGCCTACGCGCGTGCCGTGCGCGCTTGATTCACGTCGGCACTACGCAAGCGTCCGGCTGTGCGCGGAGCACTTCCGCCGTTCGCCGCCATTAATTCCGATAAGGGGAGTTCGCCTGCGAGCGCGGGTCATCGCCCTGGCGTCCTGACGGACGCGGGCTGCTGCGCTCTTCGTTATAACGGGCGATGTCAGCGCGGATCGATCCGCCGGTGCGCAATTGCGCAGCCTGGTCGGCGCGCGCACCACCGCGCACTTCTGCGCTGATCGGCGTCAAGCCAGAACCTGCTGCAACACGCTGATAACGGAACGGCTGGGCTCCGCTCTCGACCTCGTCCACTCGCATCGCATGGCGATTCACCGAGTTCGCCGAATTTGCCCTCCATTGCCCCTGAGCCTGCCCGGCATTCCGATTAAACGTCCCGCCATTGTTTCCACCGGCGAGAGCCATCGACGCGCACAGCGCCGACGCCGCAACCAGTCCGGCGGCAGCGGCGAGGATCAAGCGAGCGATAGGTCGAAATCGGGTGAGCAACATGTCGATACTGCGAGTTGTCCGACTCTGTTCGAGCGTGTTGGCGGAAAGTGAATACCGCCGGGCATCGCCGATTGGTCATTTGTCGGACCATCAGGCCGGCGTCTCTCAACGCGCGCCTGCTAACCAATCTGTCATTCAATTTATTGTGCCGCGCGACTGGAGTCGAGCCAAAAAGTGTTAGGCCTTCCTGAGGGTTGTAACACCATGTTACTTCACTGTTTTTTGGCTCTTTTTGGGATGGATTCACGAGGCTTCCGTCTTACCAAATTCGTCTTGTTTCGACCGCTGATCGCCGGCTCGCGGAAGGTCATTTTCGGCCCCGCTGCGGGCTTACTCCGGGTACCCAAAACCGACCATTCATGCATTCTAAGAATTAATAGATCACTTAAATGAATTTGCATCTTGAATCGATATGCACGCAAAATAGCGTTAGCGACGCTTTTCGCGCATGTCTATTCGCCTTTTGAACCTTTTAAAGGCAAAAACGTGATCGCCGGAAGTCGTCAAGCACTCTCATGAACATGCGAATCCCTGATGACCCGCCCCAAGTTTCTCCCCGATAACTTCACTCTCGCACTGGTAGGCACGGTCATTCTGGCCAGCCTGCTGCCCTGCCGCGGCGCTGCGGCGGTCGGATTTAACTGGCTGACCAACATTGCCGTCGGACTGTTGTTTTTCTTGCACGGCGCAAAGCTTTCCCGTGAAGCGATTGTGTCGGGCATGACGCACTGGCGTCTGCATATCGTCGTACTGCTCAGCACGTTTGCGTTGTTTCCCTTGCTCGGCCTGGCGTTGAAACCCGTTCTCACACCGCTCGTCACGCCAGCGCTGTACATGGGAATCCTGTTCCTGTGCACGCTGCCGTCCACCGTGCAGTCGTCCATTGCGTTCACATCCATTGCGAAGGGCAATGTGCCGGCGGCGGTTTGCGCCGCTTCGGCGTCGAGCCTGCTCGGCATTTTCATCACGCCCGCGCTGGTCGGCCTCGTGATGACGGACGGTACCGGCCACGCTGGTTCCGCGTGGCACACGGTCGGCAATATCGTGTTGCAATTGCTCGTGCCGTTTATCGCAGGGCAGTTGCTGCGGCCGGTGATCAGCAAATGGCTCGACAAGAATCGCAGCATCCTGCGCTTCGTCGACCAGGGCTCGATCCTGCTGGTCGTGTACGTGGCGTTCAGCGAAGCGGTAAATGAGGGCATCTGGCACACCATTTCCTTGCAAACGCTCGGTGGACTGGTTGTGGTGAACGTAGTCCTGCTGGCGCTCGCGCTTGGAATCACGGCGTTCGCCAGCAAACGGTTGGGCTTCAACCGGGCCGATCAGATCACGATCATCTTTTGCGGATCGAAGAAGAGTCTCGCTTCGGGTATCCCGATGGCGAAGGTGATTTTCGCCTCGCATGCGGTGGGCGCGGTCGTTCTGCCGCTGATGCTCTTTCACCAGATCCAGTTGATGACGTGCGCTGTACTGGCGCAACGCTGGGGCGCCCGTGACACATCGGGTGAGCAGACGGCGCAGCCAGAAGCAGAAGGCGCTGGCGTGCGAGCGCGTTAGGTCCACTGGGACCATTAGGACCGCCAGTGAGCGCTGCGCCCACGCCGCCTCTGGCATAGTAGTGGTGTGAAAACGCGTTGCATGACTGACTCCCCGACTCATATCCAAGCATGAAGCCGCCCTGTGCGGCTTTTTTGCTATTTGGAGCTCATTCAGCCGTTCTGTCGATTCGTCCTGAAGACCTATGACTTGATGCGGCAGCCGGCAACTGCGTTTCGTTTCTCCACAACCCGTTTTCACAACTCCTATGCCGTCTGGCTGACTGGTGGTCGGGCATGTGCCTTGCCACACTTGAGTCCAGAAGCTGTTACTGGCACCAGGTACGGACAACAACATGCCTGACTTCATCCATGCAAGCGGTTAGGAGTGACCACCATGCAACCACTGACCGGCGGGGCCGCGAGCGAATCCATTCTCGAGTCGTTTTTGCGTGACCTCCGTTTCGAGCGCGGCTCGAGCACTGATACGGCCCGCGCGCTTCACGCCCTGATTGATGGCGGCTTTGATCGCCTGCCACTTCCCGGCCACGGCGCCACACTCGAACGCTGGCAAATTCTCGCTGCGGTTGCGGCGTGCGACCTCGCGCTGGTCAAACTGTTCGAAGGCCATACGGACGCGCTCGCGATCATGGCCGAGCTGGGCGAAGCACACGTTCCTGAACGCGGTCAGGCATGGGGGGTTTGGGCAGCTGAACCGCCCACGGCTCGCCTCGCCGCGAGTGCGGCATCCAACGCAAACAGCATCACGTTGCACGGTACGAAGGCCTGGTGTTCCGGAGCGGCCTCGATTACCCATGCTCTCATCACAGCCTGGAACGAAAAGGACGAGCCCATTCTCGCCGCCGTCGATCTCCACCAACCGGGCGTGCGCATCACGCGTGAAGGCTGGATGGCTGTCGGCATGGCGGCGAGCGCGAGCGTAGACGTCCATTTTGATCACGCCAGAGCTATCAGCATCGGTGCGCCGCGCGCCTATCTGGAGCGAGCGGGCTTCTGGCATGGCGGCGGTGGGATCGCGGCATGCTGGTTCGGGGCGGCGGCGGCAATCGGGGAATTCGTGAAACGGGACGCAGGCCGCCGCGCCGATCCGTACAAGCTCGCCCACTTGGGCGCAATTGACACGGCGCTCTCCGGGACCGCCAGCCTGCTGCGCGAAGCGGCAGCACGAATTGATCGCGAGCCGCAATCCGATGCAATGCCGGATGCTTTTCGAGTTCGATTGGCAGCGGAACGTTCAGCGGTTGCGGTCATCGAGCGTGCTGGCCGCGCACTGGGCGCCGCGCCTCTCTGCCGTGACTGTCATTTCGCCAGCCTGATGGCCGATCTACCTGTTTTTATCCGGCAGAGTCATGCCGAACGCGATGAAGCCGCGCTTGCTGAACGACTTATCAATGGGGAATGCGGCACATGGAACCTGTAGTAACTCACTCGGCAAACGCCCGCGCCATCAAGGGAAATGGCACGCCGGAAGCAACTTGGCAAAACTCCGGGCGGCTTTGGAGCCTGCCCGAAGTTGATTCGGCGATCCTCGTGCCGCCCGGATCACGCGCCGTGATTGTTTCGCCACATCCGGATGATGAAATTTTGGGCACGGGCGGCCTGCTCGCCCAATTGTCCGACTTGGGTCGCAAGGTGCTGATCATCGCTGTGACAGACGGTACTGCGAGCCATCCTGCGTCACCGGAATGGCCCGCAGCGAGACTCGCCGCGACTCGGCCGCAAGAAACGCACGAGGCGCTACAACGTCTGCGTATGAAGCATGTCGCGCTGGAGCGACTTCACCTTCCAGACGGCGGCGGAGAAGCGTTCGAATCGGAACTGGCGGAAGCGCTGAAGGCGCGTCTCGAACCGGGCGACATTGTATTTGGAACCTGGCGTTTCGACGGTCATCCCGACCACGAATCGGTCGGCCGGGCCGTGACCGCGGTGGCGGGTGCACTTGACCTGCCGTTCGTAGAAGTCCCCGTGTGGACGTGGCACTGGGCGACGCCCGAAGACTCCCGCGTGCCGTGGAGCCGAGCGCGCCGCATCGTGCTGGATGAAGCAACGCTTGCGCGCAAGATTCACGCGATCCAGGCTTTTCGGAGCCAGATCGAAGCCGACGATTCGTCGGGTCGCGCACCCATCCTGCCCGCGCATGTGCTCGAGCGTCTCACCCGTCCCTACGAGGTCGTGCTGATATGAAGAAGGAACCGAAGCCGCCAGGATCATCCGCGCAGGAATCAACAATGCAAGGGCCGAACGCGCAGGATTATTTCGCCGGTCTCTATGAAGGCAGTGACGACCCCTGGCTGCTTCGCGAACGCTGGTACGAGCGGCGCAAGCGCGCGCTCACGTTGGCGGCCCTCCCCGACGAACGCTACCGTCGCGGGTATGAACCCGGTTGCGCGAACGGCGAACTGACCGTTGAACTGGCCTCCCGATGCAAGAAGCTGCTCGCGGCGGATTTGAATCTGGCTGCGGTCGAACTCACGCGGCAGCGTGTCTCGCATCTTGAGAACGTCCGGGTCGAACAGCGCGCCATGCCTGACGACTGGCCGGATGGCGAGTTCGACCTGATCGTCATCAGCGAGGTGGCGTATTACCTGGATGACGCGCAACTCGCCAAACTTGTCGCGAGGATTGAGGTTTCGCTCGCCGACGGCGGCACGGTGCTCGCCTGCCATTGGCGGCGGCCGATCGAGGGATGGCCGCATTCGGGCGATCATGTACATCGGGAGCTTCGCGCAAAACTCACGCTGCCGCAGTTGTCCTTCTATCAAGACGACGACATGGTGCTTGACGTGTGGTCATCGGATGCGAAATCAACTCATCAGCGAGAAGCACGCTAATGCACACCACCCCGCAGCAAATTGAATCTCTTAGCCGAGGTTTCCCAACACACCTACTAAACAATCAAGCCAACTGCAAGCCTTACCTACAAATGGTTTAGGGGTTTTCTCTAGGTTTTTTCGAGCAGGATTTCACCTCGTTTTACTATACAATCGCCAAAATCGTGCGAACTTGGCGGCGTTAGTAAACACATCACGTGCATAAAACGCGTCATCCGCGAACAACATCCTACCCAACGGCGGAGACGAGAAACCCGATGGCCACAACCATTCGCGATGTCGCGCGCGCAGCCAGTGTGTCGATCGGCACGGTATCGCGGGCGCTTAAAAACCAGCCGGGCTTGTCGGAAACGACGCGTGAGCGCGTGGTCGAAGCAGCGCGACAACTTGGCTACGACGCCGCCCAGCTTCGCACCCGAATCCGGCGCGTCACATTCTTGCTTCATCGCCAGCATAATAATTTTGCGGTCAGCCCGTTCTTTTCCCACGTTCTGCACGGTTTCGAAGAAGCCTGTCGCGAGCGGCGGCTGGTGCCGTCAGTCCTCACGGCCGGTCCCACGCACGATCTCGCCCAGCAAATGCGCCTTCACGCACCCGACGCCGTAGCGGTTGCGGGATTTATCGAGCCGGAGTTGCTGACCCATCTGCGGTCCATGAACCGCCCGGTCGTACTGATCGATTTGCGCGCGCCGGGTTTCCGCTCGGTGAACGTCGACAACGCGCGCGGCGCCGCGCTCGCCATGCAGCATCTATTTGCGCTCGGTCGCAAGCGGATTGCCTTCATTGGCGGATCGCTGGCGCACTACAGCATCTCGCAGCGGGCAATGGGATACCGGCTGGCGTATTTCGAAGCGGGATTGCTCTTTAACCCGACGCTAGAAGTCACCACGCAGCCCGCTATCGACGCCGACATAGCTGCCGCCGACGCAATGGAGCGCCTGATCGCGCAAGCGCGCGCGCAATCCGCGCCGCTGCCCGACGCCGTTTTCGCCTATAACGATGCAGCGGCCCTCGCTGCCATGCGCGTCTGTCTCGCGCACGGTTTGCGGGTGCCGGAAGACATCGCGTTTGTCGGTTTTGACGATATTCCTGCCGCGGCTCAAAGCACGCCGCCGCTCACCACGGTTACGGTCGACAAGGAAGCACTTGGCAGGCGTGGCGTGGAGTTGCTGCTGGAAACCGCTCAGAATCACGATGACGCGAACACAACCGACACGCTCGTGCCCGTGCGCCTGATTCCTCGCGCGAGCTCGGCCATAACACGGACACAGACATCGGTATGAACTCAACCGCTCTGCACGTGGCGGGTTCGGCAGAACCGAACTTTCGAAGCCGCGATTTCCTCCTCGACCACGTTCGCCACACACTTGCGTTCTACGCACGAACCGCCCGCGACGACTCGGGCGGTTTTTTTCATTTTTTCAAGGACGACGGCACGGTCTACGACCGCACCACGCGGCACCTTGTCAGCAGCACGCGCTTCGTCTTCAACCACGCGATGGCCTTTCGTCATTTCGGCGGCCAGCAACATCTGGACAATGCCCGTCACGCGTTCGCGTTCCTGCGCAACGCGCATTGGGACACGGTGAATGAAGGCTACGACTGGGAAATCGAATGGCGCGACGGTGCGAAACGCACACTCGACGGCACGCGGCATTGCTACGGACACGCGTTCGTTTTGCTGGCGTACGCGCACGCGGCAATGGCGGGTATCGATGAAGCCAAACCCTTGATCGATGAAACTTTCCAGCTGATGGACAAGCATTTCTGGGACGCGGGCGCCGGTCTTTACGCCGATGAAGCCACGCCCGACTGGCAGTTGTCGTCGTATCGCGGGCAGAACGCCAACATGCACGCGACCGAAGCGTTGCTGGCCGCGTACGAGGCGACCGGCCACGTGCTGTATCTGGATCGCGCGGAGAAAATTGCCGGCAATATCACGTTGCGCCAGGCGCGGAAGAGCCACGGCCTGGTCTGGGAGCACTTCAACGCCGACTGGTCAGTCGACTGGCATTACAACGAGTCCGACAGTTCCAACATCTTCCGCCCGTGGGGTTTCCAGCCCGGCCACCAGACCGAATGGGCGAAGCTGCTGCTGATCCTGGAGCGGCACCGCGCGTTGCCGTGGCTCGCACCGCGCGCGATCGAACTATTCGACGCCGGTTTCAACCGCGCGTGGGACGACCAGCACGGCGGCCTGTATTACGGCTTCGGCCCGGACAACACCATCTGCGACCACGACAAATACTTCTGGGTGCAGGCCGAGACCTTCGCCACTGCTGCATTGCTCGGCAAGCGAACAGGTCTGGAGCGATTCTGGGATTGCTACGACGAACTCTGGCGTTATAGCTGGGCGCACTTTGTCGATCACGAATATGGCGCGTGGTTCCGCATCCTGACCTGCGACAACCGCAAGTACGGAGACGAAAAGAGCCCCGCCGGCAAGACCGATTACCACACGATGGGCGCGTGCTACGAAGTGCTGAACGCAATCAGCGTAGCGGACGCGCCCCACAGCCGCGACGCAACGAAAACAGCGACGAAAGAAGCAGCGAATGAAGCAAGCTAAAGAAGCGAGCTAAAAAGACAAGCTAAACGGTGAGTACGATGACTTCCAACGCAACTTCCAATTCAACCTTTCCCCAATTCGTCTCAGCTGGCGACATCCTCACCGACCTGATCCGAACGGGCCCGTCGGACTGGTTGTCCCGCCCGGGCGGCGCGGGCTGGAATGTCGCGCGAGCGGTTGCGCGCCTCGGTTTGCCGACGGCATCGGCCGGTTCACTCGGCACGGATAATTTCTCCGATGAACTCTGGGATGCGAGCGTCGCGGCAGACCTCGACATGCGCTTCATGCAGCGCGTCGAGCGGCCGCCGCTGCTGGCCATTGTCCACAAGACACAACCACCGACCTATTACTTCATGGGTGAAAACGGCGCCGATCTCGCGTTCGATCCCAACCTTCTGCCGACCGGCTGGATGGACTCGGTGAAATGGGCGCACTTCGGCTGCATCAGCCTCGTGCGCCAGCCGCTTGGTGACACGCTCGCTCATCTCGCCGCGCAACTTCGCGAGCATGGCGTGAAGATCAGCTTCGACCCGAATTATCGAAACCTGATGGAGCACGGCTACGAGCCCACTTTGCGCAAGATGGCCGCACTGGCCGACCTGATCAAAGTCTCCGATGAAGACCTGCAAAAGCTCTTCCCATCAATACCGGCTGAAACCGGCGCCATTGCCGAAATCCGTGCGATGAATCCGCAAGCCACCGTGCTTGTCACACGGGGATCAGCTGAAGCTACGCTGTATGTCGGCGACGAAAGCTGGCAGGCACGCCCGCCAAAAGTCGATGTCGCCGATACGGTCGGCGCCGGCGATGCATCCATTGCCGGCTTGCTCTACAGCTTGATGGCCCGCGCCGGCGGCTGGCCGGACCATCTTCGTTTTGCACTCGCAGCGGGCGCGGCGGCGTGCCGGCGGTCCGGGGCGCATTCGCCGTCGCTGAAAGAAGTCGAGGATCTGCTGGCCTGAAACGTGCGCCTACGGTGCAACGATTGACAGCGATAGACGGACATACGCGCGATAAATGCGCGTGCTAGCATCGTTTCAACCCTTGCCGGAGGTGCATCATGGAAGACACGATCTACACGAAAGGCATCTACACCGCGACGATCCGCGCTCACGCCGTAGACGGCGGCCAGTTTCGAGGCGCTGTCACGCTAGTGCGGGACGACGGCGAAGATGGCGAGGATTCGGAGCCGAAACAGTACGACGTCCCGGCCACATCGTTATCCGAAGATGAGGCGCTGGAAGAAGCCCGCGCGCTCGCTCACCGGATCCTCGGCGAACTCGAGTTGTGAACAACAGCGGCGCGCAGATTGCTTGCCGCTGTTGTTGCTTCACTTCGCTTGACCGGGAGAATCACCATGGCTGAACAACTCTTCCTCTACGGCGTCTACTCCATCCACGTTCGGCCCATCGAACTACAGGGCGCGCGCTGGGACGCCGAATACGAAATCCGCCACCACGACAAAGCCGTGCAGTCGTGGAAAACCATTGGCGGCGATAACGGCTTGTCGGCTCCCAAGGACGCGATTGATGCCGCGCACGTCCAGGCGGTTGCCGATATTGAAGCCGGCGCGGGCATTCCCAAACCCAAGACCTTCCCTTGAATCAAAGAGACGAATCAAAGAGACCTTACGGTTTCAAGGTGACCGTGCCCGTCTGCTGCTGCGCGGCGGCTGACGGCACCTTCTGCGCTTCCTGTTTATCGATCGATGCGGCGCGTTCATGCGCCTCCCGCGACGTCGCACGCGCAACATAATCCGACAGCGCCCCGCCCGGCTCGATCAGCTTCGCCATATAGGCGATCTGCAGCGTGCTCGAAACGAGGATGTCGGCTGCTGTAAAACGCGCGCCAAGCAGCCACGGGCCATCGGCCAATGCCGATTCAATCGCCTTTTCCACGCGGCCCAAATCGCCCCAGCCGAAACTCACGCTGTTGCTCGGAGCGCCCGTCATCCGTTCGGCCATAGCCGGTTCAAGACAAGCGCTTGTGAAAAACATCCATTGGAGGAAACGGCCTCTCAGCGGATCATCAAGCGAGACACCGAGCCCGGCTTGAGGGTATTTATCGGCGAGATAAAGCAGCACCGCGCCCGACTCGGCGACGCACACCCCATCGTCATCCAGCGCCGGCAGTTTCGACATCGGGTTCACCGAGCAAAACGCCGGCGCATTCTGCTCGCCGGCCCGGATGTTCACGTAGGCGAACTCGTACGGCACGCGCAGTTCCTCCAGCATCCACAACGCGCGAAAAGCGCGCGTCTTCGGCCAGTAATAGAGCTTCATGGGCGGATTCCTTTTCGTCACGCGGCGTTGTCAGAGAGCGTCCAGATTACCCGCTCCTGAGTGTTTCGAGACGCGGGTTAACCACACGTTAGCCATTCGGCAGGTGTTTTCCGCTCATTCATCTCAATAAAGATCGATTTTGTTTCTGGTACGAGCGTTCGATCGCCAAGAACGCAAAAACCTTCCTGTTATGTCGGGGAAGAATGGCGACATCCTCTCAATTCATCGATAAAACGCCGGAGTCTCATCCATGAACGCGCGTGTGCCTTTTTCAGATAACCCTCCGCTAGCAAGCTACCAACTCACCGATAACCTCAACGCCGAGCACGGCCGCATTTTCATCACCGGCACGCAGGCATTGGTTCGGCTCGTCCTGATGCAACGCCAGCTCGATCGCGCAGCCGGGCTGAACACGGCGGGATTTGTCAGCGGTTATCGTGGATCGCCGCTTGGCATGGTCGATCAGCAATTGTGGAAAGCGAAAAAACTGCTCGCGTCGCATGACGTGCGTTTTCTTCCCGCGATCAACGAGGAACTTGGCGGTACGGCCGTGCTGGGCACGCAACGGGTGGAGTCGGACCCGGAGCGGACCGTGGAGGGTGTCTTTGCGATGTGGTACGGCAAGGGCCCGGGCGTCGATCGCGCCGGCGATGCGCTCAAGCACGGCAACGCATACGGTTCGTCGCCGCACGGCGGCGTGCTGGTGGTCGCGGGCGACGATCACGGCTGCGTGTCGTCGTCCATGCCGCATCAGTCCGATCAGGCGATGATCGCCTGGCACATGCCGGTGGTGAATCCATCGAATATCGCCGATATGCTCGAGTTCGGTCTCTACGGCTGGGCGTTGTCGCGTTTTTCGGGCGCGTGGGTGGGATACAAGGCGATATCGGAGACGGTGGAATCCGGGTCGACCGTCGACCTCGACGCGTTCCAGACCGGCTGGCCGGCGCCGGAGGGTTTCGTCGCGCCCGAGGGCGGCCTGCACAATCGCTGGCCCGACTTGCCGAGCTTGACCATTGAAGCGCGTCTTGCCGCGAAACTCGACGCCGTGCGGTACTTTTCGAAAACCCGTTCCATCGATAAATGGATCGCTCCGAGCCGTCACGCGAACGTCGGCATTGTGACGTGCGGCAAGGCGCATCTCGACTTGATGGAAACGTTGCGTCGGCTGGATCTGACCGTCGATGACCTCGATGCCGCCGGCGTGCGCATCTATAAAGTAGGTTTATCGTTTCCGCTCGAAACCACGCGCCTCGATATCTTCGTCGAAGGTCTTTCCGAAGTCTTGGTGATCGAAGAAAAAGGCCCCGTGATCGAGCAGCAGATTAAGGACCATTTGTATAACCGGACGCAAGGCGCGCGGCCGATCGTGGTCGGCAAGAACGCACAGGACGGCGCGACGCTGCTGAGCGCATTGGGCGAATTGCGCCCATCGCGCGTGCTGCCTGTGTTCGCGGACTGGCTCGCGCGGCACAAACCCGCGCTGGATCGCCGCGATAAAGTCGTCGATCTCGTCGCGCCGCAAATCCTGTCGAACGCCGCCGATGCCGTGAAACGCACGCCGTATTTTTGCTCGGGCTGTCCGCACAATACGTCGACGAAAGTGCCTGAGGGTTCGATTGCGCAAGCGGGAATCGGCTGCCACTTCATGGCGTCGTGGATGGAACGCGATACAACCGGCTTGATCCAGATGGGCGGAGAAGGCGTGGATTGGGCGTCGCATTCCATGTTCACGAAAACGCCGCACGTGTTCCAGAATCTCGGCGATGGCACCTACTTTCACTCGGGAATCCTTGCTATTCGTCAGGCGGCTGCGGCGAAGGCGAACATCACGTACAAGATCCTGTACAACGACGCCGTCGCGATGACCGGCGGCCAGCCCGTCGACGGCAGCATTTCCGTGCCGCAAATCGCGCGGCAAGTTGAAGCGGAAGGGATTGCGACGCTCGTCGTAGTCAGCGATGAACCCGAGAAATACGACGGCCATCACGATCAGTTTCCGAAGGGGACGACGTTCCATCATCGGCGCGAACTCGACGATGTACAGCGGCGTTTGCGCGATATCAAGGGAGTTACCGTCCTTATCTACGATCAAACCTGCGCGGCGGAAAAACGGCGTCGCCGGAAGAAAGGCGAGTTTCCCGATCCCGACAAGCGGCTGTTTATCAATGAAGCCGTGTGCGAAGGCTGTGGCGATTGCGGCGTGCAGAGCAATTGTTTATCGGTGGAACCGGTTGAAACCGAACTCGGACGCAAGCGCCGCATCGACCAGTCATCGTGCAACAAGGACTACTCGTGCGTGAACGGTTTCTGCCCGAGCTTCGTCACGCTCGAAGGCGCGAAGCTCAAGAAAGCAGCGGGCAATGTCTTCGATCCTGACGCGCTCGCGGCACGTGTCGATGCATTGCAGGAACCCAGGCTCGAACTCGATAACGCACCGTACGACATCTTGATTACCGGCGTTGGCGGCACGGGCGTGGTGACGGTCGGTGCGCTCATCAGCATGGCCGCGCATCTGGAGGGCAAGAGCGCGTCGGTGCTCGACTTCATGGGCTTTGCGCAGAAGGGCGGCGCGGTGCTGTCGTTCGTGCGCTTCGCGTCAACCGATGCCTTGCTGAACCAGGTGCGCATTGATACCCAACAAGCCGACGTGCTGCTCGCCTGCGACATGGTCGTCGGTGCAAGCGCTGACGCGCTGCAAACGGTGCGTCACGGGCGCACGCGGATTGTCGTGAACACGCACGCGATTCCGAACGCGACGTTCGTGCAGAACCCCGATGCGAACCTTCACGCCGGATCGTTGCTGGAAAAGATGCAGCACGCGGCGGGCGCTGAGCGCATGAACACGTGCGACGCGCAGGCTTTGGCGACGCGTTTTCTCGGCGACACCATCGGCGCGAATATTTTGATGCTGGGTTACGCGTGGCAGCTTGGACTTGTGCCGGTCTCGCATGCCGCGTTGATGCGCGCGATTGAGTTGAACAACGTCGCCGTGCCGATGAACAAGCTGGCGTTTGCTATCGGACGACTGGCTGCAGCGGATATGGACGCGTTGGAAGCGTTGCGTAAATCTGCCGTTACGCCACGAGTCGAGATGGCTGCGATGCCGCTGGACAGGTTGATCGCGGATCGTGAAGCGCGGTTGCTGGCTTACGGCGGTTCGAGTTATGTGACGCGATATCGCGTGTTGGTGTCGGCTGCGGCGGCGCATCACAACGATGCCGTGACGCGCGCGGTGGCTTCGACGTTTTATCGGCTGCTGGCGGTGAAGGACGAATACGAAGTGGCTCGGCTTCACACCGATCCGGCATTCCGCGCTGCGCTGGAAGCGCAGTTCGAAGGCACGGCCGGTCAGGATTTCGCGGTGAAATTCAATATGGCGCCGCCGGTTTTATCGAAGGCGAAGAATGGCGGCCAGCCTCGCAAGATGACGTTCGGGCAATGGTTGTGGCCGGTGCTTGGAATGATGTCGAAGGTGCGTGGATTGCGCGGCACTGTTATCGATCCGTTCGGTAAATCGCTTGAACGGAAGATGGAACGCGAGCTGGCCGGAGACTATGAAATCACGATTCGCCATGCGCTTGACGTCATGAAGCCGGATAACGCGAAAGATGTCGAAACGCTTGCGTTATTGCACGAACGCATTCGCGGTTATGGACATGTGAAGCTGGCGAATCTGTCGATGGTGAAGCGCCGCGAGCGGGATATTGGGGTGAAGCTGGGGATTGAAGTGCAGACTGGGCAGTACGTGAAAGCATCGCTCGATGAGGTTAAAGGCGCTGGAGCGTTGAGAGGCATTCCGGTGGTGGTGGCGAAATAAAACCATCCCGTCGGCGATTAGATAGCCGAAGCCGCGTCTCACGAAAATGAAAAAGCCCGCGAATCGCTCGCGGGCTTTTTCGTGAAACAATCGAACACGAACCCCCTACTCTTCCTCCTCCGCGAACCAATCGATATCCCCACAAAGCACGCACCGTTGGCCGCCCATGCGCGTCTCCACCGACAGCGTCACGCACGGCAGCGCTTCGTTAATCGATAAATACGGCTTCGTCACATGAACCCTATCCGGATCCCCTAACGCAGCCCGAAAATACGGCCGCCGCAGCCAGTTCGCCCCTTGCGCATCGATAAGCGGCAACAACCGTGCCTCGTGCGCCGCGCGATCGGCCCTCAGCACCACATTGCGCCCGGCCTGCCGGCCGTTGGCATCGAGGAGAAAACACCGCGCCGCGTTATCCAGTGCAAGGAAATTCCAGCACACCTCCTCCAGTTGTTCCCCTGCCGCCAGCCGCTCCGCCGCGCGCTCAAACGCCCGCACATACGGCTGCAGCCGCGTCGCCACGCGCCGTTCCTTCGCCTCCGTCTGCATCCGAAAACGGTCTGTCAACTCGCTCATCAACGTGTGGGCCTGCGGGGCATCAGCGAGACCTGGATTTGGCCGGCCAAAGAAGAACCCTTGCACAAAATCAGCGCCGCTCGACAGCGCCAGTTGCGCCTCGTGCTCAGTCTCCACGCCTTCGATCAACACCAGCTTGCCGGCCTCGTGCAGCAGCGACACCACGCCGCACAGAATGGCTTCCATATTGCGCCGATGTTTCAAGTGGCTCGTCCCATGCACGGCATGCGCTGACTGCGCGGCGTGCGACAACATCACGCGGTCCAGCTTGACGATATCCGGATCAAGTTGCCAGATCCGTTCGATATTGGAATGCCCCGCGCCGAAATCATCGAGCGCGATCAGGAAGCCATGCTCGCGAAAATGCTGCACGGCGTCCGCGAGCTTTTCGACGTCGTCAGCGCGCTGCTCCAGCACCTCCAACACAACGCGACGCGGCTCGATCTGCAAGCGCTTGAGATTCGCCAGCAACGCGGCCATGTGATACGGCTCGGTCAACGCAGCCGGATGAACGTTGAGAAACAGCCACTCGTTCTCCGCACCGAGCACATTGAAATTCTCGAGATGCAGCGCCTGCGACAGCCGATCGACCTGCATCGCTTCGCCCACGCGCGCGGCTTGGCCGAAGACATCGAGTGGAGACACAACGCGATCAAGCGCGTCGTGCGCCCGCAGCAAACCTTCGTAGCCCACTGCCCGCATATGCGACAGGCTGAACACCGGTTGAAACACGCTCGACAGCGTCCACGCGCCGTGCTCGACTGAGTAACGGTCGAACCCCGACGTCACGCTCAATTCGAATGTCCGCGGCGAGACCGGCTTCACCTTGTCAGGATTCGCTATTGCCATCTTGCCTTCCCCGTCCCGATGCCCGCATGCGTTCCTTGTTCATGCAACCGGTCTTGATCGCGGTCGTGGTCATTCAACGCAATCGATTGCGCTCGACATCGCTTAACCGGCGCGCTCAGTCCTGATTTCATACACTGCCCTCGATTATCCTGAAGCGGAATCTACCCGTCCCGTCGCCTTCGATAAAGCAAGCTCCGTGCTCACGCAAGCCCACGCGTTTCATGAGCGTTCGCTCGCATGTGCACCGCCACGAGACGCAGGGTCCGTAGCGCAGCGTGCGAATGCACCAGGAGAGTGCAATCCGTTTAGCCGCCTGAATCGTCAAAACACGCCTTCTGCGACCACTCAGCCCGGCCAAGCTAAACTTTGCCCCTTCTTTGTTAAAAAGGGGAGCGGCGCCAGCGACTCGCCGCGCTCCTGCCGGACGCGCATAAATCTATGGAAATCGTATTCACCGTCTTGATCCTGATGCTGGCGGTCGCCCTGTCCGGATTCGTGACCAGCCTGCTGCCCAGCGCATTGCCGTTCACGCTGCCGCTGCCGCTTATCCAGATCGCGATAGGCGCGTGTCTCGCGTGGCCGGGCCTAGGCCTGCACGTCACGTTCGATCCCGAGTTGTTCATGATGCTCTTCATCCCGCCGCTTTTGTTCGCTGACGGCTGGCGCATCCCCAAACGCGAATTTTTCATGCAGCGCCGCGCGATCCTGCTGCTCGCGCTGGGCCTCGTATTCATGACCGTGGGCGCGCTCGGCTGGTTCCTGCACGTGATGATCCCCTCCATGCCGCTGCCGGTCGCATTCGCGCTGGCAGCGGTGTTATCGCCGACAGACGCCGTCGCGCTCAGCGGCATCGCCGGCAAGGGCCGCATTCCGGCGAACCTGATGCACATCCTCGAAGGTGAGGCGCTGATGAACGACGCGTCCGGCCTGGTCGCGCTGAAATTTGCCATCGCGGCGGCGCTGACGGGCGTGTTCTCGTTGCGCGCGGCGGCAATCAGTTTCGTGATGATTGCGATCGGCGGCCTGGTGATAGGCGCGGCAATCAGCTGGCTCGTGACATCGATTCCGGGGCGGCTTGTGAAAATGTCCGAAGACGACGACCCCGCCGCCGGCGTCGTCCTGACGCTGCTGATTCCATTCGCGGCGTATCTCATTGCCGAGCGCTTCGGCTGCTCGGGCATTCTCGCGGCGGTATCGGCCGGGATGGTGATGAACTTCCAGAGCTTGCGCGAGGGAATTCCCACGGCGGCCCGCATCCGCATGACGAGCACGTGGACGATGATCGAGTTCGTGTTCAACGGCATGGTGTTCATCCTGCTCGGGCTGCAGTTTCCGCACATCCTCGGACGGGCGTTGATCGAAGCGCATCACGATGGTCTTCAGCAAGTCGGCCTGCTGCTCGGCTATGTCGCCGCTGTGGTGATCGCGTTGTACGGGCTGCGGTTTGGATGGGTGTGGGTATTGCGCTGGGCCGCGAGTCGCGGCGCGGCGAAACACGGCGTCGCGAACGCAGTGCCGGGCGTGCGCACGGTCGCGATGACCACCATCGGCGGCGTGCGTGGCGCGGTCACGCTGGCGGGCGTGCTGTCCTTACCCGAGGTGTTGCCGAACGGATCGGAGCTACCCGGACGCGACCTCGCGGTCTTCATCGCGTCAGCAACTATCCTGATGTCACTGCTGATCGGCGTGATTGGTTTGCCCTTGTTGCTGAATGGCCTGAAAAAACGCGGCGATCCACACGCGGCCGAGGAACGCATCGCGCGCCGGCATGCGGCGCAGGCTGCGATCCGTGCTATCGATGCCGCACAGGAAAATCTCAGCGAGCAGATGGACGAAGCGGCATCGGCGCGATGCACCGATACAGCCGCGCGCGTGATGAGTTTGTATCGGCGGCGTCTTGAAGGGCTTGGCGAAGATGAGGAACCCCGTCGGGCCGCGCGTCAAAGCGAGATGGTGGAGACGAAGCTGAAAATGGCGGCGTTGAGGGCGGAGCGTTCCGAGTTGCTCAAGTTGCGCACGCGCCAGGCCATCAACGATGAAACCTTGAACAAGCTGATGCGCGAAATCGATTTGTCGGAGACGGCGATTGTGAACCGGAAGAAAGGCAGCACGGCTTAGCCGATGTTTCATGTTCGCTACTTCATCGTGATTCGCCATGCCCTGAATCGCTGCGTTTTTTAAGCCACGACACAATGAGCGTCAACGAATCAACCTGCTAAACTTTTAAGAGTTTTCGTATTTGCCCGCGAGGCTGAACGTCGCATACTTCATCTCATGCGCAATCCATGAGTGTGCATGATGTCGTTGTAACTCTCCGATCTTGTCCGCTCACGGCCTCTGGCTCTGGGCGGTTTTTTTTCGATGTTTTTTCTGGATAACGAACGAGTTTTCGGCGTCCAACTGCGAGCGCAACGACAAAGAAGCCCGCACAGCTTGCGCTGTGCGGGCTTCTTAACATCACGTCATTTACTGCGAATAACCGTGGTGGAGAGGAGGAGGATCGAACTCCCGACCTTCGCATTGCGAACGCGACGCTCTCCCAGCTGAGCTACCCCCCCATCGTGTCTTGATTCTAGCACAGCCTTAAGACCGTCTGACAAGGCCCCAAGGCCACCTGCGGCGCACTTTATTTCGAGGGCGCACCCGCGAGAATCCAGCCAACAACTGTCTTGATATCGGCCCCGCTCATGGTCCGATGCGACGGCATGGGCAGGACGCCCCACACGCCACTCCCGCCCTCCCTGACCTTGGTTTCAAGCCGCGCCTGCGCCTGCGCGTCGCCCTCATACTTCGCGGCGATCTGCTGGAACGATGGCCCAACCAGCTTGCGGTCCACCGCGTGACATCCCATGCAGGCATTCTGGCGAGCGATGTTCATGGCATCGGCGGGGGAAAAAGCAGCGGGTGCGTCGGCCGCGAACGCATCCTGGCCGGCCACGGCGGCGATCATCACCGTGAAGACGGTCATGCGAAACCACCGCTTCATTTCGCGGCGGGTGCAGGATTACCCGGATGCACAGCGGAGTTCACAACCGGCGCGGGCGACTGCCCATCGAGCGGCTTTGAACTTACCGACGAATCCGGTACCGCGCCGACAGTCGGATTGTCACTGTCGATAGGCGTTACCACCGGCGCGCTCGCGCCCGACGCGGCCGCGGCCGACAACGCCTGCGCATCTTCCGGCTTGATGTACTGGAATACCTTGACCACCTGTGCAACGCCCGGAACCTGCGCCGCCACATTCGCGCCCGCAGCGCCTTCGTCACGCGTGACAAGGCCCATCAGATACACCGTGTCGCGCTCGCAAACCACCTTATAGAAGTTCGCTCGCATGTCTTTCTCACCGACCATCGCACCCTTCACGCGGCTCTCGAGATAAGCATCGTTAGTCCGCGATGACAGCGAACTCGCGCCTTGGACAGCGAGCTCGTTCACAATGCTGTTCACATTGTTGATGCCGCGCACGACCTCTTCGGCCTTCTGCTTCCATTGATCGCTCGGCACTTCGCCGGTCAACAACACACGCCGGTTAAACACGGTCACGCTGACGTGCGCCTGGTCAGGCAAGGATTCACCGATACGCGACTTCGCCTTCACCTGGATCTCGCGGTCCTCGGTTTGCGCGCCGAGCGTGCGGCGGTCCGTGGCGACGAGCGTGCCGCCGCCCACTGCACCGCCCATGGCGCCAATAACCACAAGCGGGCAACCTTGCAGGGTCAGCACAACGCCTGACAACAGGCTCGCCAGCAACGTGGCCCTGGCTAGCGTCGACCTGACGCGTGTCGTTTTCATCAACTCGTTCCCCTTAAGAATCATTCGTCGCCCAGCAGCATCGCGTCGATGCCGTCGCACAGACAGTGAATGGTTAGCAGATGGACTTCCTGGATTCGTGCCGGCCGTTCGGACGGCGCGCAGATATGGATGTCGGTATCGGCGAGCACTTCGCTGATCACGCCGCCGCCCGCACCGGTCAACGCAATCACGAACATCTCGCGCTCATGCGCGGCCTGAATAGCCGAGAGGAGGTTGACCGAGTTACCCGACGTCGAGATCACGACCAGGACGTCGCCGGCCTGCCCAAGCGAGCGGATCTGTTTCGAATAGATCTCTTCGAACGCCGAGTTATTGCCAATGCCCGTGAGCGTCAGGACATTCGCGTCCAGCGCAATGGCCGGCAAACCAGGCCGCTCGCGCTCGAAATGTCCGACCAGCGCAGATGCAAGCCTCTGTGAATTTGCCGCCGATCCACCGTTGCCGCACGTCAGGATTCGCGAGCCGTTGGCGAGCGCGCCGAACAGCACGTCAATGGCTGCAGCGATGGGGAAAGCAAGCGTGTCGAGTGCTTCACGATGGACTGCCGCGTTTTCGCGGAAATGTTGCTGGATACGTTCGACGGACATCGACTCTCGGTTATCGGCCGCGCCATGCGCGGTAGTTCATTGACGGACTACTTCGATCATTTACTTCGATGGTGCTTCACCACTTGGCGCAGCGGCTGAACATAAGACCATTGCGACCATGAAGATAGCTAAGACCTTGATCAAACACGGCATGCAAGCTCCGCGCAGTTTACCGCACTCGCTGTCCGCGTCACCTAAGATAAGGCCGTTTTCACGACGTATCGACGCGAAAAGCATCGCGTAGCCAAACGATATTGCCCGCGTCGAACGCGATTACATCGAAGCGGCACACGGGTAACGGTCCGCGCCACGTCATCAGATAATGCTCGCGCCGCGAGCACCAGCCGCCGCTGTTTATGCGCACCGATACTTGCCGCCGCTGCCGCGAACTGACGGCTGCGACGCGCGCGTACCTCCACGAATACAAGTGCCCGCTGACTGCCGATCTCACGCATCACGAGATCAATTTCGCCGCCGCGACAGGTGAAGTTGCGGGCGACAAAACGCAGTCGCTGCCGTTGCAGATATTCAAGTGCGCGTTGCTCGAACGCGCTTCCGATCGTTTTCGACATGCCGTTCCCCAAAAAGTTGTCTCTCATCGCATGGCACAATGACGTTCCCCGCATGCCACCCGCCCTCATGACTCCACTCTCCGAATTGGCCCTTGGCCAGCAGTTTCCGACTGGCGCGCTCTACATAGTCGCGACGCCGATCGGCAACGTTGCGGACATCACGGTTCGCGCGCTGCACGTGCTCGGACTCGTGGACCGCGTGGCTGCCGAGGACACGCGGAACACGTCGCAACTCCTGTCGCGCTACGGCATTTCGAAGCCGACTATCGCGGTACACGAGCACAACGAGCGCAGTGCGGCCGAGAACGTGATCGCGCATCTGCGCAATGGCGAGCGCATTGCGTGCGTGTCCGACGCAGGCACGCCAGGCATTTCCGACCCCGGTGCAAAGCTGGTCGATGCCGTGCGCGAAGCCGGCTTTCCCGTTATTCCCTTGCCGGGCGCGAGCGCCCTCACCACCGCGCTCAGCGTAGCCGGCGCATGGGTTCACACGTTTTCGTTCATCGGTTTTCTTGCCACTAAATCGAAGCAGCGCGACACGCAACTGCAGTCGCTGCTCACGCACACGCAGGCGCTGGTGTTCTACGAAGCGCCGCACAGGATTGTGGAAACGGTGCAGGCGCTTGAGCGCGCGTTCGGTGGCGAGCGGCAATTGCTGATTGCTCGTGAGCTGACCAAGTTACATGAGAGCATCCATCGATGCACCCTGGCCGAAGGGCCAACGTGGCTCTCCGGCGATGCAAACCGGCAACGCGGCGAGTTCGTTCTTGTAGTGGAAGGCGCGCCGCAAAAGGAGGCTGCGGACGACGCTCATGATGCGTTGCTCGCGACGTTGCTTGCGGAGTTATCGGTGAGCAGTGCGGCAAGACTGGCGGCTACGCTGACGGGTGCATCGCGCAATGCGCTTTATACAAGAGCGCTGGCGATAGATAAGGCGCGCGGAGAACCGGACGCAAATGAGGACGAGTGAGCCTGGCATCGCGCCGGGCAATAAAAAACGGGCCGTCGAAACGGCCCGCTTTTCTTATGCAAACAAGTTGACGATGATCAGTCGACCGAGTTGTTAGACGCCAGCGATTGATCTCGCGCCGCCGCCCGCGCTTCCTGCTGCGTCAAGCCTTCGATCTTGACCTTGCCTACACCCGCGCCGCGCATGCCCAGTACCGCAGCGGCTGCATAGGAAAGATCGATCACCCGGCCGCGTGCGTAGGGGCCACGGTCGTTGATCTTGACGACGACGGTTTTTTGATTCGCTTCATTGGTCACACGAACCCACGAAGCAAGCGGCAATGTGCGATGCGCTGCCGTGAGCGCGTGCATGTCGTAGCGCTCACCGCTGGCCGTCTTGCGACCGTGAAAGCCGCGGCCATACCAGGAGGCGCGACCTTGCTGCTCGAAGTCACTGACATCGGGTCCGGACGTGATCGGCTGCGCGTTGGCAAGCGAGGATGTGCCGGACGAATTGCTGGCCGACGAAGGCAATGCATTCAGCTGGGAGTCGTAAGCGAGCGGTGCTGCGAGACGCGTCGAGCCTCGGCCCGGGTTCGCGGCGTTGTTTGCGGTGGTCAGCTGCGAGCCGGTTTTCAGCGCGCTGGCCTGATCGCCGCCACTAGGCGGCATGGCGCAGCCCGTCAGGACTGCAAAGACCAAAAGACTCCCGAAATGCCGGGTTAGTCGTAAATTCATAGACGTGTGATCAACGGTTAGAGCCGCCTCACCATCCGACAAAACGCGGACGTGCGTAGGCAGCTCAAGGCTTTTCCGCGCAAACGCATACACCGTTCGAAAAGTCGAACGGCGAGCTAGTGCTCGGGTGCGGCGTACCTCGCCGCAAATGCCCGGTTAGTTTTCACGTCTGGCGCAACCTGTCCCCGGCAGCCTGACCAGACCCCACATGCCGCCATCGAACGTGGATCACACATTCTTGCGCGCTCAACTGCGCAGGAACGGCGGCGTAGGCCCCATCCAGCTTAACGGCAGCTAAGGCCGTTGGCAGGCGCATCGCACCTGGCTGGACAAGACGTGTACATCGGTTAAACCGATGCTTGATTGCGATTTCGAAGCGTTTTGGCTCCGAATTGCGTACTTGATGACAATTGTAAAAACGCGCTACTCGTGTTTCTCATTGCCCATTGATGGCATGTTCATACCACGCACAACTGGCCGGATTATACCCAAACACGTGGCCCGACCGTCCGCAGATGAACAAAATGTTACTTATTTTCTCGGATGGCGTAAAAATTGCAGATTTTGCCTGTTTTTTAGGCACACTCGATCGTTCGGCTAACGCTCGGCGGGCTGCCGCAGCCCGGGTTTTCGCCCGTTACAATGGACGTTTTTACACGTCCCGCCATCTCCCGGTTAACGAGCCATGAACGTCACCCTTATTCCAGTGACACCATTCCAGCAAAATTGTTCGATCGTCGTGTGCGAGACAACGCGTCGTGCCGTCGTGGTCGACCCAGGCGGTGAAGTCGAGCGGATCATCAGCGCGATCGGACAACTCGAGGTGACCATCGACAAGGTGCTGCTCACGCACGGGCATCTGGATCATTGCGGCGGAGCAAAGGCGCTCGCCGATCACTATAGCGTCGAGATCCACGGACCGCACGCCGAAGACGCTTTCTGGATCGGCCAGTTACCAGCCCAGAGCAAACGCTTCGGTTTTGGCGACGCACAGGCGTTCACGCCCGACCGATGGCTGCAAGATGGTGACTCGGTTCAGTTCGGCGATGAAACCATGGAGGTCTATCACTGTCCCGGACATACACCGGGCCACGTGATCTTCTTCAGCCGCGTGAATCGCGTGGCGCTGGTTGGCGACGTATTGTTCGCAGGCTCGATCGGCCGCACGGATTTTCCACGTGGCAATCAGCCGGACCTTGTGCGCTCCGTCCGAGAAAAGCTTTGGCCGCTGGGCGATGATGTCACGTTCGTACCAGGGCACGGTCCCACCTCCACGTTCGGACATGAACGCCGCACCAACCCGTTTGTCGCCGACCGGATAAGCACATGAGCACCGCCATCGCCATTCCTGAAATCTACGTCAGTACAGACGTTGAAGCTGACGGACCCATCCCGGGCCCGCACTCGATGCTGAGTTTTGCGTCGGCGGCCTACACGGAACACAAGGAACTAATCAGCACGTTTTCAGCCAATCTCGAAACGCTGGAGGGCGCGGCGCCACATCCGGTTCAGGCCGCCTGGTGGAAAACCCAGCCCGAGGCATGGGCCGCATGCCGGACCGACCTCCAGCAGCCGCTGACGGCCCTGCGCGCGTATGTGGAATGGGTCGAGGCTTTGCCCGGCAAACCGGTGTTCGTCGCGTATCCAGCGGGTTTCGACTTCACTTATATGTTCTGGTACATGATGCGATTCGCTGAACGCTGCCCGTTCTCGTGGTCCGCGCTCGACATAAAGACACTCGCGTTCGCGCTGACCGATCTGCCGTATCGGAAGGCGATCAAGCCGCGTTTGCCGAAACACTGGTTCGACGAACTCCCGCACACGCACGTCGCGCTCGACGACGCCGTGGAACAAGGCGCCCTTTTCTGCAATATGCTGGCCGAATTGCGGACTCAGCGGGCGCTGCTGGCGTCATTAAAAGCGGCTGGCGAAACGCCGGGTAATACTGACATCGAAGGACAAAACGCGCAGTCTGGGCGCTGAGTTAGGCAATATTGCTCACGCTGGGCGTTTGACATTGCACTTCCTTTCTGCCGCCTCTACTATTGGACTTGGTAGCGACCGAAAGGAGGCGCAGTTGACTCTCGACACGTTTTCACAAAAAATCCTGCGACTTCTGCAACTGGACGCCCGCCGTTCAGTTCAGGAGATATCCGACCAGGTCGGGCTTTCAAGCACTCCGTGCTGGCGGCGTATCAAGGACATGGAGCAATCGGGCGTGATCCAGCGGTACACCGCGTTACTTGATCGCGAAAAGCTTGGTTTGCATGTCTGCGCGCTTGCTCATATTCATCTCACACGCCATACAGAAGGCGGTGTTGAGCAATTCGAACGGGAAATCACCACGTGCCCGGAAGTCACCGAGTGCTACAGCACCACGGGTGAGGCCGATTACATCCTGAAAATAGTCGCGCCGGATATCAAATCGTACGACGCTTTTCTCCACGACCGCATCTTCAAGATTCCCGCAGTCGCGCAAGTTCGAACCAGCGTAGTCCTGCGCGAAATTAAATTCGACACACAATTGCCGCTATAAGGCAGCTTTCAAATAGATTGGCGCCAACGCGCTATGTAGCGCGCGAAATCGCATTGGATTCAGTAAGAACAACGCGCGGCATGATTCTTACAGTTTGCATAAACCGAATCTCGCGCGCGCCGAGTTGTTGCTTGAGTGCATCAAAATCGCCGCTTTCCACACTGGCCACTTGATCGTCGGTTAAGTCCGCGGGAAGCGTGACATCGATATCAAAACCGCTGCTCAGATAATGCAAATTCAGTGCGCTGTATGTGAGGCCACGGGCGCCCAATACCGCGCTTAGCGTATTGCTGACCGTCGAACGCGTTGGCATTCTGCCCGGCAGCGGGTTAGCCTCGTCATTTTCCGGATCGACGTGAATCAATGCGTCCATATGCGGGTATTCGTCAGCAAGCGCGCTCGCGCCAATTCTGCAATGGTGTGGCCCTCTGAAACTGAAATGAGGGGATCAACGAGAATATGGGCATCGACTATGGCGAGATCACCCATTTTCCGCGTCCGCGATTCATGCACATCGCGAACACCGGGCGTGCTACTCAATAGCAAGCGTAATTTTTCGGTTTCGGCATGATCCAGTGCGCGATCAGACAAATCTTGTAAAGCATCCCATCCGAAAGTCCAACCCATCCGTGCGACCATAAAACCGACAACTGCGGCCCCGATACGGTCGAGCAACCGCCAGCCAGCCATACTTCCAATAACACCGATAGCGACCACCAGCGACGAAGCTGCGCCCGAACGAGCGTGCCACGCATTTGCGATCAATAGAGCCGATCTAACGCGTTCGGCCGCACGGAGCATATAACGGAACAATAACTCCTTAAAAATCAGAACGATGACCGCCACAATCAGCGCGCCTGCGTGGACCGCCGGGATGTCTTGAAGACTGGTAATGCGCTCACCGGCTCGCCATAACATCCCCACGCCGACAGCAATTAACAGCGCGCCGAGAAATAATGAAGCGATTGTTTCATAACGGCTGTAACCGTAATTGTGGTCGTCGTCAGGAGCGGCTGCGCTATGCCGATTGGCCAGAAGCACGATGAAATCCGACACCAGGTCAGCGAGTGAGTGAATACCATCGGCAATCAATGCCTGGGATTGCGCAAACACGCCCACGACAATCTGCGCCGCCATCAGCACAGAATTTACCGCGATACTCGCGAAGGTGGTTTTGCGTGCTACGTCCTGCTTTTCCGCAGTGTGCACGGTTGATTGCGACATGTCGTCGCTCGAAGTCATCGGTTGGCAGATTTTACCAAGCCACGCTTCGACATACTTGCTTAAAACCAAAAAAATGCCATAAAAATCATCTGCTTACATGAAACACGACGCGCTCTCGGCTGTATCCCGATATTGCCGCGCAACATGTCACAGCCAGATGATTCAGGCACACCCGCATTGGTCAAGGGCCGCGCAGATACAAAAAAAGCCGCACCCATTTAATGGTACGGCTTTTTTAAACAATCGCCCTATTACTTCTGGATCAGGAAGTTGTCACGTTCCTGACCTGCAATCCACTTCGGTGGCTTGCCGCGACCCGACCACGTGCTGCCGCTGTCCGGATCGCGATACTTCGGTGCCACGCCAGCGCGCGGACGCGCGGCGTTCTTCAAATTCTTGCCGCCGCGACCACCTGCCAATTCAGCGAGCGTGATCCCATAGTCGGTCATCTTCTGCTTGATTTCATTGAGAACTTCAGCGTATTCCCGCGACTTCGCTTCTTCAATCTGTCGTTCGAGATTTTCGCGCTGTGCGAGAAGTTCCTTGTAAGACGGCATGATGATTTCCTTGTGGTTTGCAATGTACGAGTCGTTGCCCGTTCCGGTTATAACGTTAAGCCTCTCAATGAATCGCAGATTAACACAACTAGGATTGCGCGCGTGTTTCGATGTCATCGATTTAAATCAATTCAGTCGAGCGGCCGTCCGTAACAATTTGTGATATTCGCTGAATGCGACCGAAACATCGCATTCATCTTACTTTCATTGTTAAATTAACCCGCAAGGTCTTTCATGAAATGAAAATAACGAGAAATATATCGGCTAAAACTTCCATCCCGTGCGAGTTTTCCCAAACTTCTCATCGCTGTAACGTCATCTCGTAATTTAGCGACATAAAGACACGAATCGGGTGATCACGAGTTCAGACAATCACCTATGCCGTTCAATACAATCGATCAACGCGTCATTCAATTCTGCGCGGGTTTGTTTCGGTTTATCAAAGGTGAAACGATTGCGCGCGGCAGGAGTCCGCAGGTCGCAACCATATTTGTCTATCCCCATTAGTTCGAGATCCGCCGGTCGATCGGGAGAATCGGCAAATAATTCCATAAGACGAACTTCATTCAGTTCGGATAACGGTTCGAGTGGATCAAGCGCCGTTGCATCCAGCCAGCCCATAGCGCCAAAGCCGCCTATATACCTCATGCGCTCAAGCGACATGACCCAGAACGTGAAGTCACCTAATTCGAGATAACGCGCGGCATCGGGGTGATATCGCAGATAACGACGCGACAATTCATCGACGGATTCAGGCGGCGCCGGAGAAAACGAGCCGAGCATGGTGAGACGCTGGCCTTC
Source organism: Caballeronia eucalypticola (assembly GCF_047608185.1). Lineage (NCBI taxonomy): Bacteria > Pseudomonadati > Pseudomonadota > Betaproteobacteria > Burkholderiales > Burkholderiaceae > Caballeronia > Caballeronia eucalypticola. Next base: position 44,692 of record NZ_JBLKRU010000001.1, read on the forward strand.
GAGAATGGTATCGCTTGCTGTTTGGGTAATCAGGAAACCCGCGCGTGCGTCCAGTTGCAGATTGCGCGTGTGTTCGGCCAGATGGCTAATGAGCACCATTGGCACGTGACGGGCAGTCGGTGCGAACGGTAATGCAGTGGGATAAGGAAAACCGCGCGGCTCGCGTGAGTGCGTGGCAAGCGTGCCGTGCGGCACTTGATGCAACAGATGCAACGGAGCATGCGACGGGATATTCAAAGCGGGACCTCACGAGAGAACTCATCAGCGGCCAGGCCAAGCGAATCAATTAGAACCAGCGAGCGGCCTTTACGATCTTAAAGCACTAAAACCCAGTCCGTCCGCAACCCGATAGAATTGAAAGCTTCGCTGGTCACCAAGAAGACCGGCCGTTAAAACAAGCAGGCAAAGAGAGCAATTCCCGTGTCCGAATCTGTCTCAAGTGCCCGCACCGTCGGGCACGACACCCCGAACGCCGTGCATCGGCGGCTGCCCGCGGCAAAACGTGAACGCGCCCGCTACGCGACGATGGCCGTGTTTTTCATCGCCGGGATGCTGTATGCCTCATGGGGCGTGCACGTGCCCACGGTGCGCGACAAATTCCACCTGAGCCCCGGATCGCTGTCTATTGCGCTTCTGGCGGTGGCCCTAGGCTCGATTGTCGCGATGCTCACCAATGGCTCGTGGATCGCGCGGGTCGGCACTCGCCGCGCGTGCCTGGCCGGCGGTATCGGCATGACGATCTGCGGGGCGCTGATCCTTGTCGCGCCCTTCTATTGGCTGCTGCTGGTCGTGCTGGCCCTGTTCGGCTTCAGCATGGCCACCCTCGATGTCGCGATGAACGCCGAAGCCAGCGCCGTTGAAGAAGCGCTCGAGCGGCCCATCATGTCGTCGCTGCACGGCATGTTCAGTGTTGGCGGGATGGCTGGCGCAGCGGCCGGCGGCGCGCTGCTCGCGCACGGCATGCCGCCGGAAGCGCATCTGGCGCTGGCGTCGGTGGCGAGCGTAATCGTGCTGCTGGTGTCCATGCCCGCTGTATTGCCCCACGTCCCCCACGCAGACGATGTGCATGGCGGACGGTCGTCATCGAATCGCTGGCGCTCCAAAGCGTTGTGGGCGCTTGGAGGCCTTGCACTGATCGCGTTGATCGCTGAAGGGGCCATGTACGACTGGGCGACGGTCTACATGCGTGACATCGTGCTTGCCACGCCCGCGTTGTCCAGCACGGCCTACGCGGCCTTCACGGGCGGCATGGCGGCCGGGCGTTTCGGCGGCGATGCAGTGCGCGCCCGCTTCGGGGCGCCGCAACTCATCTTCGCGAGCGCGGCGCTGGCGTTTATCGGCATGGTGGCAGCACTGTTACTGCCGAATGCAATCGTTACGCTTGCCGGTTTCACGCTGATGGGCCTGGGCCTCGCCAACATGATGCCGGTGCTGTTTGCCGCGGCTGCGCGCGTGGAAGGCGTGAGCCCGGCGGAAGGGCTCGCGCAGGTCGCAGGACTGGCCTACTTCGGCTTGCTGTTCGGGCCGGTGTTGATTGGCGGCGTGGCGCAGCTGAGCACGCTGCCAGTCGGTCTATCGGTGGTTGCTGCCTGCTCGGCGCTGATCGCGCTCGTGGGGCCGAGAATCATGAGGCAGTTGAAGCTGTAAATTCAAGCTTTAAACGGACGGCGCGAGCCGCCGCCGGATTGCGATCAGCCGCTTCCTCACTCACCATCCGCCAAATCCCGGCGCAAAAAAAACGCGCGGACCGAAATCAGCGCGTTTTTCTAAGAATGAAAATCATCGAAGGCGGTCTTCGTCAAAACATCACGACCCTGACCGCCCGCGGCAATTACATCTTGACTACGTCCAGCAACGTCTTTTTGCCTGCCTTGTAGTTGTACAGCGAGATCACGCCGTGCTTCAGGTCGCCCTTCGAGTCGAAGGTCGTTTCGCCGATCACACCCTTGTAATCCGTATTCGGCATCGCTGCCAGAATCTTCGCCGGATCGGTGGAATTGGCGCGCTTCATAGCATCGACAATGATGTACACCGCGTCATACGTGAACGGAGCGTAGATCTGGATCGGCGCGCCGAAACGCTTCTGGAACTTGGCCGAGAATTCCGCGCCGCCAGCCATCTTTTCGAGCGCCATACCGGCTTCCGAGCAGACGATATTGTCGGTTGCATCGCCAGCCAGTTGCGACAACTGGTCGGTACACACACCGTCGCCCGCCAGAACACGTGCGCGCAGGCCAAGTTGCTTGGCTTGCTTGGCGAACGGGCCGCCGGTGGCGTCCATGCCGCCGTACATGATCGCGTCCGGGTTTTCGCCCTTGATCTTCGTCAGAATTGCACGGAAGTCGACAGCCTTGTCGTTGGTCGCGTCATGCGACATCACGTTCATGCCGAGCGACTTTGCAGTCTTTTCGAACTCGTTCGCGAGACCCTGGCCGTAAGCGGTCGAGTCGTCGACAATCGCGACGCTCTTCAGCTTCAAGTCCTTCGACGCGTAGTTGGCGAGTGCCGGACCTTGTTGTGCATCGGTTGCCACAACGCGATACGTCGTCTTGAAACCTTGCTGCGTGTACACCGGGTTCGTTGCCGACGGCGAAATCTGCACGATGCCAGCATCGCTATAGATCTTCGATGCCGGGATCGAGGTGCCCGAGTTCAGGTGACCAACCACGGCAACGACTTTATCGTCGACGAGCTTTTGCGCCACTTGAGTAGCCGTACGCGGGTCAGCTGCGTCGTCTTGTGCGTCGAGTTGAAGCGTGATCTTCTGACCGCCGATCGTCAGACCCTTGGCATTGATTTCTTCAACTGCGAGGCGCGCGCCGTTTTCGTTGTCCTTGCCCAGGTGGGCAATACCGCCGGTCAACGGTGCAACGTGACCGATCTTGACGACTTCGTCGGCCGTAGCGGTTGTTGCCATCGAGGCGAACATTAGCGCTGCAGCGCTGATAGGCAACAGTTTGTGAAGCTTGGTGTTCATGTAAGTCTCCAGTTTCGGTCCCAAAAACAACGGTGTCGCCCTGTGCTCCGTTTCATCACGTTTCGCTCAGCCCCGTGGACGACCACGCCGGATGCATCGTCATGCACTTGGCTCGTACTTCCGCAAGCCGTTTATGACGGCCAGCATCCGCACTGCGCGCAAGTGTAGGGTTGTCAAATTAATTTGGGGAAGTTTTTTAGGATACTGGTGTGACTACTAATAAGAGATGTGTTGAGAAGCGCTTGAAAGTGTGCTGGTGCAGTGCGGAAAGGTCCTGTTCATGCGGTTCTTCAGCGGATTGGCACTTTCCCCGATGTCTGCGGCGGGGGGAAGTTAGAGGCGGCGCTTTAGTTTCAGCCGGCCATGCCGTTAATATCGGGTCCGCTTGTTTCACGTCAATTGACCGGGTTAAGAATTCGGTTAAGAACGCAGGTTTGCGCTATTAACTCTTCGCCGCTTTAAAGAGTGAAAAGTGGCGGAAACATCGCTGAAAACGCGCCGCCGCGCGCGTTGCCTACAGCCACTTTACAGCCCGCGCCGTCGCCAGCAAGGCGCATTGAATGGTGGCAAACTGTCCGGCTGCGGTTCGTCGCTATCGTCCCCTCTCGTTTCACCCCCTCAATTCAAGCCTTATTCAGGAGCTTCAACATGACCGTGACATCCCGCTGGGTAGACATTCCTGTCAACGGCGACACCTTCCAGGGTTATCTCGCGTTGCCCAAAGGCGGCAAAGGCCCGGGCGTCGTCATCATCCAGGAAATCTTCGGCGTGAACTCGCATATCCGTGCCGTCGCCGACCAGTACGCGGCCGATGGTTACGTCGCGCTGGCACCGGATATTTTCTGGCGTGTCCAGCCGCGCGTGGAACTCGGCTATGACGGCGCAGACCGCGATAAGGCGATGGAAATCTACGGCAAGCTCGACGTTGCGAACGCAGTCGCCGACGTCTCCGCCAGCGCCGCCGCGCTGCGCGCGTTGCCGGAAGTCACGGGCAAGGTCGCGGGCGTGGGTTTTTGCCTTGGCGGCCGGCTGGCGTATTTGTCCGCGGCGCAAGGCGCGTTCGACATCGCCGTGGCCTACTACGGCGGCGGCATCCAGAACGAACTCGACCAGGCCGACAAGGTCAAGGTGCCGATGCAATTCCACTACGGCGCGCTCGATGCCCACATTCCGTCCGACGCCGTCGACTCGGTCAAGCAGCGTTTCGCGGGCAAGGACGCGCAGGTCCACGTGTACCCGGGCGCCGATCACGGCTTCAATTGCACGGACCGCGCATCGTACAATCAAGCGGCATCGGCACTGGCGCACGGCCGCACACTGACGTTCCTTGGCGAGCATTCGTAACTCGGCGCACTGTTCCGCGGACTGCACGGTTGGCCGCCTGACAAGACGGAACACAACGGCATCAAAGTAGGGGGAACCTTGCAGTCCGAGTATCTCGATTACGACGCGATCGGCCTGGCCGAACTCGTGCGCAACGGCCAGGTCAGCGCGCGGGAACTGATCGATACAGCCATCGCGCGCGCCGAAGCCGTCAACCCCGCGCTCAACGCGATTGTCCTGAAGGACTATCAGGCGGCCCGCAACCGCGCGAGCCGCAACGGTCGCGATGGTTCCGGCACGTTGGGCGAAGGTCCGCTCGCGGGCGTCCCGTATCTCATCAAGGATCTCGGCGCGCCGGTCGCGGGTTTGTGCATGTCCATGGGCTGCCGCCACTTCCAGCATTTCACGCCCACTGCAGATTCGCCGATCGTCGCGCGCTCGAAGCAGGCGGGACTCAACATTTTCGGCAAGACCAACACGCCCGAAATTGGCCAGATGCCGTACACCGAACCTGAGTTGTTCGGACCCACGCGTAACCCGTGGGGACTCGACTACACCGCCGGCGGCTCCAGCGGAGGAGCGGCAGCGGCTGTAGCGGGCGGCGTTGTCCCGCTCGCGCACGCGGCGGATGGCGGCGGGTCGATCCGCATCCCGGCGTCGTGTTGCGGGCTGTTCGGCTACAAGCCATCGAACGATGTCCAACCGCAACCGCTGCCCGCACCCGGCGATTTAACGGTGGATCACGCCGTGTCGCGCAGTGTCCGAGACAGCGCCCTGCTACTCGACCTCACGTCGTCAGGGCAATCGGGCGCTTTCCATAAGGCTGTCGGCGAGCCGTGCGGGCCGTTGCGCATCGGCTATATGGAAGATCCACAGTTGGCCGGCGCGTTATCGGCGGATATAAAAGCCGCTCTCGACGACGCCGCCAAGCTCGCCGAATCATTAGGCCATCGTGTGGAACCCGCGTCTTTCGGGCTCGACTTTGGCGCGATTGCGCACGCGTTCCTCGTGATGTGGTCAATACAGGCCGAAGAGATCGTGCTGCACGCTGATCGCATCAGTGGTCAAAAGCCGAGGCGCGGTGATTTTGAGATTGCGTCTTGGACCATGGCGCATATCGGCCGGAAGATCGGCGAGCGCGATCTCCCGGCTGCGCTCGACACGCAGCGTCAGGTCGCGGCGCAGATGGCTACGCTGATGACACGCTATGACGTCTTGTTGACGCCTACGCTTGCCGGCGCGCCGTTCAGGATCGGCGCCAAACAGCCGACGCAATTCGAGCGCTTCCAGATGCACGTTTTATCGACGGTTCCGATCGAGCCGTTGTTGCGGCGGATGCTGGCGATTTCGTCGAAGAAGGCGTTTGACTGGGCTGGCTGCACGGAGCTTTTTAACTTTACCGGTCAGCCGGCGATGTCCGTGCCGCTCTATTGGAACGCCCGCGGCATGCCGATCGGCGTGCAGTTCGCGGGGCGGAGAAACGACGATGCCACGTTGTTCCGGCTGGCGGCGCAGCTTGAGGCCGCGAGGCCGTGGTTCGCCCGCCGCCCGGCGTTGATGTCGGCGAGGTGAAAGGCCTAAGGCTACTAGCCTGAACGCTTCGAGAATCGATAATGCGCGACGCCCCATTCGTTGCCGCCGGCGTAGCCGAACAACTCGGCTACAGCCATATAGAACATGCGCCAGCGCTGAAACCAGATACCGGCGTTAGCCGTACCGTATGTCTCGACCATCATCGGCATTAGCTCGCTGCGCGCCGCGTCCAGATTCTCCAGCCAATGATTCGCCGTCTTTTCATAATGCGCGCCGCTCACCCACCACCGACGGTCAATGGTGAGATCGTCCTGAAAATGCAGTAACAGCGCCTCGGACGGCATGGTCCCGCCGGTGAAAAAGTACTTCGACATCCAGTCGCCGCCGTCCTTCACTTCAAAGTGATAGGCCAGCGTGCGATGCGCAAACACATGCACAAAAAGCTTGCCGTCCTCACGCATCCAGCCTGAAATCTTGTTCAGCAATAACCGATAGTTCTTCATATGCTCGAACATCTCGATCGATAAAACGCGGTCGAATCCTTCGCCGAGCAATGCCGGATCAAATTGGAAATCGACGATATTCCCCGTCACCACGCTTAAGTTTGTAATGCCGCGCTCGGCAGCCTCGTCCTCGATAAACTCGCGCTGCCCCCGCGAATTCGATAAAGCCACGATCTCCGAACGCGGATAAGTTTCCGCCAGCCATAACGAAAGCGAACCCCAGCCGCAACCGAGATCGAGAATGCGCTGACCGTCGGTGAGTTGCGCGCGGACGGCATATTCCTCGAGCATGGCGCGCTCGGCCTCATCGAGCGTTTCCGATCCCGTCCGATACAAACAGCACGAATACTTCAGATGCTCGCCCAAATGGCCGTAGAAAAACGCTGCCGGCAATTCGTAGTGCTGCGTGTTGGCGGCTTGCGTTTCGATTGCGATCGGACTTGCGCGCAGTTCATCGACCAGACGATTAAAGCGCTTTGAACGCGCTTCGCCATCGTCGATGCCTTCATCGCGCAGACGCTGCTTCATCAAGTGGCGCATCCCGAGGCGCACGAGCGAATCCGGAATCCGGCCGCGCTCACACCAGTTGATTAGCCAGCTTTCAGTCGGCACTTCTCGTTCTTGTGGTTCTGACATAACCGCTTGCGATGGCAGGTCGCTCATGTGGGATCTCTCGCTATTATTATTTAAGGATGACGCGGCGGCCACGGAATCAATGCGCTGGTCGTACGCATGTAATCGGCATATCCCGCGCGCTTTTTAGCCGATTCCGCTTCGACCATGGGTACGCCTGATACTTTCATCAGAAGCCACGCCATGAGTACGGGCGGCAACAGCATCGCGAAAATCCAGGCTCCCACGCCTATCGCGAGCGGAATATACGCGACCCAATGCACGCATTCGAAGAAATAGTTCGGGTGCCGCGAATAACGCCACAGGCCAGCGCGGCAGACAGCGCCGTGATTCGACGGGTCCGCTTTGAACGCGCGCAATTGTTGATCGGCGAGCGCTTCTCCCGCAATCGATATCACCCAGATCACCGCAGCCAGCGCGACCCACGCGGCGCCCGGCGGAGTGGCACGATAGGCCGGCACGAAAAACGCGAGTGACAGCAGCATCGAAATCACGACCTGGACCTGGAAGAACCAGAACATTTTCTTGTTGGCATCGGCGCCCCATTGCTCGCGGAACTTGTGATAACGCGGATCTTCGGCGTGACCCGCATTGCGCTTCCACAAATGCACACCGAGCCGAATGCCCCAAACGAATCCGCCGATTCCCACAATGATTCGCGTGTGCAAATCGCCATCCGCGAGCACGGCGACCAGCATCGCGATGACGCCGAGCGACATCGCCCAGACTGGATCGACCATCCCGGCATTCTTCGATTTAACTTGCCACGCCCACACCGCCGTGAAAACGACGATGAGCGCGATAAAAGCGATAACAGCAACGGTAAGCGCCGCCATGGGGTCCTTGATGTCGATTTTTGTTCGATGATATAAATGGCATCGACTGGAGAGCGATTGACTTGGCCTTGATTGACTTGACCTATTTACGCACGATGTCCTCCGGCGGATGCGCCGGTGCGAGACAGGACAGCTATAGTTAAAGCCAAGCGTCGACGTTCAGAGCGAACGTGAGCACGGGATATTCCCGACATGAAGCAGACACGAAGCAGACGTGAAGCGAGGACACGGGAACAGCACGTCTTTCGACGCCCGGTTTCCGCTTTACAGGCGTAGCAACAGAAGCCGAGACAATGACTCGGACCCGCCGCCGCGCCAATCAGTCCGTCGGGTTACTAAACCAGCGCCGGCAGTCCTTCCACCAGCAGGAACGCAACCAGCACGCCCAGCAACGCCCCAAATACGCGTAGTGTGTTTTTCCGGAATTGCGTGGCGCACGGGACGGCACCGAGAAAGAGGATGCCTGCGAGGGCCATCGGGATAATCAGGATGAAATCGCCGACCGTGAAGTATGTGGTCATACTCGTCTCCCATCATTCGTGCTCAGCGTCCACCTGGTTGCGTGAGACGTCGCACTGTCGATTTGAGTATAGGCCCTTGTTTGACGGATATATGTGCTGCTTTCCGCAAACGTTGGCCAGGGACTAATGAAATTCCATATGGAGCAAGCGTTTCAGGCCAGATGTTTTAAGCGGATACGGAAATACCCTCATTTCCCAGTATTTACAACCAACTTTCATTACATTCGCGCGTGAATCTAAGTGATCAAATAAGCGCTCAAGCATTTATGTGACGTTCTATTCGGCGCAAATACTCCGCACCGCCCAAACCGATTGCCAGCAGCACGAATACAAAGCCGCTTACGCCCGGCCATCCGGCGACCGTCCAGAAATGCCCACCCCATGAACCAAGCACGCTAGAGCCGATGTAATACGCGAGCAAATACAGCGCGGCTGCCTGACCTTTAGGGCCCTTCGCCAACAAGCCGATCCAGCCGCTTGCCACTGCATGGCCTGCAAAAAATCCGAATGTCATGCACGCGATACCCGCGATCACCACGGGCAGCGAACTCGACAACGTCAACGAGACGCCAAAAATCATCAGCAGAAGCGCGGCAATCAGGACGCGGCCACGGCCGAATATATCGGCCATTTTCCCGGACCACGGCGACGCCACCACACCCGTCAGATACACCACGAAAATTGCGCCAATCTCCGTCTGGCTCAGGTTGAACGGCGCCGCGATCAATCGATACCCAACGTAGTTATAGAGCGTCACGAAGCTGCCCATGAGCACGAAACCCATCAGGATCACGCAGCGCAGGCCGCGGTTTTTCAGATGCCCGGCGAGCGCCGTGCGGTGATGGCGAAACCCCATTCCCGCGCGCGGCACGAAACGTCGCGACGGCGGCAAGAGCGCACGAAACGCGAGCGTGGCAAGCAGCCCAAGCACCCCAATTCCGCCGATAGCCACGCGCCACGAGAAACAGTCCGCGAGTATTCCGCTGATCACGCGGCCGGCCATTCCGCCGATGGCCGTGCCGCCGACATAGAGTCCCATCGCGAGGCCGAGGCCTTCGGGTTGCACTTCCTCGGCAAGATAGGCCATCGCAACAGCCGGCACGCCCCCGAGCGCCAACCCTTCGAGCGCGCGCACGAACAGCAGCGCGTGCCAGCTCGGCAGAAACGCCACGATGATCGTCAGCAGCGACGAAGCGGTCAGCGATAGCGTCATCAGCCGGTGCCGGCTCCAGCCCTCTGAAACAAAGCCGGCGATAAATATCGCCACGGCGAGTGAAGCCGTCGTCACCGATACCGACAACGCACTTTCCGCCGGACTCACGCCAAACGTCTTGGTGAATTCCGGAAGGAGCGGTTGCACACAGTAGAGCAGCGAGAAGGTGGCGTAGCCTGCAAATAGCAACGCGATCGCCGCGTGCCAGTAAGCACGCGATCCACGTTCGAGATGGGGCAAGGGATCGGGGGAAAGCGAAGAGGACGAAGCTGACCGGGACGGCGCCGGCGATGAAGTCACAAAGATATCTCCGGTGGCGAAGGCCATAACGATACCGTGATCGTCGGGGTTTTGCCGGACGTTGCACCATGCGCTTTCAATCGACTTTCAAAAAGCGATTGAACCGCAAATACGTTGTTTCAATGCAATGCAAGTTTTCGCCCCACGCGAATTGATGCGCTAAAGTAGAACATCGTTTCAGCCGAAATCATCGGGATAGGACTGCGGTTTGCAGGCATTCGAGGAATGACGCGCGGCACTTGAGTTTCGTGCACAGGGCCTCACGCTCCTGTGCTTCATGCAGAACCGACCGGCACGCGCACTGTTTTGCCGGCACACCTCGGGGAGTCATCATGCAAATTGGTTCAATCGTTCGCTCCGTCCATATCGCTGTGCCACAAGGTGCGCGCGGGATCGTCATGCGGATTCTCGGCGACATGGCGATGGTCGCCTGGTACGCCGACGAACCCGGCACGTCGGAGTTGCTAAACACGGAACCGTTCTTCCTCGAAGATCTGATCGATACCGGCGAACTGGTTCGCCCTACTAACGCGCTGATGCATTGAGGAATCAGCGCGTTTCAGAACTCTGTTTCACAGTAACCGCGCATCGCTGATGCTTCCACCCGCGATGCGCGTCACAATGCAGGGATGAACTCGAACCATTCCGATGCATCGCGCACGTCCGCAGACAGCCCCTCTCTCTCCGGCGACGACGCTAATCTCCCGCCTCCCCCTTTCGCCGATCTCACGCCCGAGCGTGTGCTCGATGCGCTTGACAGCGTCCTCATGCCGCTCGGCGAGCGTACCGACGGCGGCATGCTCGCGCTTAACAGCTACGAAAATCGGGTGTATCAGGTCGGCATGGAAGACGGACCGCCGATGGTCGCAAAGTTCTACCGGCCGTTGCGATGGTCCGACGACGCCATTCTCGAAGAGCACGCTTTCGTTTCGACGCTTTATGAGCGCCAGATTCCGGCGGTACCGGCTCGCGTGCTGAATGGCGCGTCGCTGCATACCTTCGAGGGTTTCCGGTTTTCGATTTTTGAACGACGCGGCGGGCGGGCTCCGGACATCGACCGGCCCGAGACGTTGGAGTGGCTTGGGCGGTTTATCGGGCGGATTCACGCGGTCGGACAGATCAAGCCGTATGTGGAACGGCCAGCGCTCGATATCCAGACGTTTGGATACGAGCCGCGGGAATTTTTGCTCTCGCACGGTTTTGTGCCGAAGGACGTGCGGGAAGCGTATGAAACCGTGGTGAAGATGGCGCTGGAAGGTGTCGAGCGATGTTATGAACGCGCCGGCGATGTAAAAAGCATCCGACTGCACGGAGATTGCCATCCGAGCAACGTGTTGTGGACGGACGCGGGTCCGCATTTCGTCGATTTCGACGATAGCCGCATGGCACCCGCTATCCAGGATTTGTGGTTGCTGCTGCCGGGCGACCGTCCGGAGGCGTCGCGTGCATTGGGCGATTTGCTGGCCGGATACGAAGATTTCTGCGATTTCGAGCCGCGCGAGCTGCATCTGGTCGAAGCGTTGCGCACGCTGCGGTTGATTCACTACGCGGCGTGGCTGGCGCGTCGCTGGAACGATCCGGCGTTTCCGGCTGCATTTCCGTGGTTCAACACGCAGCGGTATTGGGAAGACCGGATTCTGGAGTTGCGCGAGCAGGTTGGCGCGATGGAAGAAGGGCCGCTCTGGCCGGTTTAACGGGCTTTTCATCGGCCATTCGCGGGTGTTTCTTTGCCATGGCCGACGCGCCTCTCCTGCGTCGGGCGTTTGTTGGCCGTCTAACACGGACTGTTGAAGATTTTCAATGTTCGTGTAATGATAATAATTCTCATTTGAAAGCTTGACTCCGCTGACGAGCTTGCCTCTGGCTTGGCGGCTTATTAGCTGTATCGATGAGAAATCCATCCGCAGCATCCCCTTATTCGCACTGCCCTTTGGAGAGACGCGTGAACGCGCCTGAAACTCTTGAATCCGCGTCGAACGTGACCACCATGCCGTACGCGCCGCGCGGCGGCCGCCTGTTGGATGACGCCGAACAATTCGCCCGGAAACAACGTTCGCGCCGCGCAACCTTTATCAAATGGCTTCGCAAAGTGCATGGCTGGGTCGGTTTGTGGGGCGCGGTGTTGGGGTTGCTATTCGGGACGACGGGTTTTCTGCTGAATCATCGCGCCGGTCCGCTGAAGATTTCGAGCGGCGAACCGCAGGTTTCGCAGATGCAAATGGCCGTGCCCGCGCAAGGCCTCAAGTCGCCGATGGAACTCGGGAAGTGGCTCAAGCAGGAACTCAAGCTCGACGGCAATATCGGCCGGCCGAAACGTGAGGCGGCTCACACGGTTGGATGGGGCGATCAGAAGACCATGCAGCCGGAATTGTGGACGGTGGCGGTGGCGTCGCCGGGCGGGTCGGTCGCGGCGGAATACTGGGTGGGGAATGGGTTTGTATCGGTGAAACGCACCGAGAACAGTTTTCTCGCGACCATGAGCAATCTGCACAAAGGCGTGGGATTGAGCGTGGGCTGGGTGCTGCTCATCGATACCTTGGCGGGCAGCATTATTTTGCTGTCGCTGACAGGCGTGTTGCTGTGGACCGAGTTGAATAAACGCAAGACGGTGGGCGCGGTGATTGTGATGGCGTCGATTGTCGCGATGGTTTGTATGGGGTTGATGTGAGCAGTAGTAAGCATTAGTGCTTGAATGTCAAACCAGCGGCTTCCATAGCGCCACCTACTCGTCAGCAATCCGTGAGCAATCGGAAAACCCCGCCATCGACGCGTTCGATGCTCTCAGATTGATCCGCGCACCGCCGCCAACGGCAAGAACATCGTCAACGGCGTATCGGGTAGCGCAATAAAGCCGTGATGCGCGTAAAACGCCGCAGCCGTTTCATCTTTCGCATCGACTACAAGCGCAAACGCCGCAATTTCCGAGCGCGCGGCACGCTCAAGCGCATCAGCCAGCAACGCGCCGCCAAGCCCTTGCCCCTTGAACGCCTGATCGACCGCCAGACGCCCCATGCGTATCGCCGGAACACTCGGGTAGCGCGGCAACTTGTTCGCCGTCGCTCCGGGAAGCTCTGCCAACAACACACTGGTCGCTGCTAACGTGTAATAACCGGCCACGCGTTGCTCGCCGTCCAGCGCCACGAAGCACGCGGCAACCCGGCGCCGTACGTCCTGCGTAACCTGTTGAAGGAAGTAGCGATTCAACGTCTCTGAATCGCTCGCGAACGTCGTTCGTTCCTGCTCGCTCTCAAGCGCTACGACTCGATAAGGCGCGCTACTCATCGGCACCCAGCAGCTTGCGCCGGCGTGCGAACGCGCGCTTGAGCGCAGGCGTGGGCTTGGGCGGGGACAGCAACGCCTGCGCGAAACACGCCTGATCGGCCAGCGACAGACGCATCACCTCCGCTTGCTCAATCGCGCGCTGCGCCGCGTCTTGCACCGCCGCAACCACGAAGTCAGTCATCGTGCGCCCCTGCAGTTCGGCCGCGCGCTTGAGCATAGTGTGCAAATCGGTGCTGATACGCGCTTCGAGTCGGGCAGTGGATTGGACGGTGGGCATAGTGAAATCCTCCTGTATTTGCATAGAATACGGCAATCCGCCGTACATTTCAAGACAATTGATCTCTCCGTTGCCGCGTATGACGAACCAACTTCGACGTGCAAAGTTGCTGCACGCACGCCGCCATTTGTTGAAGTCAGAACGCCCCTCTCTTTCTATTTCCGTTCCCGCGCGATAACCACAGATAAAGCCCGCTCCCCAACACGACAATAGTCAGTACATCGAATGCCGCCCAGAAGACCTTCAGCGGCATGCCGCCGAAATCGCCGAAATGCAGTGGTTGCGAACCGAGCAGCAGTTTCAGATACCACGGCAATTCACGCGAATCCGTGAGCGCACCCGTTTCTGCATCGATTAGAACCGGGCGCAGCAATCGCGTCGTCAAAATGCCATCGCCGCGCATGAAAACCGTGTAATGGTGCGGACTGCTGAAACGCGTACCGGGAAAAGCGACGAACGATGGAATCATCGAAGGCGCTGTGTCGCGGGCGATCTTGATGGCTTCATCGACGGATGCCGTCGCCTTCACCGGCGGCTTGCCTTGATAAGGCGCAAGCATTTGCGCGAGTTGATCGTTGCGCCAGGCATCGAGGAGGAGATCGGCGAGCGTGTTGATCGACCCCGTTACGCCGACCAATAGCGCCCACACGAGCGTCAACATGCCCAGCGCGTTATGGCCATCGAGCCAGGCGATTCGACGCGACTTTTTGATCCGTACGCGACCGAGACCGACCTTCTTCCAGAACGGCAGATAGACGATTACGCCCGAGATAATCGCCATGACAAAACTCACGCCCATCGCGCCGAAAAACAGCTTGCCAGGCAAGCCGGCGAACAAATCCACATGCAGTTTCAGCAGAACGAATTTCAGCGATCCTTTCCCCGGTGGTGCGCCCAGCGCCTGAGCGGTGCGAGCATCGACGGTCGTGCTTTGAGTATCGTCGGGCGGCGTATCGGCGCGCGGCGCTGTGACGATGATCGGAAGCATTGGCTCATCCGGTTCCCAAATCATGTATTGCGGCACGTGGTCCGGGTTCTTTGCCAGTGCTGAATTCAGGATTGCGTCGTAACTCGCGCGGGCGCTGGATTGATGCGCGGGGAGTTCAGGCGCTTCGATGCCATCGCCTAAAAGCACATCGAGCTCGTGGCCGAACACGAGCGGCAATCCCGTCAGGCAGAGCAACAGCATGAACGCCGTGCAAACGATGCTCGTCCATCGATGAATAAAGGACCAGATGCGAAGGGATTGCGGAGAGGGCATGGAGCGATGGGGGGGTCGTCAGTTCGGTGGCGAGAAGCGGCGCGGCGACAGGAATAAATGCATCGCTGGCGAATTTGATCGGAGATGGACGTTGGAGGCGGTACCGACCCGTCTGGAATCGGTGGGTTTACATCGCTCAAATGAGAATGATTATTATATACGGCGAGTGTGAGGCGGCGTTCAATTTGCTTAATCTTTACGTTTCGCCGATAGGTGGTGGAGATGGGGCCGCGCCTTCCACCCCCGATTGAAACTCTTTGCGACCTTCGACAGCAAACAAAACGAAACGATCCTGGTCCGCACAACATGTACCATCGAGGGTTCAATCCTCGCGCAACTCTTTCGCATCGCTAAATTTTTCACAATCGACTATGTCCAACCACCACGTCCTCATCTGCCTCCCCACCTACAGTGAAGAAGTGCACATCAACTTCGCCTTCTCTCTACTGGACTTGACTCACGCATTGACCAAATCTGGCGCGACGTACGAGACGTTGCATGTTGCGTCGTCGCAGATCATTCGCGCACTTCTTCGCGAATTATTTCTTGAATCACCCTAAATTCACGCATCTGCTTTTCCTCGATACCGACATGAAGTTTCCCGCCGAAGCTGTCCTCAAGCTTCTGGCCGCGAACAAAACGCTCTCGGGCGTTGCGTATCCGTTTAGACGCTTCAGTTTGGATCGTGCCGTAGAGCCCGGCGATGCCGGCCTCTGCATGCATCAATGGCTGGAAAGCCATGCCGACTACACGTTTGCGCCTATTACCAATGCGGACGGAGATCTCGACTTCGCGAATGGATTTGCTGAAGCGCGGCACATTGGCACCCGCGTTTTCCTCGCACAGCGAGAAGCGTTTGAGGTAACGAAACCCTTCTCCGATTGCTATTCGCCGCCGAAACAATATGCGTCGTTGCTACCCAGCGGCAAGTTCTACGGATTCTTCGAAACGATTGAAGAAGACGGCGTTTATCTGGGTGAAGACGTGTCGTTCTGCATCCGCGCGCGTCAGGCGGGATTATCGATTTGTGCACTGATTAATCAAACCGTGGTCCATTACGGCGCGTCGGAGGTATCCGGCCAATACCTTCAATCCATGCGGCTCAACGGCAAAGTGACCTGACTCTCACGAACGCCGCGCTGGTGTTTGAAGCGATCCAAAGCGCGGCAATACCGCATCAATCTATATCCCGCAAACCTCCCCCGTTCCTTCAAGTTCCCGCGCCGCTTTCGCGCCTTCAACCTGCAGAATAGTCGGCAACGAAACACCGTTTTTAGCCGCCGTTACCTCAGCGAGAATAGACACCGCAATCTCCGGCGGCGTCCGGCTGCCGATATAAATCCCCACCGGTCCATGCAGACGCGACAACTCGGCATCGGAGAGATCGAACTCTTTCAGCCTTTCCCTGCGTGCCGCATTGTTCTTCCGCGATCCCAACGCGCCGACATAAAACGCCGGCGTCTTCAACGCCTCCATTAATGCGAGATCGTCAAGCTTCGGATCGTGCGTCAATGCGATCACCGCACAGCGTTCATCGAGTTTCATTTCCATCACGGTATCGTCGGGCATGGTGCGCACGATCTTCGTGCCCGGCACATCCCATTCGTCCGTGTACTCCTCACGCGGATCGCACACCGTCACGTGATAATCCAGCCCGACCGCGATGCTGCATAAATACCGCGACAACTGCCCCGCGCCAATCACGAGCATCCGATACCGCGGCCCGTGAATAGTCGAGAGCGTGGTTTCATCGAACGTAACGCCATCTGTTTCCCGCGCCGCTTCCAGCTTGACGGCGCCGTTGTTCATATCGAGCGTGCGTGTCACCAGCCGTCCCGCGAGAACGGCCTCGCACAATTCCGCGATACCGCTCGCCATCGACAAGGGTTCAAGCACCAGTTGAATGGTCCCGCCGCAAGGCAATCCGAACCGATGCGCTTCTTCCGCCGAGATTCCATATTTCACGCTTTCGGGCTTCGTCTGCTCAATACCGCGCTGCCTGACGCGCTCGATCAAGTCGTCTTCAATACACCCGCCCGACACCGATCCCATCACCGCGCCGTCATCGCGCACGGCGAGCATCGCGCCTTCTGGCCGGGGCGACGAGCCCCAGGTTTTCACCACCGTCACCAGCAACACGCGATGCCCACGTTCGAGCCATCGCGCGCTGTTTCTCAGGACTTCGAGATCCACGCTGTCCATGATCTTTTCCCCTTCTTCTCTTCACCTGCATCGTCCGCAGAATCGGCGCCGAGTTCACTTTCGGTATCGTCGCCCTGCGTCAACTGCGCACTGAAGCGCTTGAAAAATTCCCCGGCAATCTTCCGGGCCGCGCCATCCACGAGCCGCGAGCCGATCTGCGCGAGCTTGCCGCCCACCTGGGCATTCGCCGTGTAAGACAACATGGTTGAATCCGCATTGTCGCCCGGTTCCAGATTGACCTTCGCCTGCCCCTTGCCGAAACCGGCCGTGCCGCCTTGCCCCTCGAACACGATGGTGTACGTGTGCGGCGCGTCGATGTCCACCAAATTCATGCGTCCCTTAAATTTCGCTTTCACGGGTCCAACCGATGCCGTCATGGCTACCGCATACGCATTTTCGCCATCGGCTTCGATGCTTTCGCAACCCGGAATGCACGCGCGCAAGATTTCGGTATTGTTCAGCGCTTCCCACGCAACATTCTGCGGCACGGGCAGATTATGCGTCTCGGTCAGTTCCATGATGTGTCTCCGGCTGATTTCCGGTCTGCTCGACGCGTGACCGCCGCGAGCTCCCGGCCGACAGCGTTCAGGCTGTCGAGGTTATGAGCCGCAAGCATCGCATCGACATGCGGCAGGATCGCCCGCACGCCCCGCGCGCGCGGGGTGAAATCGGTGTATCGAAGCAACGGATTGAGCCACACCAGCCGATGCGCAAAACGGCGCAGACGTTGCATCTCGGTTTCGAGGACATCGATTGCTTCGTGATCGAGCCCGTCCGTGACAAACAGAACCGTCGCCCGACCGCTCAGCACACGCCGCGCCCAGCGCCGGTTGAACTCGGCCAGCGCCGCGCCAATCCGCGTGCCGCCCGACCAGTCGACGACCTGATCGGAGATCGCGGCGATCGCCACGTCGGGATCGCGTTCGCGTAACGCGCGCGTGGCGTTGGTCAGGCGCGTGCCGAACAGGAAAACCTGCAGGCGTTCGCGCGATTGCAACAAAGCATGGCAGAAGTAAAGCACAGCCCGGGAATACGCGCTCATCGACCCGGAAATGTCGAGCAACAGGACAAGCGGTGGGCGGCGTTCGACCACTTTCTTGTATTTCCACGTTGTCCAGTCGCCGCCCGAGCGCACCGCGCTCCGGGCGCTGGCGCGCAAATCGGCGTGCGTGCCGTGCGATGCGGTTTTTAAGCGGCGTGTGGGCTCGGTGGCAAGCGGCATTCTGTGCGAACGAATTTGATGCCGAAGCGCGCGCCATTCATCGGATGTAAGGGTGTCGAAATCGCGATGGCTCAACCGTTCTTGCGCGCTGAACGTAAAACGCGCGTGGAGATGTTCAACGTTATCCGGCTGTTTGTTCGGCGGCTTCAGTTCAGCCGCGCGTGCGGCGAGGGCATCGGCGAGACGATTGTTGCGCTTGGGCGGCGGCACGCCGTTCGTCACTTTTGGCAGCAATAACGCGCGCAGTTTCCCTTCCCAATCGGGATCGCGCCAGAAAAGATCGAAGGCCTGGTGGAAGAGTTTGCGCTCATCGGGCGCGTGGACAAGCAGCGCGGCGAGCGCGGCGCGGACATCGTCGCGACGGGTGATATCGATCCAGCGCAGCGCTTCGAGCGCGTCCACGCTGTGGGCCGGCGACATCGCCAAACCCGCGCCGCGCAGCAATCGCACGAAATGCACGACATTGCGCGCAAGTGTTGGGGTTTCAATCGTTTCCATGGTCGTTCATGCAGGTGCGGCGAGGCACTGCGCGATCTCGGCGGCGTCCACGCGCACGAGATCGTCCTGGTACTTCAGCAGTACGCCCAATGTGTCCTGCACCGATTGCGGATCGAGCTCGCTGACAGAAAGCGCCGCCAACGCTCGACACCAGTCGATAGTCTCCGCCACGCCCGGCGCCTTGAACAAATCGAGCGTCCTCAACCGATGCACAAACGCCACCGCTCGCACCTGCAAGTCCGCGCTGGCCTCGGGCGCGCGCGCGGCCACAATCTGCAGTTCCACATCGCGAGCCGGATACCCGATCCATTGATATAAACAGCGCCGCTTGAGCGCGTCGTGGACCTCGCGCGTGCGATTCGATGTCATCACGACCAGCGGCGGCCGCTCGGCGCGCACGGTTCCGTATTCGGGAATCGAAACTTGAAAATCCGACAGTAACTCGAGCAGGAACGCTTCGAACGGTTCATCGGCGCGATCGATTTCATCGATGAGCAAAACGCGTCGAGTGCCCGGATTCAACGGGTCGGGCAAAAGCGCTTGCAATAATGGGCGCTTGAGCAGGAACTCGCTTCTATAAAGCGAATCGTTCGAAGGTTGTTCGCCAGAGGATTCGGCCACGCGCAGCGCCATGATCTGGCGCGGATAGTCCCATTCGTAGAGCGCACTGGCTGTGTCGAGACCTTCGTAGCATTGCAGCCGCAGCATTTGCGTCCCGAGCATGCCGGCAGCCGCCTTCGCCAGCTCGGTCTTGCCAACGCCCGGTTCGCCTTCCAGAAATAGCGGGCGCTGCATTTTCAGCGCAAGAAAAAGCCCCGTCGCGAGTTCTCGGCTGGCGAAGTATTGCTGCCCGCTCAGCGCGGCGAGGGTTTCATCGATGGATGCCGGGTCCATGAGGTTCCTGGGTCTTGGGTAGGTCGGTGTTTATTTCGCTCACGCCGGGAGAACCCCAGCCCGTTCATCGGCGCGAGCAAAAAGAACTGAAACGCTAAAACGCATTGGCCCGCTCGACCGCCCTACCGGCAAGAATCGGGATCAAATGCGCCCGATACGCCGCGCTCGCGTGCATGTCCTCGTTGAGGGTATCGGCGGAAATCGATGTACTGCGCGCCGATGCAACCGAGAAATCCTTCGACAATGCGTCCTCAAGTGCCGATGCCCGAAACACCGACGCCGCCGCGCCCGTGATCGCCACGCGCACGCCGCCGTCATGCTTTGCAACGAACACGCCGACCAGCGCAAAGTGCGACGCAGGATTGCGAAACTTCTCGTACCCGGCGCGCTCGGCAATCGGAAACTCAACCGACGTAATCAGCTCATCAGGTTCCAACGCCGTCTCGTACATGCCGAGGAAAAAGTCATCGGCGGCGATACGCCTTCTATCCGTCACGATCGTCGCGTTCAACGCCAGGACAGCCGCCGGATAACACGCCGCCGGATCGTCGTTGGCAAGCGATCCGCCGATCGTTCCGCGCTCCCGAACCTGCCGGTCGCCAATATGGCCGGCAAGGTCAGCCAACCCCGGCAGCGCGCGCTGCACCTCCGGGTTCGCCGCAACCTGCGCATGACATACGGCGCCGCCAATCGTCACCCTGTCACCCGTCACGGTGATGTCCTTCATCGAACCGATACGCGTCACATCCACCAGCGCCGAGGGCTGCGCGAGCCGCAAGCGCATGGTCGGCAGCAAGCTCTGCCCGCCCGAGAGATATTTGGCGTCATCGTGTTGCTTGAGGAATGCCACCGCTGCGTCGGATTGATCCGGCCGTTGATAATCGAATGAGTACATGTCGAAGTCCTCTCAAGCGGGAGTCGAAGCGCCACGAGCGGCTGAAGCATCGGCGGCGGCATGCATTGCGGCCCACACGCGATGCGGCGTGGCAGGCATCTGCAGGTCGGTCACGCCGAGCGGCGAAAGTGCGTCGATGATCGCGTTGATCACCGCCGGCGGCGAACCGATCGCGCCCGCTTCGCCGCAGCCTTTCACGCCCAGCGGGTTATGCACGCACGGTGTACCCTTCGACGTTTCCACATCGAAATTCGGCAGGTCGGACGCGTGCGGCATGGCGTAGTCCATGAACGAGCCGGACATCAACTGGCCGCTTTCGTTGTCGTACACGGCGCGCTCCAGCATCGCCTGACCAATTCCCTGCCCGATCCCTCCATGCACCTGTCCTTCGACGATCATCGGATTGATGATGTTGCCGAAATCATCGACGGCGGTAAACTTCTGGATCCGCGTTTCGCCGGTGTCCTGATCGACTTCCACCTCGCACAAATACGCGCCCGATGGATACGTGAAGTTGCTCGGATCGTAGAACGCGTTTTCGTTGAGGCCGGGTTCGAGTTTGTCGAGCGGGAAGTTGTGCGGCACGTAAGCCGCCAGCGATACCTCCGCGAACGCCTTAGTCCGGTCGGTCCCCACCACGCGAAAAATCCCGTCCTTAAACTCGATATCTTCCGCCGATGCCTCCAGCAAATGCGCCGCGATTTTCTTGGCCTTGTCCTCGATCTTGTCTAGCGCCTTCATGATCGCCGAGCCGCCCACCGCGATAGACCGTGAGCCATACGTGCCCATGCCGAACGGAATCCTACCGGTGTCGCCGTGGACGATCTCGATGTTATCCATCGATACCCCCAGCCGGTCCGCCACCACTTGCGCGAAGGTGGTTTCGTGCCCTTGCCCGTGGCTATGCGAGCCGGTGAACACGGTGACCGAACCCGTGGGATGCACCCGGATTTCGCCGGCTTCGAACAAGCCCGCCCGCGCGCCCAACGCGCCCGCCAGATTCGACGGCGCCAGCCCGCACGCCTCGATATAGCAGGAATACCCAAGCCCGCGCAGCTTGCCGTTTTTCTTCGATTCCTCGCGCCGGGAAGGAAACCCATTTACGTCGGCGAGTTCCATTGCACGGTCGAGCAATGCCGAGTAATCGCCGGAATCGTAGGTCAGGCCAACCGGCGTGGCATACGGCCACGAACGGATGAAGTTGCGCCGCCGCAATTCCGCCGGATCGATGTTCATCTCGCGCGCCGCCGTCTCCACGATGCGCTCAAGCACATAGGTCGCTTCGGGACGTCCTGCGCCGCGGTAAGCATCGACGGGAACCGTGTTCGTGAAGACCGCCTTCACCTCGGCGTAGATCGCGGGCGTGGTGTACTGGCCGGCAAGCAGCGTGGCGTACAGGATGGTCGGAATCGCGGACGCGAACGTCGATAAATACGCGCCCATGTTCGCCGTCGTATGAACACGAAGGCCGAGGAACTTGCCGTCGGCGTCCATTGCGAGTTCGGCTTTAGTGACGTGATCGCGGCCGTGTGCATCGGAGAGAAATGCTTCCGAGCGCTCGCACGTCCACTTGATCGGCCGCCTGACTTTCTTCGATGCCCACGTCAACGCCACATCTTCCGCATAGAGATAAATCTTCGAGCCGAAACCGCCGCCCACATCGGGCGCAATGATCCTCAGTTTCGATTCCGGCAACGACAACACGAACGCCGCCATCAACAAACGCTCGACGTGCGGATTCTGGTTCGCGACGTACACCGTGTAGCTATCATCGGACTTCGAATAACTCGCGTTCACGGCGCGCGGTTCGATCGCGTTCGGCACCAGGCGCTGATTCACGATATCCAGCGTGGTCACGTGCGCGGCCTTCGCGAACGCGGCGTCGGTGGCGGTTTTATCGCCGTGGCCCCACGTGTAGCAGAGGTTGTTCGGCGCTTCATCGTGGACTTGCGGCTGGCCTGGATCGGCTGCGGTGGCGGTATCGACGCAAGCCGGCAGCACGTCGTAATCCACCTCGATCAACTCGAGCGCGTCCTTCGCTTCCTTCACCGATTCCGCCACGATCAACGCCACCTGATCGCCCACATGGCGCACTTTGGTATGCGCGATCACGGGATGCGGCGGCTCGTTCATCGGCTTTCCGTCGATGTTGTGAATCAGCCAGCCGCAAGGCAATCCGCCGACGCTCTCGCCGGCCATGTCGGCGCCGGCGAAGATCGCGACGACGCCGGGCGCTTCCTTGGCGGCGGTGATGTCGATGCTGCGGATCGTCGCGTGCGCGTAGGGCGAGCGCAGGAAGACGCCATAGGTTTGACGCGGGAGGACGACGTCGTCGGTGTACTGGCCGTTGCCCGTCAGGAAGCGATAGTCTTCCTTGCGTCGAACGGCGGCGCCAATCATGTGATGGGTATCGGGTGTCTCAGGGGCGTTCATCGCGGACTCCTGTTCAGGCGCGAATCTTCATCGGAAAGGTGAGTGCGGCTTCGTTACAGCTTTGGTTGAAGCGCGGACGGCAGCTCAGGGCGCGGCCTTCATGGCTTGGGCGCCCTGCACTATGGCTTTCACGATGTTGTGATACCCCGTACATCGGCAGAGATTGCCGTCGAGTTGTTCGCGGACATCGGCTTCGGAGAGATCGGGTTTTTGCGCGGCGAGGGAAGTCGCGCTCATTACCATGCCGGGCGTACAGAAGCCGCATTGGAGGCCGTGGCACTCCTTGAACGCCGCTTGCATGGGGTGGAGCTCGCCATCCTTTGCCATTCCTTCGATAGTCGTCACCGACGACCCGTCTGCCTGTACGGCGAGGATGTTGCACGACTTGATGGCGCGGCCATCCAGGTGGACTGTGCACGCGCCGCACTGAGCGGTGTCGCAGCCGATGTGCGTGCCCGTGAGACCCAACTCCTCACGGAGAAACTGGACTAGCGGGATATGAGGTTTGACGGTGGCGGTAACGGCTTTGCCGTTGACCGTCAGACTGATGCTGAGCGCCATGCTTCTATCTCCTTCGGGGGATGTTTCAGCCGAAGCTCACTCACCGTTTTTTCTTCACTGGCCTTGCGACTTCACGAGTGTGAGGGTCTGGCTGGGTTCGTGTTTATTGAATCTGGTAATTAGTAAAGCACAAAACGAAGATGGTCGCTATTGGGCTAAAGGCGGGTGGGGCGCGGGTTATCAAGACCTCCGAGAGCGCGAGCGTAAAAACGCCGCCTCAAAGGGCGGCGTAAGGCTTCTTAGCGAGGTTCAACCCGGGCGCGTCACACCTCCCCGCGCCCCAGTTTCGAATGCCGGCGTGAGTAGCCGAAATAAATCGCCAGCCCGATTGCCAGCCACGCCACGAACGCGATCCACGTCACGGCCTTCAGGTTCAGCATCAGGAACAGGCAAGCCGCGACCGCCAGCACCGGCACCACGGGCACGCCTGGGCAACGAAACGCACGCGGCAGATCCGGATGCGTACGACGCAGAATCAGCACGGCGATAGACACCATCGAAAACGCGGCCAGCGTGCCGATATTGATCAGTTCCGCCAGCACGTTGAGCGGCACGAGCGCACCGATCAGCCCGAAGAACAGGCCCACGAGCCACGTCGTGAAGAACGGCGTGCCGAACTTCGGATGCACGGTCGACAAACGCGCGGGCAACAAGCCATCGCGGGACATCGCGTAGATGATGCGCGTCTGACCGTAGCCCATCACCAGGATCACGGTCAGCATGCCAAGCACCGCGCCCAAATCGATGAAACCCGCCACCCAGTTTTGCCCCACGACCTGCAGCGCGTACGACACCGGATGCGAAACATTTGCGAACTGCGCCGCCGGGACAATGCCGGTCACCACCGCCGCCACCGCCACATAAAGCACGGCGCAAACCGCCAGCGACGAAATAATCCCGATCGGCAAATCGCGTCTCGGATTCTTCACTTCTTCCGCCGCCGACGACACCGAGTCGAAGCCGATAAACGCAAAGAACATCACGGCCGCCGCGCCAAACACGCCATGCCAGCCGTTAGGCATGAACGGGTGCCAGTTGGCCGGCGTGACGTGGAACACGCCGACGCCGATCACCATCAGCACGACCGCCACCTTGATCGCGACCATGATGTTGTTCACGCGTGCCGATTCCTTGATACCAATCGACAGCAGCGACGTGATCACCATCATCACGAGAAACGCGGGAAGGTTGAACAGCGTGAAATGTCCGGGCACGGCGCCGGGCGCCGCGGTGAGAACCGTGGGCAACGAGATGCCGAAGCCTGACAGCAGCGACTGCAAATAGCCCGACCAGCCAACCGATACGGCAGACGTCGCCAGCCCGTATTCGAGCATCAAATCCCACCCGATGACCCACGCAGCTAGTTCGCCGAGCGTGGCATACGAATACGTATAGATAGATCCGGCGACGGGAATTGTCGATGCAAATTCCGCGTACGCGAGCGCCGCGAGAGCGCATGCGATGGCCGCCAAAATAAACGACACCATCAGCGCCGGTCCGGCTTGCACCGCGCCGGTCCCGGTCAGCACGAAAATCCCCGTGCCGATAATCGCGCCAACACCCAGAAACGTCAGATCGAGCGCCCCCAGCGTTTTTTTGAGTCCGGCGCGTTGCGCCCCGGCGAGCATGTGCTCGATGCTTTTCTTGCGGAACAGGGACATGAACGGGTGACTCCTCAAACCTCGGGCGCAATGCGCCAAATCGATTGGAAAACCCGCGATTTTATCGGATTGAGGAGGTGAAGCGCCGCAAAACGTTGCACACAATTGATTTTTGACTTCCCGGTGTCAGCGTAAATTTCTAAAAATCGTTCGAAAATTGCTTAATGGCGCTAATTTGAGATGAGATCGGCTTTCCTCAACTCAACCAATAGTAAAAGCCGCTCATTAGGGCTTCTCATCGCAATGCGGAGTTGCATATCGCGATTGGTTTAAAGCACGGCCCAAATGAAAAAACCGAAGCACAAAGGCTTCGGTTTTCGTTTCCAGCGCGCCGCGGCAAGGCAGCACCCGCCAAGCTCAACCCACGAAGGCCTTCTCCACGACGTAATGTCCCGGATGATTGTTGCTGCCTTCCTGGAAGCCCATTTCATCGAGAAGCTGACGCGTGTCGCGCAGCATGTGCGGGCTGCCGCAAAGCATGACGCGGTCGTTTTCCACCGAGAACGGCGCTACGTCCAGATCGGCGAACAGTTTCTTCGTTTCGATCAGGTCCGTAATCCGGCCGCGATTGGCGAACTCTTCACGGGTAACCGTCGGGTAATACACCAGCTTTTCCTGGATTAGCTCGCCCAGATGCTCGTGCGCCGGAAGATGCTCGGTGATGAAATCCTTGTACGCGAGTTCATCGACGAAACGGCAGGTATGCGTGAGAACGATCTTGTCGAAACGATCGTAGACGTCCGGGTCCTTGATGATCGACATGAACGGCGCCAGGCCCGTACCCGTCGACAACAGCCACAGCGTCTTGCCCGGCAGGAGGTTATCGGCGACCAGCGTACCCACCGGTTTCTTGCCGATCAGCACCGGATCGCCGACCTTCAAATGCTGAAGACGCGATGTGAGCGGACCGTCCTGCACCTTGATGCTGAGAAACTCGAGATGCTCTTCGTAATTCGCGCTCGCGAGGCTATAAGCGCGGAGCAGCGGCTTGCCATCGACTTCGAGGCCGACCATGGTGAACTGGCCGTTTTCGAAACGGAACGCGGAATCGCGCGTGCAAGTGAAGCTGAACAGCGTGTCGGTCCAGTGATGGACGCTAAGAACGGTTTGAGGATTAAGGTTGCTCATGGCTTCATGGATAGTGCGGAATCAGGGCGGCGCAGTAGTGCGTTCCGGCGGCCGTTGTTGCTTGATAACTCGGGCTCGATTCCGGCGACAACACATAGAAGGCGCAACGAAAGCAATGTGTGATGCTAAAGCGGAATTTCTGGCGATATACGCAAACCGGGGCGATTGCTTCGAAGACCCGAACGTTCCGCCGAATGTCGAATCTACTGCATTCCCCGCTTGCGTCACGCGTAATCCGCTATTTTACCGCACACGCGATTTCCGGGTTTAGGGCGCTTTCTTTCCGCGCGTAGCACTGGAACGGCCGATGGAGGAAACCCTCAGGCGGACATAGAGCAAGGAAGCAAGCGTTCCGGAGTCCGCATGATAGCAACCCGTGCGCGCAGCAAGGCAAAGGCCCTGCTGCCGTCAGGCTGGTATAGGCGAAACGGAAAGGAAGGTGGCGCTGATCAGCCGGTTTTGCACCGGCCGTGAGTATCGAAGCAACGATTCGGCTTCGGCTTCGGCTTCGGCTTCGATCAATAGTCAGGGAACGCAGCGATAACCGCGTCCCCCATGCTTATCGATACAGCTTTAAATCCGCTGATCCGTCGATGGCTTTTCCCACAGGTTGATCCCGCCTTCGGTCGCGTGCTGATCGATTTCGGCGAGTTCTTCCTTCGAAAACTCCAGGTTTTTCAACGCGCCGACGTTCTCCGTCACTTGTTCCGGACGGCTCGCACCGATCAGCACCGATGTCACGCGCCCGCCGCGCAACGCCCACGCCAGCGCCATTTGCGCGAGGCTCTGACCGCGCCGTTGCGCGAGTTCATTAAGCTTGCGCACGTGCTCGATATTCTTCCCGCTCAAATGCTCCTGCTTCAGCGACCCGCCGCCCGGCTTGTTGACGCGCGCATCGGCCGGAATGCCGTTCAGATACTTGCCCGTCAGCAGCCCTTGCGCCAATGGCGTGAACGCGATACTGCCAGCGCCCACGTCATCGAGCGTATCGAGCAGATCTTCTTCGATCCATCGGTTCAGCATGTTGTACGACGGCTGATGAATCAGCAGCGGCACTTTATGCTCGCCCAGCAGCTTTGCCATCTCGCGCGTTTTAGCCGACGAATACGACGAAATACCCACGTACAGCGCCTTGCCTGAATGCACGGCGGTCGCCAGAGCACCGGCGGTTTCTTCGAGCGGCGTGTCGGCATCGAAACGATGCGAATAGAAGATGTCGACGTAATCCAGCCCCATGCGCTGCAGGCTCTGATCCAACGATGCCAGCACGTACTTGCGCGAGCCGCCGCCCTGGCCGTAGGGGCCCGGCCACATGTCCCATCCCGCCTTCGACGAAATCAGCAATTCGTCACGATACGGCCGGAAATCGTCCTTGAACAAGCGTCCGAAGTTCGTTTCCGCGCTGCCGTACGGCGGGCCGTAGTTGTTCGCGAGATCGAAGTGCGTAATGCCGAGATCGAACGCGGTGCGCAGGATGTCGCGCTGCGTGGAGATCGGCGTGGTGTCGCCGAAGTTGTGCCAAAGACCCAGCGACAACGCCGGCAACTTCAGGCCGCTCTTGCCGCAGGTGCGGTAAGTCATCTCTGAATAGCGTTCGGAAGCTGCTTCGTAAGCCATGACGGAATCCTCGAATTGGTGAAGGGACAAAATGGGGTGTGCGAGCACAGGCAAGCAACAATCGCGCGGTTCATGTCGTCTGACGTGCGCCGAGTCCGTCATGGTAGCGAATCGCGCGGACTTGCGTCGACCTTGACCTGAAACACTTCAAGGCTATCCCGATTTTCGGGACATGGCCAAATGCCCAGCAAGGGGAACGATTAGGGGCCGGAGCCAGCCCAACCCTGTTCATTCGAATGAGGAGAAGTTTCATGGACCCGCTGGACAAACTACGCCCTGCCTACGATTTTCTACTGACAGCAGGCGTAACGTACGGATTCAACGTATTGATGGCCGTCGTGATTTTGCTGGTCGGCTGGTGGGTATCGAACCGCGTGGCAAACGCGGTGAAACGCGCGCTCGGCCGCACGAACGCTGACGCCACCTTCACGCCCGTCATGGCGAGCCTCGTGCAATGGGCGATCCGGGTGGTCGCCATTGTCGCGGCGCTGGGCAAATTCGGCGTGGCGGCGGCCAGCATCCTGACCGTGCTCGGCGCGGCCGGACTGGCTATCGGCCTGGCGTTGCAAGGCACGTTGCAGAATATTGCAGCCGGTTTGATGCTGTTACTGCTACGGCCGTTCAAGGTCGGGGACTACATTGAAGGCGCCGGCGCGACGGCTGGAACCGTTAACGAAATCGGCCTGTTCACCACTCGTCTGACGAAAAGCGACGGTGTCATCATGTTCGTGCCGAACAGCACGATCTGGGCGAATCCGGTCACCAACTTCACCGCGAACGACCGTCGTCGCGTGGTGCTGAACGTGGTTATTCCGGAGGATCAAAATATCGAAGAGTCGCTGGCGTCGCTGCATCGGATTGTGGAAACCGATCCGCGCATCATCAACGACGAGAAGACCAAACCGTGGATTGCTGTGTCGGAATACACCGATACCGGCGTGAAGCTCAATGTTGGCGCCTGGACGAACCGCACCGATTACGCGAACGTGCAAGCCGACTTGCTGCGCCAGATCAAGCCGGGGATCAAGCCAGCGCCGAATCCAACGCCACCCGAGCCTCAAGAAGCTGCCGCGGCGCTGGACTCATCGGCCAAGGCCCAATAAGCTGGGCGCCCGCACATTGACGAGATTTTCATGACCAAGGCGATATCCATTGCACTGATCGCAGGCGGCATCGTGCTGCTGTATTTCGGCGGCCAGTCGTACCATTCGCTGGGCAACGACGTTTCGCGTTTCTTCACCGGCGCGCCGACCAACAAGACGATCTGGCTGATCGCAGCAGGCGCGGTTGCCATGCTGGCCGGGTTGATCGGGCTGGCGATCCCGGCCAAACGCTGATGCGTTCAGGCGCAGGCGTCAAATAAGCGGCACGTCTTGCATCGACGCCGACCGTGTTCCCGGCAACGGCAAGTTGCTGGCGCCACGGTAGGTGTAGACCAGCGAGAATTTCACTTGATCCGTGAGATTCTTGCCGGCCGAATGCAGCGTGTTGCAGTGGAAGAAGACGACGTCCCCGGCATTCAGTTTCGGCGATACCGCGCTGCGAATCAGCACTTCGTTCTCGGGAAGATCGGAACGGAAGAACTTGGCGTTATCGAAACGTTCGGACGTGAATGGCAACTTGTGCGACATCGGCACGAACCACAATGCGCCGTTCTCGACCGTCTCGTTACCGAGCGCCACCCACGCCGACACGAGATCATCCCGCTCGAAGTTCCAGTAACGCACATCGCGATGCCAGCCGGTCAGGCTGCCGTAAGCCGGGTGCTTCGTCATCACGCAGTTGTGGTGAGCGCGCGAAAGCGTCGGTGCCTCGCCGAAATACACTTCCATCCAGCCACGCACGTCGGGCGACGTAGCCCAAGCGGCGAAGCGTGGATCGCGCCCGTATGCATCGAGCAAGCGCCGCACGGTATGCCCGCCGGGCGCGTCTTTTGAATTCGGCGCGCCGGGATATTGCAGGTCGGCTTCAAACTCCACCGGCGCTGCCGCTTCCACCAATTGCTGCTTCGCCACGTTGCGCATGGCTTCGCAGCGCTCCGGCGAGACCAGGCCGGGCACCACCACGTAGCCGTTCTCACGCAGCTCGCGGACTTGTTCCATCTTCGATTGATTCGGCATATCGACTCACAGGGAAAGCGTCTGGCCGGCTGGCTTCATCGTGCTGCAAGAGAGCCGGCTAATTAGGGCGAATACATCGATTGTAAATCGCCCGGGGCGTCCGGCGCTCCGTCCTGCGGGTTCTGGCCGTCGAACATCCGTGCGGGAAAATGCCGACTTCCGGCAGTAACAATTCTTCTATAACCTGCCGTCGTGCATTGAGAGAGCCCATCGAAAATTCCGCTCGATGAAAATCTATTAAATAAGTGCGCGCTTCAAGTTCGCAACTTTTATTGTGTTCAATCGATCAAACTATTGAACGCTTTTTTTGATCCGACTAATGTCGGGTTGCAGCCATTGCGAACCCGAGCCTGTGAAATCCATGAATATCCGTTTCACGAATCGTCTTACCCGTGCCGCCGTCCGTGCTGCACGTCCCGCCGGCCGCAGCGTTGTTCGGGCCTTACGCCATCATTCCGCGCGCACCCAGTTGCTCGCAGGACAATTCAGGAATACCCATCCCGTCAATGGCATTCGTTCCTGGTTTCACGGATTTTTTTCAAATCTGCGATTAAGGGCGGCATCGCGTCAGGCCGCATTTAAAGCGTTATTGCGAAAACCAACGCAATTACGCGCACCCGTGGCTAAATTGAAATTGGCACCCGGTGTAATTAATACGACGAGTCGTCGTCCGCGAAGGCTTTCGACCAGCAACGAATGGTTTGCATTTGGTGCACGCTGATTATTTCTGAAGACGCCTGGTCTGGATTCGCTCGCGCGTGCGTGCGCGGTTTTGCCGCTGTGATCGCGAGATGAAGCAGCGTGCGCTGCCAGCGGACAGGTCGGCGTCAACCGCAACAATAAAAAAAGCCCGCTGAGCGTGATGCTCAGCGGGCTTTTTACATACTCAAGCTCAAACTAGACGTTCAGGCTGTTTCAACAACCGGTTCTGTGCCGGCGGCTTCTGCCAGCAACAGCGCTTTGTCCGTGGCTTCCCACGAGAATTCCGGCTCTTCACGGCCAAAGTGACCATACGCCGCAGACTTCTCATAGATAGGACGCAGCAGGTCGAGCATCTGGATGATGCCCTTCGGACGCAGGTCGAAATGCTCGAGGACGAGCTCCTGGATCCTTGCATCCGACACGCGGCCCGTGCCGAACGTGTTGACCATGACCGAAGTCGGACGCGCCACGCCAATTGCGTAGGACACCTGGATCAGGCAGCGCGAAGCCAGTCCTGCCGCGACAATGTTCTTCGCGACATAACGGCCGGCATACGCTGCCGAGCGATCAACCTTAGACGGGTCTTTGCCCGAGAACGCGCCGCCGCCGTGAGGCGCTGCACCACCGTATGTATCGACAATGATCTTGCGACCCGTCAATCCGCAATCGCCTTGCGGACCGCCGATCACGAAACGACCGGTCGGATTCACCAGGAACTTGATGTCGCCCTTGATCAGATCGGCCGGCAGGACCGGCTTGATGATCTCTTCGATCACGGCTTCACGCAGCGCCTTCAGTTCGATTTCCGGTGCATGTTGCGTGGAGAGCACGACAGTGTCGATGCTATGCGCCTTGCCATCGACATAACGCACGGTCACCTGGGACTTCGCGTCCGGACGCAGCCAGTTCAGGCGGCCATCGCGACGCAGATTCGCCTGACGCTCAACCAAACGGTGCGCGAGGTGAATAGGCAACGGCATGAGTTCGGGCGTTTCGTCGCATGCGTAGCCGAACATCAGGCCTTGGTCGCCTGCGCCCTGATCAAGGTTGTCGTCATGAGCGGCGTCCACGCCTTGCGCAATGTCGCGCGACTGCTTGTCATACGCGACGAGCACCGCGCAACCGCGATAGTCGATGCCGTATTCCGTATTGTCGTAGCCGATGCGCTTGATGGTGTCCCGCGCGACCTGGATGTAGTCGACGTTCGCCTGCGTGGTGATTTCACCCGCCAACACGACAAGACCCGTGTTGCAAAGGGTTTCGGCCGCGACGCGCGAATACTTGTCCTGCGCCAGGATGGCGTCGAGGATGGCGTCGGAGATCTGGTCGGCTACCTTGTCCGGGTGGCCTTCGGAGACGGATTCAGAGGTAAAGAAATAATCGTTTGACACGCTTCAGACTCCATTTGAGTACGGGTAAGTTGCTCACGTAGCCGACTTCGTCTGGAGTCTGAAGCGGCGACGCTTTAGCGGAAAACATGGTCCGGATAGCGCCGTAAACGCTATCCAGCTTCGCCCCGCAAGTTGTCCATTAACTCGGCGAAGGTTTTATTATAGCGGCTTCTCACTTTTGTCACAGAGCCGAACGTTTGCTGCCATCCCAGAAATACCCTCACCCGCGTCATGCCCGGAACGCTCCCGGGCAGAGTCGAAACCCCGTTTTCCTGACCCATGGGAGCGTCACATGTTAGGTCGCATTGGCGTCGCCCTCGCAGTGGGCTTCCTGAAACTGCTCGCCCTCATTCCCTACGGCATCACCGCACGTTTCGGCGATGGCCTCGGATGGCTGCTTTATCAGATTCCAAGCCACCGCAAACGGATCGTACATATCAATCTCGGCCTGTGTTTCCCCGAGTGGACGCCTGAGCGCCGGGAAGAAGTCGCCCAGAAGCATTTCCGGCACGCGATCCGCAGTTACGTGGAGCGCAGCGTGCAATGGTTCGGCTCGGCGGAAAAGCTCGCCAAGCTGATCGAGGTGGACAGCGAAGTGGATCTCCTCGATCCCGACATGCCGCCCACGTTGTTGCTCGGTTTCCACTTCGTCGCAATCGAGGCGGCTTCGGTGTGGATCAACTACTCGCTGCACAGGACCTGCGGATCGCTGTATCAGCCGATGTCGAACAAAGCGCTCGACGACATCGCGAAGAAACAACGCGGCCGTTTCGACGCCGAAATGGCGAGCCGCGCGGACAGCGCGCGGATCGTGCTGCGCTGGCTGCGGGACCGCAAGCCCGTCATGCTTGGCGCCGATATGGACTACGGCATGCGCAATTCCACCTTCGTGCCGTTTTTCGGCGTGCAAGCCTGCACGCTGACCGCGGTCGGCCGTCTCGCCAAGACCGGGCATGCGCAAATCATGCCGTTCGTGGGCGAAGTGCTGCCGAACTACAAGGGTTACCGCCTGCGGGTATTCAAACCCTGGGAAAACTACCCGACCGGCGACGACGCAGCCGACGCCCGCCGCATGAACGCGTTCCTTGAGGATCAGGTCCGGCTGATACCGGAGCAGTATTACTGGGTGCACAAGCGCTTCAAGACGCGACCGCCGGGCGAACCGGGCTTCTATTGACCGGCTGATACCAGTCTGCGGGAAACAATGGGCAATTGCAGTACAAGTTCGGGGTCATCGGCCATTTGGTCTAGTGCATGCCCTTGCTGCGCGTCACTTACAATAGCGGCATGAAACTCGAATTCACCAAAATGCACGGCGCGGGCAACGACTTTGTCGTGCTCGACGGCTATTCCAAACCACTCTCGCTGAGCGGAGCGCAAGTGCGCGCGCTCGCGGATCGGCATTTCGGCGTCGGCGCGGATCAATTGCTGCTGGTCGAGAAACCGGACATCGACGGCGTTGATTTCAAATATCGCATCTTCAATTGCGACGGCGGCGAAGTGGAGCATTGCGGTAATGGCGCGCGCTGCTTTGTGAAGTTCGTGCGCGACCGGGGCCTCACCAGCAAGACAAGCGTTCGAGTACAGGTACATCAAGGCGTGATCGTGCTGACCATGCAGGAGAACGGCGACGTGGTGGCGGACATGGGCCGTCCGGAGTTCGAACCCGCCTTGGTTCCCTTCAACCCGGAAGGTTTGCAAGGACGCTCCGAAGGCGCCGACACGCTCTGGCCGCTCGACGTTCAAGCAGAAACCCGCTGGGTTTCGGTGGTGTCGATGGGAAATCCGCACGCCGTACAGATCGTGGCCGACGTGGAAAACGCGCCGGTATTGATCGAAGGGCCGGTGATCGAACATCACGCGCGCTTTCCTAACCGAGTGAACGCCGGATTCATGCAGATCGTGAACCGCAACGCGGTCAAGCTGCGTGTTTTCGAACGCGGCGCCGGCGAAACGTTGGCATGCGGCACCGGTGCATGCGCAGCGGTCGCTGCCGGTATCCGGCGCGGTCTGCTCGACTCGCCTGTGCAGGTCGAGACCCACGGCGGCACGCTGACCATCACCTGGGCTGGCGCGCGCAACGCCGAGGCGCCGCTCTTTATGGCCGGCCCCGCCACCACCGTATTCGAAGGCGAGATCGAGCTTGATCCCACACTTGCGAATGCTGAATAAAGCCGACTGACCGTCAGGAACCCGATGCTGCCCGATACCATGAACGAACGCGAAGTCGCCGATTACCTGATTGCGAATCCTGATTTCTTTGCCGAACACGCCGAGTTGCTCGGCACGATCCGGCTGTCCAATCCGCATGGCAAGTCGGCGGTGTCGCTGCAAGAGCGCCAGATGCAAATGCTGCGCGACAAGAACAAGCAGATCGAACGCCGGCTGGCCGAATTGCTTCGTTACGGACATGAGAACGACAGCATCGCCGCGAAGTTTCATCGATGGACAATTCGCGTAATGTCCGAGCGCGATCCCCATGCGTTGCCGAAAACCATTCCCGCTGGCCTGTGTGAAATTTTCGAGGTGCCACAAGCCGCGCTGCGGGTGTGGGATGTCGCCGAGCCCTACGCGCAAGCCGAATTTGCAAGGACCACGAGCGAGGAAGTCCGCTCCTTCACGAGCGGTCTGACTACGCCGTATTGCGGGCCGAATACCGGCTTCGAGGCCGCTCAGTGGCTGACATCGGCGAGTTCGGTCTCGGTGGCATCGGCTACAACGGATGGTGTCGTCGATACCGCCAACACCACGGAATCCATCGCCCTGCTCGCGCTGCGTGACCCGTCGGCCGGCCCCGAAGCGCCTGCATTCGGCTTGCTGGTCATGGGTTCGCCCGATCCGCGCCGGTTCCACGAAGGCATGGCGACCGACTTCCTGACGCAAATCGGCACGCTCGCCAGCGCCGCGCTCAGCCGCTTGCTGCCCCACTAACATGACCGACGATCCGGTAACCGCCTATCTTTCGATGCTCGAGCACGAGCGACGGTTATCGGATCACACGCTGCGCGGTTATACGCACGAACTCGACGAACTGAAGAAGCTGGCGAACGGCCGGGCGCTGGAGTCGCTGACCGCCACCGACATGCGGGGCGCTGTAGCCCGCGCTCACGGCGGCGGATTGTCGGCGCGCTCAATTGCGCATCGGTTATCGGCGTGGCGGGCGTTTTATCGGTGGCTTGCCGAGCAGGTTGAAATGCAAGCCAATCCGGTCGCGACCGTGCGCGCGCCGAAACGCGCGAAGTCCTTGCCCAAGGCGCTTTCCGTCGATGACGCCAACGCACTGATGGAAGCGCCTCAAGGCGATACACCCGAAGCGCTGCGGGACCACGCCATCCTCGAATTGTTCTATTCGTCCGGCTTGCGGCTCGCCGAACTGGTCGGGTTGGACGTGCATTTTGTGCAATCCGAAGGGCATTTGTCGGCGGGATGGCTTGACCTCGCCAGCACCGAAGTCAATGTGCTCGGCAAGGGAAACCGGCGGCGGTCCGTGCCCGTGGGCAGCAAGGCGATCACCGCGCTGCGTGCGTGGATCGAAGTGCGCGGGCAATTTGTGAAAGACGATCCCCACGCGCTGTTTCTGTCTGTGCGTGGCAATCGGATGTCGCCGAATGTGGTCCGTGATCGGGTGAAACGCATGGCGTTGCTGGCCGGCGTGCCGTCGAATGTGCATCCGCACGTCTTGCGGCATTCGTTCGCCACGCACGTGCTGCAATCCAGCGGCGACCTTCGGGCCGTGCAGGAACTGCTCGGCCACGCGAGTATTGCGGCCACGCAGGTTTATACATCGCTCGATTTCCAGCATCTGGCCCGCGTGTACGACCAGACGCATCCGCGCGCAAAAAAACGCGACTAACCTGGCATTTGGCGGCAAGCAACAAGATGTCGGCGCGGCGCCGCGCCCAAAAACGCGGCCCACTCACCGCGAAACTAACATAACCGACGGACCCACCCGATTCTCCCGCTGCCAATAGAAACAGACACAAAACGCGGCCCGAACCTGCACCGGCGTTCACTCCGACGTTCAGTCAGCGCTTTCACCGAAGACCCGAATGAACATCATTACGCTGAAAGCGGCGAACGAAAAGTCGCTTGCGCGCCGCCATCCGTGGATCTATTCAAATGCGATCGAGCACGTGGAAGGTAAGCCCGCGCCCGGTGCAACCGTGCTGATCCGCGCCCACGATGGCCGGTTTCTGGCGCGTGCGTCGTACAGCCCGATCTCGCAGATTCGCGCCCGCGTCTGGAGTTTCGACGAGAGCGAGCCCATCGATCACGCGTTTTTCAAGCGCCGTGTACAGCGGGCAATCGCGCACCGGCAAACAATGGTGCGCGACACAGGCGCCACGCGGCTGATTTTCGGCGAGGCGGACGGGCTGCCGGGCTTGATCGTCGATTACTACGTCGCGGACGATGAAAGTCAACGTGGCCAGTTGGTCTGCCAGTTCATGGCGACGGGCGTGGAACACTGGAAAGAGGCGATCGTGCAAGCGCTGATCGGCGCAACCGGCTGTCCGAACGTCTATGAACGCTCCGACGTGTCGATCCGTCAGAAGGAAGGGCTCGAACAGATCACCGGCGTGCTGGCCGGCGATCCGCCCCCAGCCACCCTGATCGCGAATGAAGGCGGCGTGCGGTATCACATCGACGTCGAACGGGGCCATAAGACGGGTTTTTACATCGATCAACGCGACAATCGCGCGCTCGTGCGCCAATACGCCGACGGCCGCGACGTCCTAAACTGCTTCTGCTACACCGGCGGTTTTTCGCTGGCGGCGCTGAAAGGCGGCGCAAAACGCGTGGTATCGATCGACTCCTCCGGTGACGCGCTGGCGCTCGCCCAGCAAAACGTCACGGCAAACGGTTTCGATCCGCAACGCGCCGAATGGCTCGACGCCGACGCGTTCAAGACCTTGCGCCGCTTGCATGAGGGAGGCGACCGCTTTGACCTGATCGTGCTCGATCCGCCCAAGTTCGCGCCGTCGCGAGAACACGTGGACCGCGCCGCGCGTGCGTACAAGGACATCAACCTGACCGCCTTCAAACTGTTGCGCCCGGGCGGCTTGCTGTTCACCTATTCGTGCTCGGGCGCAATCGACGCCGATCTGTTCCAGAAGATCGTTGCGGGCGCCGCGGCCGACGCGAAAGTTGACGCGCGTATCCTGAAGCGCCTTGGCACAGGCATCGATCACCCGCTTTTAACCGCGTTTCCCGAAGGGGAATACCTGAAAGGCCTATTGTTGCAAATCGCGTGATCGCCCATAGTTGAACGCTTCGGACGGCGCGCGTTCAAGGGGGCACAGAGGAGCGCAAAGCGTCCGCTTGACAAATATGTTTCAATAATCGACCGACCGCATGTTTTCGGGCGTAGCGCGGGAGTCTTAGATCACGCCCCCAGCCTGAAAACATGCCGCACGATCCTTCGACTTTAAAGAACAGGGCGACCACCATGATTCCCGTTACCATCCTGACCGGCTTTCTAGGCAGCGGCAAAACCACGTTGCTCAAGCGCATCCTGAACGACAAGCACGGCATGAAGATCGCCGTGATCGAGAACGAGTTCGGCGAAGAAAATATCGACAACGAGATCCTCGTCCAGGAAACGAACGAGCAGATCATCCAGATGAGCAACGGCTGCATCTGCTGCACGATCCGCGGCGACCTCGCGCGCGCGCTTGAAGATCTCGCCGATCGCAAGAAGGCCGGCACGCTGAACTTCGATCGCGTGGTCATCGAGACAACTGGACTCGCCAATCCGGGCCCGGTTGCGCAGACGTTCTTCATGGACAACGCCATCGCCGACGAATTTCTGCTCGACGCAATCATCACGCTTGTCGATGCAAAGCACGCCAACCATCAGCTTGACGAACACGAAGTCGTGCAGCGCCAAGTGGGTTTCGCGGACCGCCTGTTCATCACGAAGTCCGATCTGGTCGACGCCGCCGCGCTTGACGCGCTCAAGCACCGTCTGGTTCACATGAACCCGCGCGCCGCGATCAAAGTGGTGAACTTCGGCGAAGCGGACATCAAGGAAATCTTCGATCTGCGCGGCTTCAACCTGAATTCGAAGCTCGAAATCGATCCTGATTTCCTCGCGGAAGACGATCACGCGCATGACCACGATCACGCCGGGCACGACCATGCGCACGACGACGATCACGACCACGCCACTTGCGGCCACGACCACAGTCACGACCACGAGCATGGCCACGCGAACCACCACCACGCGCACCACGACGACAAGATCAAGTCGTTTGTATTTCGCAGCGACCGCGCCTTCGATCCCAACCGCCTTGAAGACTTCCTCGGCGGCATCCTGCAGATCTACGGTGAGCGACTGCTGCGGTACAAAGGCGTGCTGTATATGAAGGGCGTCGATCGCAAGGTCGTGTTCCAGGGCGTGCATCAAATGATGGGCAGCGATCTTGCCGCGAAATGGCAACCGATCGAAAAGAAGAACAGCAAGATGGTGTTCATTGGCATTGAGCTGCCGCAGGATTTGATCATCGACGGGCTGACCGCCTGCCTGGTCTGATCGAATACGCTGAAGAAAACGGCGAAACCGAAGAAAACGGCGAAACGCGAAGCCCTTAAACGACAGCTTCGCGTCGCCGCTCAATCCGAAAAGCGCCATTTCCGGCACAGTTCTCGCTATTTCTCCCCTGAAGCGCAATCATGCCGACACGGCGGCGAGGCTAAAATCGCTGCGCTTCCAGGAGCCGGCGCTTTTTGGCGATGAACGTCGTTGCAATATGTGTTCACGCTCACCGAGAACCATCGCTTTTTAAACGTCAGCGCGTTATATTTTTGAGATAACGAACGAATTGCGGCAGTGTTTTGCTCAGGTGTAGTACGCAATTGCGATTCAGTTACAATACAGCCCCACTGGAGAATCCGGGACACCGCCAAGCCTTGACTACAAAGCCCGGCGCAATTGCTACTGAAAAAGAAGCGGGCCGGACGGAAGTGAAAGGGCAGAAGTGAACAGTAAAGTGTTGTTCCGAACATCGGGCACCGGTCGAATCGCTTGAAAATCAGTCCAGATGAATTGATCAGAATGCAGTGTTCCAGATGAAATTGGCCCCACGTGGCGCCGCGAGAGTCGCAGCCCGTTTAGCGTAGTAAGTGCATGCAGTAATTGTTGGCGAATATCGCCGGAGTGCGGGAAATCCGGACAACGGCGGCGGCGAGCGCGGCGAGCGACCGCGAAGATGGCGAACGACATCGCCCCACATTGAAGAAGCAAGCCAGATGACGACGAAACGATTGTTGACTGAAGACGAAATCCAGAAGATGGCCGACAAGGACTACATGAACGAGGATCAGCTCGCGTTCTTCAGGGTCCGACTGGAACAGTTGCAGGCCGACATTCTTAAGAATGCGGGCCAGACGACGGAAAACCTGCGCGAAACGGTCATCGTTCCGGATCCGGCCGATCGCGCGACGATCGAGGAAGAGCACGCGCTCGAACTGCGCACGCGCGACCGCGAACGCAAGCTGCTGAAGAAAGTGCAGCAGTCGCTTGCGCGCATCGAGTCGGGCGATTACGGCTGGTGCGAGGAAACGGGCGAGCCGATCGGCATTCCGCGCCTGATCGCGCGCCCGACGGCCACGCTCTCGCTCGAAGCGCAGGAGCGACGCGAACTGCGCCAGAAGCTGTTCGGCGACTGATCTGTCCCAGGCAGCGTTCGCCGCGGCCTCGGTCGCGGCGGGAAACCTGCCGGCCGGGATTTGGTCCGACGAGGTTGGACAGCGCTCGAAACACGTTGAAAAAACAAAAGGCACACGAAAAATCGTGTGCCTTTTGTTTTTGTGCCGCGTTTTTTGCGCCCGGCAAGGCGTGTTCCGTCGTACCGGTGCGCTACAAACCTGGCCCAATGGCCAACGCACACAAGATGCCGCGCGAAGCGCCTTGATAAATTCCGCTGCGCCCTAAAATAAACTGGACGCGCTCTCGTGGCGCGGGCGTGGCGAATGTCCGCTGGAGCGCAACATTGCAGCGCACCCGGCCTTCTCACGCTGCCAAAGGATTCCCCGGCGGCGCGGCGGCATACGGGTTTTCCAACTGCCGCGCCCACTCCGCTTTCAAAGGAATGCACATGGAACAGTTTCACGGCACGACCATCGTCTCCGTACGACGCGGTGACAAGGTCGCCCTCGGTGGCGACGGCCAGGTCACCCTCGGCAATATCGTGATGAAAGGCGGCGCGAAGAAAGTGCGCCGCATCTATGGCGGCAAGGTCCTGGTCGGTTTCGCGGGCGGCACGGCCGACGCGTTTTCCCTGCTCGACCGCTTCGAAGCCAAGCTGGAAAAGCACCAGGGCAACCTGACACGCGCTGCCGTCGAGCTCGCCAAAGATTGGCGCACCGACCGCATGCTGCGCCGGCTGGAGGCCATGCTGATTGCCGCCGACGCGCAAACCACGCTCGTCATCACGGGTAACGGCGACGTGCTCGATCCGGAAAACGGCATTTGTGCGATCGGTTCGGGCGGTGCCTATGCGCAGGCCGCGGCGCAGGCGCTCGCCGAAAACACCGAACTCTCGCCACGCGATATCGTCGAAAAGGCACTCACCATCGCGGGCGATATGTGCATTTATACGAATCACAATCGCGTCATCGAGACGATCGAGTAACACGGCTTTCGCGTAACACGCGAGCACAGGACAAGGACCAACGATGACCACCATGACTCCCGCCGAGATCGTCTCGGAACTCGATAAACACATCATCGGCCAGGGCCGCGCGAAAAAAGCGGTCGCTGTCGCGTTGCGCAACCGGTGGCGGCGTCAGCAAGTCGCCGAACCGCTGCGCCAGGAAATTACCCCGAAGAACATCCTGATGATCGGACCGACAGGCGTCGGCAAGACGGAAATCGCGCGCCGCCTGGCGAAACTCGCCGACGCGCCGTTCATCAAGATCGAAGCAACGAAGTTCACCGAGGTCGGCTACGTGGGTCGCGACGTGGACAGCATCGTGCGTGACCTGATCGAGATTTCGGTCAAGCAGACGCGTGAGAGCGAGATGCGCAAAGTGCGTTCGCGGGCCATCGACCGCGCCGAGGACCGGATCCTGGACATCCTGCTACCAAGTGCGCGGCCGACCGCGGGTTTCGGCACGGCCGAATTGCAGGACGACAGCGCGAACAGCACGCGCCAGACATTCCGCAAGCGCCTGCGCGAAGGCCTGCTCGACGACAAGGAAGTGGAGATCGACATCGAGGCGCCGCAAGCGACCATGGACATCATGGGGCCGCCGGGCATGGAGGAAATGACGGACCAGATCCGTTCCATGTTTGCGAATATCGGCGGCGGCAAGAAGACGCAGCGCAAGGTGAAGGTCAAGGATGCGCTGAAACTGCTCACCGACGAAGAAGCCAGCAAGCTGCTCAATGACGAAGAGGTCAAGACCAAGGCGATTCAGAACGTCGAGCAGAACGGCATTGTGTTCCTGGACGAGATCGACAAGATCGCTTCGCGCAGTGAAACGGGCGGCGCGGAAGTGTCGCGTGCTGGTGTGCAGCGCGACCTGCTGCCGCTTGTGGAAGGCACGACCATCAATACGAAATACGGGATGATCAAGACGGATCACATCCTGTTTATCGCTAGCGGTGCGTTCCACTTGGCCAAGCCGAGCGATCTGATCCCCGAACTGCAAGGACGTTTTCCGATTCGCGTCGAACTGGATTCGCTGTCCGTGGAGGATTTCGAATCCATCCTGAATACGACCGATGCCAGCCTCGTGAAGCAATACACGGCGCTGTTGGCGACCGAAGATGTCGAGCTGGATTTCAGCTCGGACGGGATTCGCCGGATGGCTGAGATTGCGTTTTCGGTGAACGAGAAGACCGAGAATATCGGCGCGCGGCGGCTTTATACCGTGATCGAAAAGCTGCTTGAGGAAGTGTCGTTCGCGGCGGGCAATCACACGGGTCATCCGGTGAAGATCGATGCCGCTTATGTCGACAAGGCGCTGAACGATGTAGCCGAAGACGAAGATTTGTCGCGCTACGTGCTGTAAAGCGCGTTTGAATCAAAAAAGGGCGGTTCATGATTTCAGCAAATGACTGAAATCATGAACCGCTCTTTTACGTTCTACATAACGTTTATTGCCGCACGGGTTTCTTAGCCAGCTTGCGCTGCAGTGTACGTCGATGCATGTTTAACGCTCGCGCCGTGGCTGAAATATTGCCGCTGTTCTCGGCCAGCACGCGCTGGATGTGCTCCCACTCCAGCCGCGCGACCGACAGCAGCGCCGGATGCTCGATAGCCTCTTCCGCCGTCTGCTCGCTGGCTTCTTCCTGCAACGCGGAGAGGATTGTCTCGACGTTCGCCGGCTTCGCCAGATAGTTATCGGCGCCATCTTTCACGGCCTGAACTGCCGTCGCGATGCTCGCATAACCCGTCAGCACGAGAATCCGTGCATCGGGCTGAAGATCGCGCAAAGGCGCGACGAGCGTCAACCCGGAATCGTGCCCGAGGTGCAAGTCGACCGTGATCTGGCCGAACTTCTGCGTGTTCGCCAATCTCAACGCCGTGGCGGCGTCATGCGCCTGATGCGGCGTATAGCCGCGCCGTGTCAGACCGCGCGCGAGAATGCCCGAGAAAACCTCGTCGTCATCGATGACCAAAAAATTTGTATCGCTCATGCTCTTTTCTCCGTAGTGACGGAAGCGGCGACGCCGCCGCGGCCCGTCCTTGCTGCTTTTTCCCGCGATGCTGGGGCGCTTGTGTCGGCGAGACGCAGGATGGCGTGCGTACCGTGCGGGTTGGCTGGCGTGAGCTCGATCGACCCTCCAAGCCGCGTTGCCGCCGAGAATGCCAGATACAGGCCGACACCGTGGCCACCCTGCGTACTGTCGACGGGCATCGCGCCGAGCGAACCCCGCAATGCCGCCGGAATGCCGGGGCCCTGATCGCGGATATCGAATTGAATCACGGGCTCGCCAAGATGCCGGCTCGCCGACGTCGCGAGCGTCACCGAATCGCTGCTGGCCCGCGCCGCATTATCCAGCAGAATGGTCAGTATTTGCCCTACCGCGACGGGATCGCTCAGAAACTGCCCCGCCCGCTTGCGCTCCTTCGTTTCGTCTCCCGACTCATCTTTCGCTTCATCGTACGGCTCGATCAATTCAAAACGCACGTGCGGATGGCGTAAGCGCCATTGTTCAACAAACCCATGCAGCCAGTCATCCAGCGGTTGCCGCGGCGCGGGTCCGGTCGCACGGCTGCGCAGGCGCGCGAGGGCGGACGTGCACAACGTCATTTGCTGCTCGAGCAGTTCGATATCGGCGGAATAGGGGGCGAGATTCGGATCGTGGCGGGCGGAGTCGCGTAACTCCTCGCTCAGCATCGCGATGGTCGACAGCGGCGTGCCAATCTCATGCGCAACCGTGGCTGCCTGGACACCCAGCGCCACGGCGCGCTCGTCGCGCAGCAGCCGCTCCTGGGCGTCGGCCAGCGCAAAATCCCGCGCGCGCAGCGCCCGCGACATCCGCGCCACGAACCAGCCGATCAAGCCCACGCTGACCATGAAGTTCACCCACAGCCCGATGCGGAAATACTCGAACAAATTCAGCGGGTCTTCCATGTTCAGCGGGACGTAGCTGACCGTCAGCAGTGAATAACAGACGACCGCGAACAATGCGAGCCAGATGGTCAGACGCCACGGCAGCACCGCGGCGGCGATCGCGAGCGACGGGAGGTAAAGCGTGACAAACGGATTCGTCGCGCCGCCGCTCAGGAACAGCAGCGCGGACAGCGCGCCGAGATCGACCCCGAGCTGCCCGAACAGTTCGAGATTCGTTTCAGGCTGCGCGCGCGCAACGCGCACCCATGTCAGCGCGTTGAACAATACCTCCAGCGCGACAATGGTCAGCATGGCCGCTAGTGGCAGATGCGCTCCGTAGAACTCCTGTACGACGGCGATCGTGACCAGTTGGCCGATGATCGCAAGGCTGCGAAGCCAAAACAGGTGACCGAGATTGACGCGGCCTGTGTTCGTTATTCGATGCATCGCGGTGAATTTCACCTCTAATTTCAGAATAGTCTAATGGTTGGATATAGCCACTTGCCGCACCATCTAGCGTTGTCTAGTACAGGGCGGCAAGGCCGCATACACAAAATGACTAACAGCCCATCGTCCCGCCCCATTCAGCTTCTCAGCGAAGCGCCACAAGCGGATGCACTTCAAGACACCATTATCCCGCGTGCGCTGAAAGTGTTCATTGACAACGCGCGCAGCATGAACGCGCAAGGCAACCAGGTCGAGCGCGCCGTGTGGCTGCAGGCCGCCATGACGTTGCAACCTGACCAGCCCGAGACTGGCCTTGATCTGATCGATGCAATGCTGAAGCAGAATCGCATTGGCGACGGCATTCAGCTCGCGGCTCAACTTGTTGATCGGCATCCGCAACATGCGCTCGCGCTCTGGCATCTCGGTTATGCGCTTCAGCTCGCCAACCGTCACGCCGATGCAATTCCCTTCTACGAACGCGCCCATACAATCAATCCGGCCGTCCCGACCTTGCGCAACAATCTCGCGGTCG
Organism: Caballeronia eucalypticola; assembly: GCF_047608185.1. Taxonomy (NCBI): domain Bacteria; kingdom Pseudomonadati; phylum Pseudomonadota; class Betaproteobacteria; order Burkholderiales; family Burkholderiaceae; genus Caballeronia; species Caballeronia eucalypticola. The sequence goes on from NZ_JBLKRU010000001.1 coordinate 89,219, forward strand.
CCTACGAAGTCACGGGCAGCGAAGGCAAAGCGTTGACCATGCTGTAAGAGGCTGTCGCTGCGAATGCCGGCGATATTGAAGCGTGGACGAATCTGTCGCGCGTCTATCCGCGCCGCCGGGAACTCGAGCGTGCGCTTGCGGCAGGCAAGCGTTCGGTTGAAATCAATCCGTCGAATTCGCTCGCGTTGTCGAACTACAGCCTCGCCTTGAAAGAAGCGCAGCGTTGGCCGGAGGCCACTGCAGCCGCCGAAGCGGCGGCCAATATCGCGCCCGGAATGCCGCGTCTTCCGTTCAATCTCTCCATTCTCGATCTCGTGCAGGGCATTTACGCGCGTGGATGGGCCAATTTCGAATCGCGCTGGGACGGTTCAAGCGAACTGCGCAATTCGCATCCCGAGTTCCCGGTGCCGCGATGGAACGGCGAAGCATTGCGGGGCAAAACCTTGTTGTTGTGGGGTGAACAAGGTTTCGGCGACGCGCTGCAGTTCTCGCGTTTCGTCCCCCTGCTCGCGAAAAAGGTTCACGCGCAGGGCGGCACGCTCGTGTGGGCTGCCTTCAAGGCGGTGCATCCGCTGATGGCGCGCATGGCGCCGAAGGGCGTCGAATGCCTGCCGCACGACGGGCCGTTGCCCGCGTTCGACTTCCATTTTCCGCTGCTGAGCCTGCCGCTGCATTTCGGCATCGACGCGGAGACCATTCCGGCGAAGCGCGCGTATCTTTCCGCCGATGCCGACCTCACCACTGAATGGCGCACTGAATTCGCCGCCGACAAACGCCTGCGCGTCGGCCTTGTATGGAGCGGCAACGAAGGCCATCAGCGCAACATGTTCCGCAGCGTGGGCATCGAGCGGTATGCGAAAGCGTTCGCCGGGATCGAGAATGTCGCGTTCTTCTCGCTGCAGAAGGATGCGTCGGGCGCGGTATCCACGGCGCGGGACAGTGGCTTCGAGATCGCTGACCGCACCGGAAAATTTGAAACGTTCGACGATACGGCGGCGTTTATCGATTCACCCGATCTCGTGATTACCGTGTGCACGAACGTCGCGCATCTGGCGGCGGCGCTCGGCAAGCCGACCTGGATTCTCCTCGACACCAATCCACACTGAGTCTGGCAACTGGAGCGCACGGACAGCCCGTGGTATCCGACCGCGACGTTGTACCGGCAGGCGGAATTTTCGGCGTGGGAACCGGTGATGGACAACGTCGCGCGCGACCTGGCCGCGCTCGCGGCAACGCACACGGGTGCGGCGCCGCGTAATCGGGCGGCGAAGAAAGCGGCCACGTAAGCACTACGTCGGGTGCAGTCAGCAAAAAAGCGGTGATCCGGCAACGAATCACTGCTTTTTTTCGTGCTCGATTCCTCCTCAGGCCGTTTCCGGCAACTCCCCTGATAACGCGCCCTTCACATGTTTATGCTACGTTGCGTTTCTTCACGCAGACAATCCGGGCAAAGACATGTCATGCCAGGATTCGATCGCGCGGCGGGCAAAGCGGGAAGCGCTGCGCACCAGCACTGCGCATCGCCGGTTTGCTGGGCACAGCGAAAAAACGCTCCGCACAGCGCGCAGCGTTGAGGAGTGGGATCGGTTGAGCTCATGATCGGGGCCAAGCCTTTTGAAAACGGAACACACAGTCACGCGCCGCATTGCGCACGACGCGGCCGTTGCCGAAGCGCCACGTTTTGACCCACCCACGCACGCTCGATCACATTATTATTTCACGCGCCAATCCCATACTGGCGCGACCAAAGGCTAACTTTCACCCGTCATCGGAATGCTATCGGAAACGCATGATGCAGCGCGTCAGTCCTGTACAATTCCGCCTGTTTAAACTGCTCCTCGCCTTATCGCCGCCATGTCCGAGCTTCCCGACCTTACGCAGATCGCGCCGACCCTGAAAGCCGAAATCCTGGCCGAGGCGTTGCCCTATATCAAGCAGTATCACGGCAAGACGATCGTGATCAAATATGGCGGCAACGCGATGACCGAGGAGCGCCTGAAACAGGGCTTCGCGCGCGACGTGATCCTGCTGAAATTGGTCGGTATCAATCCGGTGATCGTGCACGGCGGTGGCCCGCAGATCGACCAGGCGCTCAAGAAGATCGGCAAGCAGGGCACGTTTATCCAGGGCATGCGCGTCACCGACGAAGAGACCATGGAAGTGGTCGAATGGGTGCTCGGCGGTGAAGTGCAGCAGGACATCGTCACGCTGATCAATCATTTCGGCGGCCATGCGGTTGGTCTCACCGGCAAGGACGGCGGCCTGATCCACGCGCGCAAGCTGCTGATGCCGGATCGCGACAACCCGGGCGAATTCATCGATATCGGTCAGGTGGGTGAAGTCGAAGCCATCAATCCGGCTGTCGTGAAAGCGCTGCAAGACGACGCGTTCATTCCGGTCATCTCGCCAATCGGCTTCGGTGAAGATGGTTTGTCGTACAACATCAACGCCGATCTGGTCGCGGGCAAGCTGGCCGTCGTGCTGAACGCCGAGAAGCTCGTGATGATGACAAATATTCCCGGCGTGATGGACAAGGAAGGCAATCTGCTGACCGATCTCTCGGCGCGCGAGATTGACGCGCTATTCGCCGATGGCACCATTTCCGGCGGCATGCTGCCGAAGATTTCATCGGCACTTGATGCCGCGAAGAGCGGCGTGCGCTCGGTGCATATTATCGACGGGCGAATAGAGCATTCGGTGTTGCTCGAGATCCTGACCGAACAGCCGTTCGGGACGATGATTCGCTCGCATTGAGCATGGATCCTGCTGGCGTCCGAACCGGACCATTGCGTTCCTCACGACGCCGGTTGAACACGCACAAGCGCCCCGTCTGGTTATTCGATCTCGACAACACGCTGCATCACGCGTCGCATGCGATCTTCCCCGCGATCAATCGCGGGATGACGCAGTACATCATCGACCGGTTGGGTGTGGATGTTGACGAGGCCAACCGCTTGCGTACCGGTTATACGCAGCGATACGGCGCCACCCTGCTCGGCCTGGTGCGCCATCATCCCGTCGACGCTGCGGACTTCCTGCATGTCGTGCATGACTTCGCCGATCTCGGCTCCATGGTGCGTGCCGAACGCGGCCTCGCGCGGATGATCCGCGGGCTGCCGGGTCGCAAGATCGTGTTGACCAACGGGCCTTCAATTTATGCCCACGCCGTGCTCAATGAACTGGGTATCGCCAAGCTGTTTGAGCGCGTGATTGCGATCGAGGATATGCAGGATCGAAGCGGTTATTGGCGCGCGAAACCCGATGCGTCAATGCTTCGACGTGCAATGCGGCGCGCTAACGTGCCACTCGCCGATGCCGTTCTTGTTGAAGATACGCGCGGGCATTTGAAACGGTACAAGCGCTTGGGCATTCGCACGGTCTGGATCACCGGGCATCTGCCGTCGGTTTTGAATGCCAGCGGAGCGAAGTCGCTTCGGTCGCCGACTAGCGGCCGTCCTCATTATGTCGATCTGAAGATCCGGTCGTTAAAAGGCCTGCGCGGTCTCGCCTAAACCCAAACGTATTTCGAAGTAGTACGGACTTCAAACGGCATCGCCTGAGGTGACCGCTCCGTGCCGCCGTAGCGCCCTTTCCTGTTTTTCCGATATACTTCACCGCTATCTTGATTTGTTTCAACGCGCCGATTTGCTGACTCGATTGCGGGCGCGCGAACCCTGACCCGGTTCACTATAAATGCGGCTAAAGAGGTTGTCAGCCGCGCCGCTTATCTTTCTCAGCGCATCGCCGACGCCATTTAGCCGCCCTGTTTTCTCTAGGCGGATGAATGGAATCAATCGGCATCGTCACTCCCCAAACACTGCATTTCACCGAACCGCTGCGCATGCAAAATGGCAGCTTGCTCGGTGACTATGATCTCGTCGTCGAAACCTACGGCACGCTCAACGCCGCCCGCTCAAACGCTGTGCTCGTCTGCCATGCGCTGAACGCTTCGCATCACGTGGCGGGCGTCTACGCCGGCGACCCCAAGAACGTCGGCTGGTGGGACAACATGGTGGGTCCGGGCAAGCCGTTGGATACGAACAAGTTCTTCGTGATCGGCATTAACAACCTGGGCTCGTGTTTTGGCTCGACCGGCCCGATGAGCGTGAACGCCGTCACCGGCAAACCCTACGGCGCGAGTTTCCCCGTGGTCACGGTCGAAGACTGGGTTCACGCACAGGCGCGCGTAGCTGATTTGTATGGCATTGAAAAATTCGCCGCAGTGATGGGCGGCAGCCTTGGTGGCATGCAGGCGCTGGCGTGGAGCATGATGTATCCGGATCGCGTGGCGCACTGCATTGTGGTGGCATCGACGCCGAAACTCTCCGCGCAGAACATCGCGTTCAACGAAGTCGCGCGTTCCGCCATCCTCTCCGATCCCGATTTCCACGGCGGCGATTACTACGCGCATAACATCAAGCCGCGTCGCGGATTGCGGGTCGCGCGGATGATCGGCCACATCACATATCTGTCGGACGACGACATGGCCGCCAAGTTCGGCCGCGCGTTGCGACGTGCGGAAGGTGCGCTGGATGCGTACAACTTCAACTTCGATGTCGAGTTCGAAGTTGAATCGTATTTGCGATATCAAGGCGATAAATTCGCCGAATACTTCGATGCCAACACGTATCTGCTGATCACGCGCGCGCTGGATTATTTCGATCCCGCCAAGGCATTCGATGGCGACCTGACCAAGTCGCTCGCCCACACCACGGCGAAATATTTGATCGCCAGCTTCTCCACCGATTGGCGTTTTGCGCCCGTGCGTTCGCGCGAACTGGTGAAAGCGCTGCTCGATCACAAACGCACGGTGAGCTACGCCGAAATCGATGCGCCGCACGGCCACGACGCCTTCCTGCTCGACGACGCGCGTTATCACAACCTGATGCGCGCCTATTACGAACGCATTGCCGCCGAGGTGGGCGCATGAACCAAATCACGCTGGACTCCCTCTCCTTGCGCTCGGACTTTCGGGCGATCGCGCGCTGGGTTGAACCGAACTCATCGGTGCTGGATCTGGGTTGCGGCGATGGGTCGCTGCTCTCGCTGCTCGCCGAAGAACTCGATGTCAAAGGTTATGGCATTGAAATCAACGATGCCGGTGTCCTTGCCTGCGCCCAGAAAGGCGTCAACGTTATCCAGCAGAATCTGGAAGACGGATTACGCCTGTTCGAAGACGATAGTTTCGATTTCGCGATCCTCTCGCAGACGCTGCAAACGATCCATCAAACCGCCGCGATCCTGCGTGAAACCGTGCGTGTGGGACGCGAGTGCATTGTCTCGTTTCCTAATTTCGGCTACTGGCGGCATCGGCTGACCGTGTTGCAGGGACGCATGCCGGTGTCGAAAACGCTGCCGTATCAATGGCATAACACGCCGAACGTGCGTGTTCTCACCATCCGGGATTTTGAGGCGCTGGCGCCGGAAGTGGGTATCGAGATCCTCGATCGCGCGGTGCTGCATGGCGGGCAGTCCGTCCGTTGGGGGGCGAACTGGCGTGGTAGCCTTGCGGTCTATCGCGTAAAGCGAAGCTGAACTGAGCTTGCCGGTTCGTCGCTCGCGCACCGCTTACTGCTTCGAATCGACCCTATGTCCAACTCGCCACACGAGGCGCCCGCTCTTACCGCTCACGAAGAACACCCCGGCTGGCGCGCCTTTCTGAACAAACGCATGTTGATTTGCGTGTTTATCGGCTTCACGTCGGGGCTGCCGCTCTTCACGCTCGTCTATCTCGTCCAGGCGTGGTTGCGCACTGAAGGCGTGAACCTGAAGGAAATTGGCCTGTTCGCGCTGATCCAGTTTCCCTACACCTGGAAGTTCATCTGGGCGCCAATGATGGACCGCTACGTGCCGCGCCTGCCCGGCTCGCGGCCCGGACGGCGGCGAGGATGGATGCTCGTCACGCAGTTGCTGGTGGCCGTGGCCATTGGCGCGCTTGGGTTTACATCGCCGAAAGACCAGATCTGGACCGTCGCCGCACTGACTGCGCTCGTCGCGTTCTTCGGCGCGAGCCAGGATATTTCAATCGATGCGTATCGTCGCGAACTCCTGGCGGACACCGAGCAGGGACTCGGCAACGCCGTCTTCGTCAACGCGTACAAGATCGCAGCGCTCGTCCCCGGTTCGCTGGGGTTGATTCTCGCCGATCACTTGCCGTGGACCACGGTTTTCATGGTCACGGCGGCGTTCATGCTGCCGGGCATGGTGCTGACGCTCGTAGTTAAAGAGCCCGAAATCCATGGCACGCCGCCCAAGAATCTACGCGATGCCATCGTCCAGCCGTTTCGCGAATTTATCGCCCGGGACGGCTGGCGCACGGCAATGCTGATCCTCGGTTTCATCTTCCTGTACAAGCTCGGCGACACGATGGCGACCACGCTCTCCACGTCGTTCTTCCTCGATATCGGCTTCAACAAGACTCAGATCGGCGTAATTGCGAAGACCGTCGCGTTCTGGGCGAGTCTGGCGGGCGGGATTGTTGGCGGCGTGTGGCTGATGAAGATCGGCATTTCACGCGGGTTATGGATCTTTGGCGTGCTGCAGATCGTCTCCACGCTCGGCTTTGCGTGGCTGGCGAAAATCGGGCCGTCGCCGCTGGCGCTGGCCGGGCTCTACGGGTTCGAAACCTTCGCTACCGGCCTCACCATGGCCGCGTTCGTGGCTTATATCGCGAGCACGACCGATCCGCGCTATACCGCCACGCAATTCGCGCTATTTACGAGCCTGGCTTCGGTGCCGCGCACGCTGGCGTCGGCATCGAGCGGCTTTGTGGTCGCGCAAACCGGCTGGTTCGAGTACTTCATGATCTGCGCTGCGCTGTCTATTCCGGGCATGTTACTGTTGCCGAAAATCGCGCCCTGGAGACCTGTCCGATGACGGTGCACGCCCCCATCCGCGTTGCCGCTTGCGCCGTGTTGCTACACGCCGGCTTGAGCTTCGCGGCGTCCGTAGCGTCCGGAACTTCCGATGCGGCGCCGCCCGCTGCACCTAATGCACAACCGCCCTATTCCACGGCCACCGACCAGATCCGCTTCGGCAATGCGGCGTTGTTTCGCAACCTGATTCCATCGGCGACATTAGAGCAGCAGTCCGCCGATGAATACGCTCAAATCCTTCGCGAAGCCCGGCGCACGAAACATCTTCTCGGCGACGATAATCCGCTTGTAAAGCGCGCACGCGAAATTTCCAATCGCGAGATTCCGTTTGCGCTGAAGTGGAATGACCGCTCGAAGAACTGGAAATGGGACGTGAATGTGGTGCGTTCCGACGAGATCCGCATGTATTGCCTGCCGGGCGGCAAGATTGTGATTTATAGCGGACTGATAGACCGTTTGCGTCTCAACGATAACGAACTCGGCATGATGATCGGCCATGAGATTGCGCATGCGTTGCGTGAACATGCGCGTGATCGGCTGGGGCGTCAGCAGGCGGCGCAATTGAGTACGGGAACGATTCCGCCGTTATTCGGTTTCGCCGATATCAGCTCGACCCCGCTGGGAATTGGCGAGCAATTGCTGGCCATGCGATACACGCCCGCCGATGAAACCGAAGCCGATGTCATCGGTAGCGAATTAGCATCGCGTGCGGGTTACGATCCGCGCGCCGCCATCACGTTATGGCAAAAGATTGATGCGCGCACGCGGCGCACGCCGAACGGTTTTATCTGGATGCATCCGTATGGCACTGCACGCGTACACGACCTGATGAAGCGCTTGCCCGACATGATGCCGCTCTACGCAAAAGCGATCGGGAAAACCGTGGACCAGCTGCCCAACTACGCGGGAATGGGCCGCTTTAAAAAGCCGCGGCTTTAAACCTTCCAGTCGTAATCAATGATCAGCGGTGCGTGATCGCTGAACTTGATATCGCGGAAAACGGAAGTTGCCGCGGCCGTGTCCGCCACGCCTTTCGTCGCAATCTGATAATCGATCCGCCACCCGACGTTCTTCGCGTAAGCCTGCCCGCGATTGCTCCACCACGTATATTGCTCAGGTCGCTGGTCCAGCGTTCTGAAGACGTCCACATATGCTTTTTCGTCGAAGAGTTGAGTGAGCCACGCGCGCTCTTCTGGCAAGCAACCCGAGTTCTTCTGATTGCTTTTCCAGTTCTTGATGTCGATTTCCTTGTGCACGATATTCACGTCGCCACACAAGATCACTTCGCGCTTCGTGGCCAGTTTCTCAAGATGTGGCATGAACTCGCCCATGAAACGGTATTTGGCCTGCTGCCGTTCTTCACCGCTGGACCCTGACGGCACATACACCGAGATCACCGACAGATCCCCAAAGCGCGCTTCCACATAACGCCCTTCCGGATCGAATTCCTCGCTGCCAAAGCCGATGATCACTTCATCCGGTTCGTGCTTCGTATAAAGCCCCGCACCGGAATAACCCTTTTTCACGGCGTGCTGGAAGTAACCCTGGAAACCGTGCGGCGCGAGAAATTCCGGCGTGAGATCGTCTTGCGAACACTTGATCTCCTGCACGCAGACAACGTCAGCATCCTGCTCGCCAAACCAGTCGAAGAAACCCTTCTTCGCGGCCGACCGAATGCCGTTCAAATTAGCGGTGATGACACGAAACATGAAGCATCCTTGTATGTTGGTGAACTACTCGACCTTGATCCCTTTCAGCGACTCTTTCGCCGGCGGATATTCGAGTTTCAAATCCTGCAGCGTGCGCACCATCAACTCTGCAACCATGACGTTGCGATGCGTCTTTGAATCGGCGGGAATCACGTACCAAGGCGCAATATCCGTCGATGTCGCCCCAAGCGCGTCTTCATAAGCCTTGCAATACTCGTCCCACTGTTTGCGGGCATCGAGATCCGATGGATCGAACTTCCAGTGCTTCTCGGGATTATCGATACGCGCCTGCAAACGCACTTTCTGCTCGTCCTTCGATATATGCAAAAAGCACTTCACGATAGTCGTGCCGTTCTCGGCAAGCATCGATTCAAAGTCGCGAATCTGGCGGTATCGGCCTTCCCACGCTTCCTGGTCGATCTGTTTCAGCACGCGCGGCACCAGCACGTCTTCATACTGGCTTCGATTAAAAATGGCGAACTCGCCGACCGCCGGGACTTGCGAATGAACGCGCCAGAGAAAGTCGTGCGCGGCTTCTGTTTCGGATGGCGCCTTGAATGGCACGACGCGCAAACCGAGCGGATCGACTTCGTGGAATACGCCTCGAACCGTGCCGTCCTTGCCGCTCGTATCCATGCCTTGAAGAATGAGCAGAATGCGATGCGAACGTTGCGCGTGCAGCTTCTCCTGCAGCCCGTCGAGAGTCGTGCTCAACTCGCTGAGACGCTCGCGATCCGCGTCTTTTCCGCCAGCCGAAAACGGCTTCGACGCGGTATCGATCGATGCCAGGTCAAACGGCTTGATCTTCTTGCCGTCGAAATACGGCACGCGATATTCATCCAGTTCAGGTTTTTTAGCCACGCGTGCGTTCCCGGTTGGTCACGTTTCATAAAATAAAGGGTTGCTGCCAGACGAACCCGGCAGCAACCCGCGTTTTACATCAGCCGTCAGCTCAAGAGGATAGTTTCTTCTTCAAAAGCTCGTTGACCTGCTGCGGATTCGCCTTGCCCTTGGTTGCTTTCATCGCCTGGCCGATCAGCGCGTTAAACGCTTTCTCCTTGCCCGAACGGTATTCATCAACAGACTTCTGGTTCGCGGCCATCACTTCGTCGATGATCGCGTCCAACGCGCCGGTATCCGAGATCTGCTTCAAACCCTTCGCTTCGATAATCCGGTCGGCGGCGTTGTCGTCGGTGGCTTTCTCTTCCCACATCGCCTGGAAAATATCCTTGGCGATCTTGTTCGATATCGTGCCGTCAGCCACGCGCTGAATCACCAGCCCGAGTTGCGCGGGAGAAACCGGCGAGTCCGCAATTTCCAGCGAATCGCGATTCAGTTGCGACGATACTTCGCCCATCAGCCAGTTGGCCGCGAGCTTCGCATGCGCTGCACCCACCACGCCAACGACGCCTTCGAAATACGCCGACATTCCCTTCGATGACGTCAGCCCCGCCGCGTCATACGGCGTCAAACCGTATTGCTTGACGAAACGCGTTTGCATGGCTTCGGGCAATTCGGGCAACTCGCTGCGAACCCGCGCGATCCACGCTTCATCGATGACTAAAGGCATCAGGTCGGGATCGGGGAAATAGCGGTAATCGTGCGCGTCTTCCTTGCTGCGCATGGACCGCGTTTCGCGCTTGTCGGGATCGTAGAGACGCGTTTCCTGCACCACCGTCCCGCCGTCTTCGATCAACTCGATTTGCCGCCGCACTTCGTACTGAATGGCTTCTTCGAGGAAGCGGAACGAGTTCAGGTTCTTGATCTCGGCGCGCGTGCCGAATGCCTCTTGTCCGACCGGGCGCACGGAGACGTTCGCGTCGCAACGGAACGAGCCTTCCTGCATATTGCCGTCGCAGATTCCGAGCCATTGCACGAGACTGTGCAGGCTTTTCGCGTAGGCCACGGCTTCGGCGGCACTGCGCATTTCAGGTTCCGTCACGATCTCGAGCAGCGGCGTGCCGGCCCGATTCAAGTCGATACCCGTCATGCCCGCGAAGTCTTCGTGCAGCGACTTGCCGGCGTCTTCTTCCAGATGCGCGCGCGTCAGGTTCACGGTCTTTTCATACGCGGGCTTGCCGGTTTTCTCGTTGGCCGGAACCTGAATCGTGAGGCTGCCGCCCTGGACGACCGGAATCTCGAACTGGCTGATCTGATAACCCTTCGGCAGATCGGGATAGAAATAATTCTTGCGCGCGAAAATGCTGCGCGGCGAAATAGTCGAGCCGATTGCCAACCCCAGGCGAATCGCGCGCTCCACGGCGCCGCGGTTCATCACGGGCAACGAACCCGGCAACGCCAGATCCACAGGGCAAGCCTGTGTGTTCGGCTTAGCGCCGAATTGCGTGGCCGCGCCTGAAAAAATCTTGGAGACGGTCGACAACTGCGCGTGCGTCTCTAGTCCTATAACTACTTCCCATTGCGTAGCCATGCTCATACTCCTGCCGGTGATTGCACGTGCCAGTCGGTTGCGCGCTGAAATGCGTCGGCGACCTGGAGCAACCGGGCTTCGTTGAAATAGTTGCCAATGATCTGCAAGCCGACCGGCCGCTTGGCATGGCCGCTGCCCGCCGCGCCGAAACCGCAAGGCACGCTCATGCCTGGCAAGCCGGCAAGGCTGATCGACAGCGTGTAGATATCGGCGAGATACATCTGGACGGGGTCATCGGCTTTTTCGCCAAGATTCCACGCCACCGATGGCGCCACCGGTCCCATGATCACATCGCAGTGATTGAAGGCTTCCTGGAAATCCTGCGCGATGATGCGGCGGATTTTCTGCGCCTGCAGGTAATACGCGTCGTAATAACCGTGCGACAACACGTACGCGCCCACGAGAATCCGGCGCTTCACCTCCGGCCCGAAACCTTCGGCACGCGACTTCTTGTACATATCGAGAAGGTCGGTGTATTCAGCCGCGCGATGCCCGTAGCGCACGCCATCGAAACGCGACAGGTTCGACGAAGCTTCCGCCGGCGCGATGATGTAATACACCGGAATGGACAGCTCGGTCTTCGGCAACGTGACTTCAACCAGCGTCGCGCCCAGTGCTTCGTATTGCTTGAGAGCCGCGTCGATTGCGCTTCGCACTTCTGCGCTCAGGCCCTCGCCGAAGAACTCTTTCGGCAAGCCGATGCGCAAGCCGGCAAGCGGCTTGGCCTTGTCCGTGCCGCTCCAGTTCTGACCGATGTAGCGTGTGTAGTCTTCGTCTTCGCGCTGAAGGCTGGTCGAGTCGCGCGGATCGAACGATGCAATGGCGTTGAGCAACAGCGCGCAATCCGAGGCGCTGCGGGCCATGGGTCCGCCCTGATCCAGCGATGACGCGAACGCGATCATGCCGTAACGCGAAACGCGTCCGTACGTTGGCTTGATTCCGGTAATGCCGGTGAACGACGCGGGCTGGCGAATCGAACCGCCGGTATCGGTGCCAGTGGCTGCGGGCGCGAGGCGCGCGGCGACGGCGGCGGCCGAGCCGCCCGACGAGCCGCCCGGAACGGCCTTCAAATCCCACGGATTCTTGACCGGGCCGAAGTACGAATTCTCATTCGACGAGCCCATCGCGAATTCGTCCATATTCGTCTTGCCGAGCGTCACGACGCCTGCATTCTTGAGGCGTTCGACAACGGTGGCGTCGAACGGGCTCGCGTAGTTGGCGAGCATTTTCGAGCCGGCGGTGGAGGTCCATCCGCGCGTGACAAACACGTCTTTATGGGCGATCGGCAGGCCGGTCAGCACGCCTGCTTCGCCCTTGGCGATCAGCGCATCCGCCGCTTTCGCCTGCTCGAGCGTGAGCTCGTGGTCGACACTGATAAACGCGTTGAGATTCTTGGCTGCATCGATGCGCTGCAAAAAGAGCTGCGCAAGTTCGACGGCGGAGAGGGTCTTGGCATCGAGTGCCGCGCGCAGTTCGGTCAAGCTTTTCTGATGCATTGCGTTCTTCCTGATAGGCGCCGCCTTCCAGAAACCTGGTGACGGGCGCCTTATGTTTTCGTGCGTTATTGCATGGCCTCGATTGCATGGCGCAGAGGCGCTGCCTCAAAACACCACACTTATTCGATAACCTTGGGCACGAGATACAGCCCGTCGCGCACGGCGGGTGCAGGCCGTTGGAACTCTTCGCGATTTACATGCTCAGTAACAGCATCGTTTCGCAAACGCAGTTCGGCCTTCTCGATCTGTTCGATCGGATGAGCAAGCGGTTCGATACCCGTGGTATCCACGGCCTGCATTTGCTCGACGAGACCGAAGAAATCGTTCAGTCGCGCAAGCGTGGGTTCGGCCTCGTGCTCGGGCAATTCGAGCCGCGCGAGGTGCGCAATGCGTTTTACATCGGTCAGGGTCAGAGACATTCGATCACCGGTTTTTTCGACTTACACGCTGATAAACGGCGCGACTGCGAGAGCGACTACAAGAGTGACTGCAATTCGAGATAAAGGAGCCCTGAAAAGCAGGCTTGACGGTGGCAAAATGTACCGTCCTTTTCCTTCGAACACCCCAAAATTATAAGGTATCATTACGCGTTCGACCCAAATCCGGATCGACTTACCAGCAGCCTGTTCTTAGTTACAGATTTTTAAGAAAAGTGCACGCCTGGTTCGCTTGCATCCTCCGGTAGATTTCTCCGCAGTCTTGCAATTTGCGTGGCCAAAAAATGGGGCCCGCTGCAGGCTGTCATTTTTTTCCGCTGCCGTCCTTTGGCGCTCGAAGCGAGGCACGGCTCCCAGCGAGACAGGATTTTGAATGTTCGGTTTTTTGCGCAGCTACTTTTCAAACGATCTGGCGATTGATCTTGGCACAGCCAACACGCTGATCTACATGCGGGGCAAGGGCATCGTTCTTGACGAGCCATCGGTGGTTTCAATTCGCCAGGAAGGCGGTCCCAATGGTAAGAAAACCATTCAGGCTGTCGGCCGCGAAGCGAAGCAGATGCTCGGCAAGGTGCCGGGCAACATTGAAGCTATCCGGCCTATGAAGGACGGCGTTATCGCCGACTTCACCGTCACGGAACAGATGATCAAGCAGTTCATCAAGACTGCGCACGAATCGCGTATGTTTTCGCCTTCGCCGCGCATCATCATCTGCGTGCCGTGCGGTTCGACCCAGGTCGAACGCCGCGCAATCAAGGAAGCGGCACATGGCGCGGGTGCGTCGCAGGTGTACCTGATCGAAGAACCCATGGCTGCGGCTATCGGCGCCGGCTTGCCGGTGTCCGAGGCAACGGGCTCCATGGTTGTCGACATCGGCGGCGGCACGACCGAAGTGGGCGTGATTTCGCTCGGCGGTATCGTGTACAAGGGCTCCGTGCGCGTGGGCGGTGACAAGTTCGACGAAGCGATCGTCAATTACATCCGTCGCAATTACGGCATGTTGATCGGTGAGCAGACGGCTGAAGCCATCAAGAAGGAAATCGGTTCGGCTTTCCCGGGCTCCGAAGTCAAGGAGATGGAAGTCAAGGGCCGTAATCTTTCGGAAGGCATTCCGCGCAGCTTCACCATTTCGAGCAATGAAATTCTCGAAGCACTGACCGATCCGTTGAACCAGATCGTTTCGTCGGTGAAAATTGCGCTGGAACAGACGCCGCCGGAACTGGGCGCTGACATCGCCGAACGCGGCATGATGCTGACCGGCGGTGGCGCTTTGCTGCGCGACCTGGACCGGTTGCTGGCTGAAGAGACCGGCTTGCCGGTGCTCGTCGCTGAAGATCCGCTGACGTGCGTCGTGCGTGGTTCGGGCATGGCGCTCGAACGCATGGACAAGCTCGGCAGCATCTTCTCCTACGAGTAAGCCTTGACGCCTTTCATCAAGGCGCCAACAGCACGCACTCGCTCAATGCAACAACGGCGACGTGCGCGAAGTATGCGACTTGCGCAATGGTTCACGTGGTCCGGCTTGGTCCGGGTCACGCAGGACAGCGCTGGGCAGGGCCGCGCCTCCACGCGGACCCGCAGCATCGACCCAACCGATCACGCCCTCGGCGCCGACCATGGAATACAGTCCGCCGCCACTCTTTAAGCAAGGTCCATCCGCTCTCGCGCGATTGATCTTCTTCGTGGTGCTTGCCCTCGCCCTGCTGATCTCCGACGCGCGTTTCAATACGCTCGAGATCGTGCGCGGCGTGCTGGGAGCGGGTTTGTATCCGCTTCAGCGCGCCGCGCTCGTACCGCGCGACATCTTCATGGGTGCGGCCGATCTGGCCGTCACCAGCGCAAACCTGCGCAATGAGAACACCAAGCTGAAAGCAAAGAACCTCGATTTGTCGGTGAAAGCGGGCGATGCAACCCAGCTCGCTGCTGAGAACGCGCATCTTCGTGCGCTGCTGCAGCTCGGCTCGCGCGCCAGCACGCAAACCACGCCCGTCGAAGTCCAGTACGATACCCGCGATCCTTTCACGCAGAAAGTCGTGATCGGCAAGGGTTCGCAGCAAGGCATCCAGGACGGCGCACCGGTGGTGAACGAAGACGGCGTGATCGGGCAGGTGACGCGTGTGTTCCCGCTGCAATCGGAAGTCACGCTGCTCTCCGACAAAGACCAGGCCGTGCCCGTGCAGATCGTGCGGACCGGATTGCGCAGCGTGATCTACGGCACGCCGAAGGGCGACACGCTGGATCTGCGATTCGTGCCCATCAGCGCCGACGTGCAAACAGGCGACGAACTCGTGACCAGCGGTCTGGACGGCATTTATCCGCCGGGATTACCGGTGGCAAAAGTGGTTCGCGTCGATAAACAAGCGGATACCGCGTTCGCCCGCGTCGTCTGCCTGCCGATCGCCCCAGTCCGCGGTGCGCGCCAGCTGCTCGTGCTGCATTACGAGATCAACCAGCCGCCGAATCCTGAAGAAGCAGAGGAAGCTGCTGCGGCCAAGGAAGCGAAGGACAACAAGGGCAAGAAGGCAGCGCCGGCGAAAGGCGCCAGCGCAGCCGCCCCTGCGGCGGCTGCCCCAGCAAGTGCGCCCGCTGCGAAGAAATCCGAACCGCCCGTGGCGGAGAAGAAATCCGAACCCGCCAGCGCGAAGAAAGCCGAGAAATCCGGGCACAGCAGGAAAGCTGAACCTGCCGCCAAACCCGCGCCCGGAGCAGCACCATGAACCGTCCGCAATACATCCTGCAGCCGGTCAATCCGTACTTCATCACGTTCAGTCTGGCCGTGGCGTTCCTGTTGAACCTGATTCCCTGGGGCAGGACCTTCGGCATCCCGGATTTCGTGGCGGTCGTGCTGCTGTTCTGGAACGTCCATCAGCCGCGTCGCGTGGGCATGGGTATCGCGTTCATGCTCGGCATGCTCATGGACGTTCACAATGCCAGTCTGCTCGGTGAGCACGCGCTCGCGTATACGCTGTTGTCCTATGGCGCCATCACCATTCACAGGCGCGTATTGTGGATGTCTCTGCCCGTGCAAACGTTCGTGGTCGCGCCTTTGCTGATCGGTGCGCAAATCGTGCCGTTCGTGATCCGCCTGCTGACCGGCGCGGCGTTTCCCGGCTGGGGGTATCTGATCGATGGGTTCGTCGAGGCAATTTTGTGGCCGCTCGCGAGTTTCCTGCTTCTGATTCCGCAGCGCCGCGCCACGGATCCGGACGACACGCGGCCAATCTGAGTTTAGTAAGTTTAGTTGAGCGTCTGCCGCAACCGCTGCACGCTGATTACGGCACACCCGACGCCACACACGCGGTCCCCGCGAACATTGCATGACCGAATTTCAGAACGCCGAACAACAGTTATCGAAGTTTCGCCTGCGTGTGGCTGCCGCCGGCCTGTTCGTGTTCGTCTGTTTCGGGCTGATCGGCGTGCGCTTCCTGTACCTGCAGGTCTGGCATTTCAGCAAATACTCGCTGCAAGCCGATGAAAACCGCATCTCGGTCGCGCCCATCGTGCCGAACCGCGGCATCATCACCGACCGCAACGGCGTGGTGCTGGCGAAGAATTATTCGGCTTACACGCTGGAAATCACGCCATCGAAGATCAACACCACGCTCGACGATGAAATCGACCGCATTGGAACCGTGATTCCTGTCGACCAACGCGATCGGCGGCGTTTCAAGAAGCTGCTCGAAGACTCGAAGAATTTCGAAAGCCTGCCAATCCGAACGCGTCTGACGGACGAAGAAGTCGCCCGTTTCACCGCCCAGAAATATCTCTTCCCGGGCGTGGAAGTGCGTGCGCGGCTGTTCCGGCAATATCCGCTGGGACCGACGGCGGCGCATGTGATCGGTTATATCGGGCGGATTTCGCAGCGCGATCAGGAACGGATCGACGAAGCGAGCGACCAGAATGACGCCGATACCGATCACTACGATCCCCGCGTGGACGCGAACAACTACAAGGGCACGGACTACATCGGCAAGATTGGTGTGGAGCAGAGCTATGAAACCGAGTTGCATGGCCTGACGGGCTTCGAGGAAGTGGAAGTCACCGCGGGCGGACGGCCCGTGCGCACGCTTTCCCGCACGCAGGCCACGCCGGGTAACAACCTGGTGTTATCGCTGGATATCGGCTTGCAGCAGGTCGCCGAGCAGGCGTTCGCGGGCAAGCGCGGCGCGCTGGTCGCTATCGAACCGGCAACGGGCGACGTGCTCGCGTTCGTATCGGCGCCCAGTTTTGACCCGAATTCGTTCGTCGATGGCATCGACCAGCAGACCTGGGATTCGCTCAACAATTCGCCCGATCACCCGCTGCTGAACCGGCCGCTGCACGGCACCTATCCGCCGGGTTCCACCTACAAGCCCTTCATGGCGCTCGCCGCGCTGACGCTGCACAAGCGCACGACCGGCTGGGGTTTCCAGGACCCGGGTTCGTACACGTTCGGCGGCCACACGTTCCGCAACGACGTGCGCGCGGGTCAGGGCTGGGTCGACATGAACCGCGCGATCGTGGTCTCTAACGACACGTATTTCTACATGCTCGCGCACGATCTGGGCGTGAACGCGATGGCCGGCTTCATGAAGCCGTGGGGATTCGGCCAGATCACGGGTATCGATATCAACGGCGAAGCGCGCGGCATCCTTCCGTCCACCGAGTGGAAAAAGAAGGCGTACCGGAAGCCCGAACAACAACGCTGGTATGAAGGCGAGACGATCAGCCTGGGTATTGGGCAGGGTTACAACTCGTTCACGATCCTGCAACTCGCGCACGCCACGGCGACGCTCGCTAACGATGGCGTGGTCATGAAGCCGCATCTGGTCAAGGAAGTCGAGAATCCGATCAACAAGGCGGTCCGCGTCACCGTGCGCGACCCGAGTTACAGGATTCCGGTCAAGCAGGTGGACGTCGACTTCATCAAGCGGGCGATGGAAGGCGTAGTGACCAACGGAACGGCCTCCAAGATCTTCCGCGGCGCGCCCTATGTGGCGGCCGGTAAAACCGGTACGGCTCAGGTTTATTCGCTGCAAGGCGCGAATTATTCACACAGCGCGATCGCCGAACATTTGCGCGATCACGCGCTGTTTATTGCGTTCGCGCCGGCGGATCATCCGACTATCGCGGTTGCGCTGATCGTGGAAAACGGCGGCTGGGGCGCGGAATCCGCAGGCCCGATCGCGCGAAAAGTGCTGGATTATTATCTCGTCGACCGCATGAAGCCGGGTGCGGAAGCAGCGGCCGTGGCAGCGGCGGCATCGGCGACGGAAGATGCGAACGCACCCGTGATCGGGGGCGCGCAAAGCCCCGTGGATGCAGCGCTGCGCGCTTCGGTGACCAGTGCGTCGCCAGCGTTCAAGCCAGTGGCTGCATCTAATGCGACAGCGGCAAGTGCGGCTGCGTCCGATTCGGCTGCGTCCGCAAGCAGCGGGGCCGCAGCGGCGTCCAGCGCGCCGGCTGCATCGGCTGCATCGGCTGGTTCGGCGGCGTCGGCCGCTCCTGTCGCGCCGAGCATGCTGCGCGCGCTGGAAGCGCCGCGCGTGCCGGTCACGCCTATCGCCACGGAAGCGCGGGAAACCGCGCACCCGCCAGCGGGATCGAAAGCGCCCGGTGTGGTCAACGTGAAGGAAACCACCCGACCCACCGATGTCCGCAAGGCGCCGGCCACTAAAACACCGCCAACGCCCCCATCGCCGCCGAAAGAACCGCCGCCGACCGCCGCGATCCCACGTAACACGGGCAAAAGCGCCATCCAGACATTGACGCCGTCTGGCGGCATCGACGAGTAAAGGAGAATCTCCATGGAAGCGCTGCATTTCGACAAGCGCGTCTGGCTCGACCGTACGAAGCGCATGTTCGCGGGCTTCGATAAACCGCTCGCGCTGATCGTGTTCCTGCTGCTGTGCGTGGGTATCGTGACGCTGTACAGCGCGAGTCTCGATGTCCCCGGCCGCGTAGAAGACCAGTTGCGCAACATCATGCTGACGTTCGGCCTGATGTGGATTCTCGCCAATGTGCCGCCGCCCACGCTGATGCGTTTCGCCGTGCCGCTTTACACCATCGGCATGGCGCTGCTGATCGCGGTCGCCACGTTCGGGTTGACGCGCAAGGGCGCGAAACGCTGGCTGAACGTGGGCGTGGTGATCCAGCCGTCGGAGATCATGAAGATCGCGATGCCGCTGATGCTCGCGTGGTATTTCCAGCGGCGTGAGGGCGGTATCCGGTGGTGGGATTATCTGGTCGGCTTCCTGATCCTGATGCTGCCGGTCGCGATCATCGCCAAGCAGCCCGACCTCGGTACCGCCGTGCTGGTGTTCGCGGCGGGCCTCTTCGTGATCTATTTCGCGGGCCTGAGTTTCAAGCTGATCGTGCCGGTGCTGGTGGCCGTCGTGCTGATGGTTGCGAGTATCGGCGTGTTCCAGGATCGCATTTGCCAGCCGGAAGTGAACTGGCCACTGATGCACGATTACCAGAAGCATCGGATCTGTACGCTGCTCGATCCAACGTCCGATCCACTCGGCAAGGGCTTCCACACCATTCAGGCTGTCATTGCAATCGGCTCGGGCGGGACCTTCGGAAAAGGCTGGTTGAAGGGCACGCAGTCGCACCTTGAGTTCATTCCTGAAAAACACACCGACTTCATTTTCGCGGTGTTTTCGGAGGAGTTCGGGCTCGCGGGCGGACTGGTGCTGCTGTTCCTTTATATGGCGTTGATCGCGCGAGGGCTGTTTATCGCGGCAGCCGGGGCGACGTTGTTCGGACGCCTCCTGGCCGGATCGCTGACCATGGCGTTCTTTACGTACGCGTTCGTGAATATCGGGATGGTGAGCGGGATCTTGCCGGTCGTCGGCGTGCCGCTACCGTTCATGAGTTACGGCGGAACCGCGCTCACAACGCTTGGCGTTGCGATCGGACTCATCATGAGCGTGTCACGACAAAAGCGGCTGATGAAAGGCTAGTGTTTTTCTACGGCAAGCGTTGTTAAAGCAAAGCCCACGATGATTGGCTTCATCGCGGGCTTTTGTTTATTGCGGCTGTTCGTGCGCGAGTTCCGCGCTGAGTTGCTGGAACTTCAGCTTCGCCGCAGGATCGCCCTGCGCTGCCGCGGCCGCGTAATACGCGCGTGCCACGTTGATGTTCTTCTGCACGCCATCGCCGCCGCGTTCGTAAAACGATCCGGCCACGTATTGCGCGGTCATGTCGCCGCCTTCTGCCGCCTTCTTGTACCAGACGAACGCCTGGGCGTTATCGCGAGGCGTGCCGCGGCCATCGAGGAACTGATTGGCCAGCGCAAGCTCCGCTAAAACATGGCCCTGGTTCGCCGCCCGCAAGAACCAGCGATGCGCCTCCGCCGGATCACGCGCGACAAACTCGCCATCGTCGTACATTTTCCCGTACACGTACTGCGCTTGCGTCATGTTGGCATCGGCGGCTTTGCGCAGCCACTTCTTGCCTTCTTCCACATCCGCCGCGCCGCCTTCGCCGTTCACCAGCATCATCGCGTAATTGAATTCGGCTAGACGGCTGCCGTTCTTCGCCGCACTCAGGAACTCCGAGCGCGCGACACCGAAATTGCCCGCGTTGTAATCGGCGACGGCGTTTTGCGTCGCCCTGTCACTGCCCTTGACCGTCTGTGCGCTTGCCGCGCTGCACGCCATCACCAACGCTACCGATACTGCGCCCAATATTCCGGGTTTCATGCCCTTGCCTCCTGCAACGCCTGTCGCGTCGCCTTTAACAACCAACCCACATCCGCCGATAAGGCGATGACCTTCACGCCCGCTTCCGCATAGGAGCGTGCACTCGCAACATCGAGCGCAAAAATGCCGCTCGCGATGCCGGCTTGTTTGGCGGTATCGATAATTTTCGTGATTGCCGCGTGGACGTCGGGATGTTTCGTATCGCCGAGATGACCGAGACTCGCGGCCAGATCGGCCGGTCCAATGAACAGGCAATCGACGCCCGGCGTCGCCGCGATTGCTTCCACGTTCGCGAGCGCCTGCTCGGATTCAATCTGCACGATCGTCGATATCTGCGCGTTCGCCGAACTCACGTAATCGCGCCGGACGCCGTATGCCGCCGCGCGCACTGCGCCAGCGGCGCCGCGCAGGCCATCGCGGGCATCGGCGTCTGGATACTGCGTCAGCCGCACGACGTGTGCCGCCTCTTCCGCCGTTTCCACGTTCGGGAACATCAGGGTGCGCGCTCCCGCGTCGAGCACGCGCTTGACCAGCCAACCTTCATGCGCCGGCACGCGGACGATCGGTTCGGTCGGCAAGTGCGCAGCGGCAATCGCGCGAAGTTGCGCGACGACGTCATGGCTGTCGTTCGGCGAATGCTCCATGTCGATACACAGCCAGTCGAAACCCGCGTGCGCGACGGCTTCGGCCACGTCCGCGCTGCCCAGCGATAACCACAGGCCGAACAAGGTGCCGGATTCGGTGAAACGCTGTTTGAGGAGGTTGGTGTAGGTGCTCATCGCGTGGTCCCTGACAGGTCAGGCGCGGCGGGATGGCTGGCAGGCATGTCTCGCTCCAATAGGCTATGTCGCTGAATGCGCCGCAACAAAACGTGCGGCTTGTCCAAAGATCATACCGTGACAAAAGAGCGCTGGCAGGAGCGCGCCTTGGAGACGTGTGAAGCGTCAGACGCCTTCGACGTCCGCCCAGCAATTCGGCGTTTCGTACAGACGTACGCGCTTGAGTTTCAAGTCGACGCCGTAGTGGTCGTTGTAGACGCCGGAGAGAATGCGGAACGCTTCGGCAGCAAGATTTTCAACGGTCGGAATACGGTCAAGCACGACGGTCTTGTGGTCGGCCATTTGCTCGAGAAAGCTGCGCACGACTTCGTCGCGTGCATAGACGATAAACGCGTGGTCCCACTTGTTGACCAGATGTTCCATGGCGAGCGCCTTGACGTCGGCGAAATCCATCACCATGCCGCGATCCGGCGCGCCTTCCGTTTCAACGAGCTCACCCTGCAGCGTGATCTCCAGCACATACCGATGACCGTGCAGGTTACGGCACTGGCTGCGGTGATCGGGGATGCGGTGGCCCGCATCGAATTCAAGTTTTCGGGTAATCGTCTGCACGTCTGCTCAGCTAGGGGCTTGATTCGCGTTAGGGGATGTTCAGGTACTTGTGCGTCTGCATGGACAGGCGCCATTGCGGATGCCGCTTGCACCAGTCGATAGCGAGCTTCGTATTAATGTCGCGCGACGGGCCGTCCATGGGTTGCACGAGGAAATACTCGAAGTCGAGTTTGGCGTAATCGGCCAGCGGCTGATTGTCTTGCGGCACGACGACCTTCAACTCGTTGCCCTTCGTCACGACCAGCGGCGCACCGGCTTTCGGGCTCACGCAAATCCAGTCGATGCTATCCAGCACCGGCAGCGATCCATTCGTTTCTATCGCCATTTCGAAGCCGGCTGCATGCAGGGCATCGACGAAGGGCTGGTCGATCTGCAACATGGGCTCGCCGCCTGTGCAGACCACGAACTTGTGCGCTTCACCTTCCGGCCATTGCGATGAAATCATGGCGACGAGGTCTGCCGGCGTTTTGTATTTGCCGCCGTTCTCGCCATCCGTGCCGACGAAATCCGTGTCGCAAAACTGGCAGACTGCGTCCGCACGATCTTCCTCGCGACCAGACCAGAGATTGCAGCCAGTAAAGCGGCAAAACACAGCCGGGCGGCCGGCATTTGCGCCTTCGCCCTGCAACGTGTAGAAAATTTCCTTTACTGCGTACGTCATGATCAGACCGGTTCGATAGTGACTTGCTCACCCGACTTGTAGGCTTCGTAGCCGCGCTTGCGCAGCTTGCACGCCGGACATTGGCCACAGCCAAAACCCCATTCATGCAACTCGGCGCGCTCGCCGACATAACACGTGTGCGTCTCGACGCGCACCAGTTCCACCAGCGCCTCGCCGCCTAGCTCTTCGGCCAGGCGCCAAGTGTCGGCTTTATCGAGCCACATGAGCGGTGTCTCGAGCAGGAAGCGGCTGTCCATGCCGAGGTTGAGGGCGACTTGCAGCGCCTTCATGGTGTCGTCGCGGCAATCGGGATAGCCCGAGAAATCTGTTTCGCACATGCCGCCGACGAGCACCTTCAACCCGCGCCTGTACGCAATAGCAGCGGCGATCGTCATGAACATGAGATTGCGGCCGGGCACGAAGGTGTTGGGCAACCCGTTCGCGGTGGCTTCGATTTCGATCTCGCGCGTCATGGCGGTGTCGCTGATCGCGCCGAGCACGGACAGGTCGATCATGTGGTCTTCGCCGAGCCGTTCGGCCCACTGCGGAAACTGCTGTCTCAGCGATTCACGGAAGCCCTCCCGGCATTCGAGTTCCACACGATGCCGCTGTCCATAGTCAAAGCCGAGCGTCTCGACGGTTGTAAAACGGTCGAGCGCCCAGGCGAGGCATGTGGCCGAATCCTGGCCGCCGGAAAACAGCACCAGTGCGCTGTCTTTAGCGTCTGTCCGAGTCACCGTGAAACTCCAATGGAGAAGATGAAGTGCGCGATATGGCTAATGTTCAGGAGCGGCCGCAGCGCGGTTCGCCGCGCAGTTTTATCCCGATCCTATCTTAGCCAAGTCTTTGAAGAACCAAGGATTTTACCATGATGGCCGATCTTCGCTCTCGGCCAAGGCTTGACCCAAAACCAGAAGGAGCACGAACGACGAAACCCAATTGAAAATGCCCGGAAACCTTACGGTTTCCGGGCATTTTTTGCAACTGTGGTGGCCTGGGACGGAATCGAACCATCGACACGCGGATTTTCAATCCGCTGCTCTACCAACTGAGCTACCGGGCCACGAAGAACGAAAGTATATCAAAGGGGATTATGTCGCTCAAGTGCTTTTTGCCAACTTTTCACTGTAACGATCCTCGTTCACCTCCTCTTCCCCCGCCAGTCAAGCCTCGCTCTTGTTCTTGCCCAGATCCACACCGAGCTGCTTGAGCTTGCGATACAAGTGCGTGCGCTCCAATCCGGTCTTCTCCGCCACCCGCGTCATGCTGCCGTTTTCACGCGCCAGGTGATACTCGAAGTACGCGCGCTCGAAGGCATCGCGGGCATCGCGCAACGGGATGTCGAAAGAGATGGACGCCGTCGCACCAGCCGGACCCGCAGCGGCACCTAGCGCGCCCGAATCTCCGCCAGCGAGACTCAGCGACGAAGCCACCGGCAACGCAGCGGAAGCCGGCAATGTCGAACCACTCGGCGGCAACGCCGGCCGCATGGCGGTGTTCGCGATGGGCGCGGCAGCCGTGCCGCGCGCAAGACCTTGCTCGACCGCCTTGAGCAGTTTCTGCAAAGCGATCGGCTTCTCGAGGAAGTTGAGCGCACCAATCTTCGTGGCTTCAACCGCCGTATCGATAGTCGCATGGCCCGACATCATGATCACCGGCATGGTGAGTTTGCCTTGCGCCGCCCACTCTTTTAGCAGCGTCACGCCGTCGGTATCGGGCATCCAGATGTCGAGCAGCACGAGATCCGGCGCCTGCCGCAACCGGTACTCTCGCGCATACTGCGCATTCTCCGCCGTCTCCACCACGTGACCTTCGTCGCTCAGGATCTCCGAGAGCAATTCCCGGATACCCATTTCGTCGTCTACCACCAGGATGGTTGCCATTTACGCTGCCCTTGTCTGCACTAATGCTTTTGTCGTTCCGTGGCTCGCCGCCGCCAAGGGCGGTGTCGCGCCCGGTTCGGCGGAATCTTCCGCGAGTTGCAGGAACAAAATCGAGATCTGCGCGCCTTCGATCACGTCAGGGGTCTTCGAACGATTGCGGATGTCGATGCGCGCGCCATGCTCATCGACGATCTTCTTTACCGTTGCAAGACCCAGACCCGTGCCCTTCGCCTTGGTTGTCACATAAGGCTCGAATGCGCGCGAGAGAATTCGCGCGGGAAAACCAGAACCGTTATCCGATACCGTCAACCGCACCGCCACGCGGGCATGACCTGACGCATCGGAGTCGCCATATTCTACTGTCTTCGTTTCAAGCAGCACGCGAGGTTCGGCCACATCGGCCACCGCATCCTGCGCGTTCTGTAAAAGATTGTGGATAACCTGCCGAAGCTGCGTGGCATCGCCGCGAATCACCGGCAATTTTGTCAGTTCCACCGTGATGTGACTCTTGCCTTCTTCAATGCCATACAACGTCAGCACTTCGGCCACGAGATCGTTGAGCTGCAGGTTGCCCAGGACAGCCGGCGGTGTGCGCGCGTATTCGCGGAAGTCGTCGACCATCTGCTTCATCGCCTGCACCTGATTCACGATGGTCGTCGCGCCGCGCTTGAGCACTTCGGCGTCGGCAGGAGCGAGCTTGTCGGCGAGCTTCATTTGCAACCGTTCAGCCGATAACTGGATCGGCGTAAGCGGATTCTTGATCTCATGCGCGAGCCGCCGCGCCACTTCGCCCCACGCGACTGAACGCTGCGCGGAGATGACGTCGGAGATATCGTCGAATACGACTACGTAGCCCGTTGTCTCGGCGTCGTCGGTATCGCTTTCGGTCAACGTCAACAACTGCGTACCGCGTACCAGCAAGGTCAACGGATCAGTCTCGCCAGCCACCGGAACGGCCAGTTGCTGTTGCCAGTGACCGCGGTCACCAATCGGCCGACCACTGCCGCTTGCCGCTGCATCGCGATCCGCGAATGCCTTGCGCACCATCGCGCCGAACTCGGACAGCACACCGATCTGTTCAAGCGGCAAGTTCAGCGACGCAGTGAACGGCTGCCGGAAAATCCGCGCCGCGCCGCGATTTGCCGTGGTCAGGCGGAACTGCCGGTCGAACACGAACACGCCGGCGGTCAGGTTAGCAAGAATGCTTTCGAGATACGCCTTCGAATGTTCGAGTGCGATCCGGTTGTTCTCAACCGCCGCACGCGCCTCCGACAATTGCCGCGTCATCGCGTTGAACGACTGCGTGAGGAAACCGAGTTCGTCACGCGACTTCACTTCGCGCTTGGGCGTGTAATCGCCCTCGGCCACTTCCTTCGTGCCTTGCGCGAGCAGGAACAACGGCCGCGCGAGTTGATTGCCAAGCGCGAGCGCCAGCATCATGGCGATGAAAGTCGCGAGGAACAACGCCAGCGTCAGCGTGCCGATATACATCTTGCGCAAGCCAGTCCGCCCCAGCGCCTTTTCCTGATACTCGCGATACGCGCGCTGCACGGCGTCGGCATTGCGAGCAAGCGCGGTGCTGACCGGCTGCTCGATTTGCAGGAAACGTTCCGCCGGCTGCAGTTCAGTCGTCGAGCTATCGGGAATCTTGACGATCACCCTCAGCCTCAGCGCGCCCTTGGGTCCGGTCAGGCTTGCATCGCCATCGACCTCGCCTTCAATAGCGCCATACGGCCTGCCGCGCGCCTGATTCAATTGCAGCGGCGTTGGCAAGTCGTCGGGCACGAGCGCCGCGAAGTTACTCGATGCCTGCGCCACCACGCGCACATCGGGCGCGGTTCCGGAGCCGCCCCTCGCCGGTTCAACGATGGTCGCATCCTGCACGTTGAACTGATCGCGCAAGCGCAACAGCGTGAGCGTGAGACTGGTTGGATCGGCGCTGGCAAGCTGGTCGCCCATCAGGCGGCCTTTGTTCTGCAGATCGGACAGCGATGCATCGAGCATGCCGCGCCCAAGATTCAGCCCCGACGTGAGCGCGGTTTCCACGTTCACGTCGAACCATGATTCGATACTGCGCGACACGAACTGATACGACACCACGTAGATAATCCCGCCCGGGACCACGCCCACGAGCGCAAAGATAAACGCGAGTTTCGCGAGCAGCCGCGTGCCGAATTTGCCCTGCCTGACCCGGGTGATGATGATTGCAACCAGCCCGATCACGATCAGGATCAGCACGACCGCCACCGCGAGATTCGCGGCATAGAGCCACTGATAATAGCGATCGAAGAACTCGGTGTTCGCGCTGGCAAGGGCCAGCATGACCAGCAGCAAAATAGCCGTGAGCGCGACCGTGACCACGAGCACGCGAACCACAATGCCCGTCATGTTCGTGCGGCGCAGCGGCCGGCGGCGTAGTTTATTTAGCACTGGTCGCCGCCGTAAAAGTAAAACGCTTCCAGTCGGAAGAAAGATTCCAGTCGCGGTTGTTGACCGCGTCGATCTGGAACGGCTTGGGCATTAATGCGATATCGAGCTGCATGCGAACCGACGCGTTGTACGTCTCGCCAGGCTGGACCTGGTTACGATCGATCACGTGCCACGACGTCACATGCTTGATGACGGCAAGCGCCTCTTGCAGCGTAGCGAAGCCAAGCTGCAAGCCCCCCGTGGAGACACGATATTCGCGCGTCAGGGGTTGAAACGAAAGCCGAATGCTTTGCGACACGCTCACCGGCTCTTCGTCGAACCAGTACCAGCGCGGCCGGGAGAGATCGAAATCGGTTGTGAAATACAAAGGCACGCCCTTGTTCACGGCGTCTTCAAGACTGCTGTTGAGATCGAAGTCGAAACGGGCGTCGAGACTCCAGCCCGATCCGTCCGCCTGCAACGACGCGCGCTGCACAGCAATGGGATCGGCCTGCGCAGCCGAAACAGGCATGAACGACAGCGCAAGGCTCAATAACAGGGCCAGCACGGCCTGGCCGGCAGGCGCGAGCCGCAGCGGGAAAAAGCGTTTGATCGTCACCGTTTCTGAAAGCGCGCGTAGAAGAATCCGTCATGGTCCGCAAAGGCTTGCGCGTCCCGCGCAGATGATGTGCGGGTACGTTGCGCCTCGCCTGAATTGTCCGTCAGCGAGTTCGTGACCGGGTCCGGTGATACTTGCGAACCAACCGCGCCGGCGCGGCTGGCTGTCGGCAATAATTGCCCCGGCGCGTCCAATCGTACCGCATCTTCGTGCACCTCTCCAAACCACTGCGCCTGCAACTCGCCCTCTTCGGGGAAGATCGAACACGTAACGTAGAGCAACTCACCGCCGGTCGAGACCAGTGGCCAGAGCGCGGCGAGAATGCGGCGCTGCTCTTCGACCAGGGCGGCAATGTCGGTAGGACGGCGCAACCAGCGAATGTCAGGATGGCGTCGAACGATCCCCGACGCTGAGCACGGCACGTCGGCGAGTATGCGATCGAACGGATCGCCGTCTGACCAGGCCGACGGATCGCCGGCATCGCCTACGCGAATTTCCGCCTGCACATTCAGGCGCTGCAGGTTCTCCCCGATACGCCGCGCGCGCACCGGGTCGCTTTCCACCGCGATCAACTCGACATTCGCCAGTTCCAGCACGTGGCCCGTCTTGCCGCCAGGGGCCGCGCAGGCATCAAGCACGCGCATGCCGTCGCGCGCGTTCAGCAACTGCGCGGCAAGTTGAGCGCCAGCGTCCTGCACCGAGACGACGCCATCGGCGAAACCGGGAATCTTCTCGACGGACATGGGCGTCTTGAGGCGCACGGCGTGAATACCGACGGCTTCGGCTTCTATGTGCTCGGCCTTGAGGACGTCGATATATTGCGCGACGCTCATGCGCCGTGCGTTGACACGCAACGTAAGCGGGCCTTGCCGGTTACCGGCGTCGAGGATGTTTTCCCACTCGTCTGGCTGGCTGCGCTTGACCGCGTCGATCCACCACGCGGGATAGTTGAAACGCGCGACGGGGTTGCTTTGAACCTCGGCCAGCAATGCATCACGTTCGCGCAAAAACGAGCGCAGCACCGCGTTGACCAGACCCTTCGCAAACGCGAACTCGCGCCGTGCGGCGATGGCGTTGACGGCTTGATCGACAATGGTGAAAGGCGTGTACGCGGCGTGGGCTTCGTCATCGACCAGCAGCGCGAACGCGCAGGCCATCACATTCGATACATGCGGCGGCGGCGGCTTGCGCACCAGTTTTGCGATCAGCGCGTCGGCCACGGCAAGACGCCTCAACGTGCGATACGCAATGTCCTGCGTCGCCCCGCGGGACACCGCCACGTGCGTTGTCGCAATAACCGTCTGCAAGGCTGCGGGCAACGCGGAACCGGCACGCACCGCGCCGAGCGCTTGCGCGGCGGCATCGAGCGCGAACGCGAGTGAATCGGGAGCGAGGTTAAGCGTGGCGAGACGGGCGTCGGACGACGCTCGGCTGCTGTCCGCCGATGAAGCTGTGCGGCGTCGGAAAGGCTTTTCGGTCATGTCGGGGCGAAGGCGTTCGAGCCGGCCGATGCCGGTCCGCACAAACGAAGCATTGTAACTTGCGAGGGGTTTGGCCTGAGATTAGGACCCGGACGATGGCCGAACGGTCGGGATTAGAGGCAGTCCGCTGTTTATGACATGGTTTGAAAAAGCCCACCGCCGCTTGCGCGGCGATGGGCTTGTGGCTGCGGCCTGAGCCCAGCGTCATTATTCCATCCGTCCGGTTCGCGCCATCTCCATCAGGCGCGCGACGCGCTCCTCGGTCGCCGGGTGAGTGGAAAAAAGCTTGGAAATTCCACCGCCCGCCAGCGGATTCATGATCATCATTTGCGCGGTGGCAGGATGCTGCTCGGCGGTCGGAAAAGGCACGCCCGCTGCATACGCGTGAATTTTCTCGAGCGCGCTGGCAAGTGCCTGCGGATCGCCGGAAATCTGCGCGCCGCCGCGATCGGCTTCGAATTCCCGCGCCCGGGAGATCGCCATCTGGATCAGCGCGCCCGCCAGCGGCGCCAGCATGGCGACGGCAATACTGGCGATTGGATTCGAGCGCCGGCCGTCGGAATCCCGCCCGCCAAAGAACATGGCGAAGTTGGCCAGCGCCGAGATCGCACCGGCCATGGTGGCGGAAACCGTCGAAATCAAAATGTCCCGATGCTTCACGTGCGCCAACTCATGCGCCATCACGCCACGCAATTCGCGCTCGGACAACACCCGCAGGATGCCGGTGGTCGCCGCCACCGCCGCGTGCTCCGGATTACGGCCGGTTGCGAACGCGTTGGGCGCGTTTTCGTCGATGAGATACACCTTGGGCATGGGCAACTGCGCGCGCGTAGCAAGTTCGCGAATCATCCGATAAAACTGCGGCGCGCTGGCTTCGTCCACTTCCTGTGCGTTGTACATCTTCAGCACGAGCTTGTCGGAGAACCAGTATGAGAAGAAATTCATGCCGAGGGCGACGAGCAGCGCGAGCATCATCCCTTTGCTGCCGCCGATCATTCCGCCGATTACGACAAAGAGGGCCGTGATCGCTGCCATCAGCATCGCCGTTTTGACCCAGTTGAACATGTCTTGAACTCCTCACCCAATATCAATGCGCGTTACGCGCGAGCGGCCGAAGCGGCCTTTTTGCCTGACCGGGCAATCCGTCAAAGATAGCCGGCCCCGGATTGTAAGCAAAATGTTAGATAAGGGCATCGCGGAAAAATTCAATCGCTTTCGACTACCTATGCGAACTCGCCAGCTTGATGCCCAATCCGACGAACGCACTACCCACCACCCGGTCCAGCCAAAGCTTGACGCCCGGTTTCCCGGAGAAGCGTTGCGTCACGCTGCCCGCGATCCACGCCACGAACGTATTCCAGAAGGTGCTGACCAGCACGAACACCAGGCCGAGTGCGAGGAACGCGAGGGTCTTGTGCGCGCTGTCGGCAGCAACGAATTGCGGGATGAACGAGACGAAGAACAGCACCACTTTCGGGTTCAGCACGTTGGTGACGAAGCCCTGCGTGAAAAGCTGTTGCAGCGACTTCGGCGCAGTGCGAACGCGGGAATCTTCTACTTCGTCGCTGGCTTTCGTTACCGCCGGCTTCGCGAAGATCAACCGCACGCCGAGATAGATTAGATAAATCGCGCCTGCGAACTTGACGATAGTGAACGCGGTAACCGACGCCGCCAGCAACGCCGTCAGCCCGAATGCGCAGGCCAGCGTATGCACGATGCAGCCAAGCGCAATACCCAGCGCCGATACCACACCCGCGCCCCGTCCTTGCGCAACACTTCGGCCGACGATGTACGCCGTATCCGGTCCCGGCGTAACGCTCAGCAACATGACGGCGACGATAAACAGCGTGAAACCGGTGATTCCAAGCATTGCGGGACCTTCGTTTTGTTTTTGCTGGCTTTAGATGTTTTGGCAGCTGCGCAGGAAACGCTCCGGCACCGGTTCAGGCACCCGGCGCCACTTCCTGAAGTTCGAATCGTTGCCCTTTAACAATAGGCGATCCGGCAAGAAATTCGCGTACCGGGAGTCGTTTGCCGCCGGGCTTTTGCAACTGCGTGAGACGCAAGCCGCCCTGAGCGCAGGCAACCACGACACCCTCCGGGCTGCTTTCCACAATCACGCCGGCTTCGGCATCGTCCGGCAATTCGACCGGCTCCGCCGCCCAGATCTTTACGACCACGCCATCAAGCGTTCCAAACGCGCCGGGGAACGGGTCGAAGGCGCGAATCTGGCGCGCGAGCATGCTTGCCGGACGCCGCCAGTCGAGCGCCGCTTCGTGCTTGGCAATCTTCTCCGCGTAGGTCGCGCCGTCCTTCGGCTGTGGCGCGGCGGGCAAGGCGCCGTCGCGCTCGATATCCCGCAGCGCTTCAACGATCAGATCCGCGCCGAGCTGCGCCATGCGGTCGTGCAGCGTGGCGGTGGTATCGGTGGAACCGATTGGGATATGACCTTTGACGATCATCGCGCCGGCATCGAGCCCGGCATCCATCTGCATCAAGGTGATACCCGTCTCGGCGTCACCGGCTTCAATCGCACGATGAATGGGCGCGGCGCCGCGCCAGCGAGGCAACAGCGAACCGTGGATATTGATTGCGCCCAGCGGCGGGATGTCGAGCACTTCCTGCGGCAGGATCAGCCCATATGCCGCCACGACCATGATGTCGTGCGGCGTGGCCTTCAAGAGCTCAATAGCAGCGGCCGCTTCCTCGGGATACTTGCCGTTGCGCCGTAACGAGGTTGGCTGCGCCACCGGCAAGCCGTGCTCGGTCGCAAACCGCTTCACCGGCCCGGCGGCCAGTTTCAAACCGCGCCCGGCAGGCCGGTCCGGTTGCGTCAACACGAGCGGCACAGGAAAACCCGCTGCGTGAATGGCGGCCAGCGCGGCAGCGGCAAATTCGGGTGTTCCGGCAAATACGACACGCAGCGATTGAGTCATCGATTCAGCAACCTGCAAATTCCAGCATCAGTCTTAATGAATCGACGCGTCACAGCGCCTTTTCGAGTTTTCTCATCTTGCCGCGAATTCGCGTCTGCTTAAGCGACGACAAGTATTCGACAAACACGCGCCCCATCAGGTGATCCATTTCATGCTGGATGCACACGGCGAGCAACTCGTCGCAGTCGATTTCGAACGTCTCGCCCTTCTCGTTCAGCGCGCGCACGCGGACCTTTTCCGGGCGCTCGACGAAGTCGTAAATGCCTGGCACCGACAAGCAGCCTTCCTCGTGATCCTTCTTCTCGTCACTCGACCAGATGATCTCCGGATTGATGAAGGCCTGAAGCTGGTCGTGCGTGTCCGATGTGTCGATCACGATCACGCGTTCATGCACGTCAACCTGGGTCGCGGCAAGGCCGACGCCAGGCGCCGCGTACATGGTTTCAGCCATGTCGGCGACAAGCCGGCGAATCCGGTCATTGACGACCTCTACGGGCTTCGCGACCTTGTGCAGACGCTTGTCCGGGTACTTGAGTATGTTGAGCAGAGCCATGATTCAGATTATCGACGCACGCCGCAGCGCGCGATAGTCGGCCATTCGGCCAGGTTGTAAAAGAGTGCCGGTATCGGGAAGATGATTGGGCCGAAATGCGGCGCTTCAACGTCGTTTCTGCGCCGCTCGTGGGGCGGCAA
Organism: Caballeronia eucalypticola; assembly: GCF_047608185.1. NCBI lineage: Bacteria > Pseudomonadati > Pseudomonadota > Betaproteobacteria > Burkholderiales > Burkholderiaceae > Caballeronia > Caballeronia eucalypticola. The sequence continues at coordinate 121,925 of NZ_JBLKRU010000001.1, forward strand.
CGCGTAGTCCGAACAGCCGGAAATCAGGCCGCTCGACAATCCTTTCGTATTTCGGAATATGAAAATTTTAACATGACAGCTTTCCTGCTGCCGACGGCCGACGCCACGCCCTGTCTGGGCGAAACCGATTTACAGGACCTTTCAGCGTGGCTGCGGCTAGCGAACGCGAGCGGTTTGCCGCTCATCGCGCTGCGTGCATTGCTTGCGGAATTCGGCGGCCCGCAGGCGGTATTGAACCAGCCATTCGGTGCGCTCGCAGGGTATCGCCAGCGTGAAAGCTGCGCATGCCGTGCTGGGTCCTCCGCCACGCTCGGAACTCGGCTCATTCGACGAATGCCTGGCGCGCACGCTCGAGTGGGCGTCGGTTCCAGGCAACAGAATCGTCACGCTTGCTGATTCAGCGTACCCACCTGCGCTTCTGACCATGCCCGATCCGCCACCGCTGCTATATATAAAGGGCCGGCTGGACCTGCTCCAGGCGCGAGCAGTTGCGATCGTCGGCAGCCGGAGTGCAACGCATCAAGGTATTGATGACGCCCGCCGCTTCGCGCACGCCCTTTCCGAGGCGGGCCTCGTGATTGTGTCTGGGCTCGCGCTGGGTATCGATGGCGCCGCGCATCGCGGCGGGCTGATCGGTCCGGGCGGCACGATTGCGGTTATTGGAACGGGTGCGGATCTTGTTTATCCGCCACTGCATCACGCGCTGGCGCATGAAATTGCGCTGAACGGCACCATTGTGTCGGAATGGCCGCTCGGCACGCCGGCCCGGCCGGCGAATTTTCCGCAACGTAACCGGCTGATTGCGGGGCTGACGAGTGGCGTGCTGATCGTCGAAGCAGCCATGCGCTCGGGTTCGCTGATTACCGCCCGGCTCGCGAACGAAATGGGGCGCGATGTTTTCGCGATTCCCGGATCGATCCACGCGCCGCAGTCGCGCGGGTGTCATCGGATGATCAAGCAGGGGGCGAAGCTGGTCGAAACGCCCGAGGATATTCTCGAAGAGTTTGGTTTCGCGGTTTCTGCCGTAGCTGCGGAGGCTTCAGTTCCAACACCACGAAGGCGGGGGAAACCTCGGCCAGCAGAAGTCACCAGCACCGAACCGGCTACCAGTGAATTCGCGCTGGAGCTTCAAGACGCGTCAGGCGCATTTTCCACCGCGCGCGGCGCCAAGCCGGCGAGCGCGTCCTGGGCCTACGCTTCCCTAAAATCTGCCAATCCCGAAGCCGAACGCCTGCTCGATGCACTCGGACACTCGCCCGCGACGCTTGAAATTCTCGCTGAACGGACCGAAATGAATGGCGCAACGTTGCAAAGCCTGCTGCTGCAACTCGAAATGTCGGGGCGCATTGGGGCATCGCCGGGAGGACGCTTTACCCGGCTTGAACGCTGATTTTTCGACGCCATGCTACATTCGCGACAAAATCCGCTTCCTGCAAGACCCGCACATTACCGACGAAAAGGATCGCAAGGAACCATGCCCGCGTTGAATCTCGACACCGACGCCGATCAGATTGCCGAGCGCCTGGCCAGCGCCGGCACGCTGCTCGTCGCCTGCCTGTGCGCCGAATGGTGCGGGACGTGCCGCGATTATCGCGAGAGTTTCAACCTGCTCGCCGATGCCCATCCGGACATCTGCTTTGCATGGATCGACATCGAGAACCAGGCGGATCGCTTCGATGACCTCGATGTGGAAAATTTTCCGACTGTGTTGATCGAAGACGCCGTGACAACCCGTTTTTTTGGAACGGTGTTGCCCCAAACGTCCATTGTTGCGCGCATGTTGACCGACTTGAGCGCGTTGCCGCGTATGGTGGGCGCACCGAAGATCCGGCCCGCGCTGGTCGTCGCGTGAACTGACGCGCGAGACGACGCGCGAGACGAGGTTTGCATCAGCGGGTGAATCAGATCAACCGACAAGAACACCATGCGCACCTGAGCGCATCCGTAAGCTGAAACGGCTTTTGCGCTTGCATCACAAAGCGCCCACATTCACCGTTCGGCATCCCGCGTTTCATTAATTGCCAGACCGCGCGCCGCACGCCATATGCTATAAAGCGGACGTTAACGGGTCCGAACCGTGGTGGCGCAAGCCGCCCAAACCCGGCCTCAATGCCAGTCCCTAACTAGAATCGAGTCATGTCCAAAGCCCTGATCATCGCTGAAAAGCCTTCTGTCGCGAACGACATCGCGCGCGCTTTGGGCGGCTTCACCAAGCATGACGAATATTACGAAAGCGAAGACTACGTGCTGTCGTCGGCTGTCGGCCACTTGCTCGAAATTGCCGCGCCGGAAGAGTACGAGGTCAAGCGCGGCAAGTGGAGTTTCGCCAATTTGCCCGTCATTCCGCCGCATTTCGACCTGAATCCGATCGCGAAGAGCGAATCGCGGTTGAAAGTGCTGACCAAGCTGCTCAAGCGCAAGGACGTCGATCGCCTGATCAACGCCTGTGACGCGGGGCGCGAGGGCGAACTGATTTTTCGCCTGATCGCGCAGCACGCGAAGGCCAAACAGCCGGTGCAGCGCCTCTGGCTCCAGTCGATGACCGCCGGCTCCATCCGCGACGGTTTCGCGAACCTGCGCAGCGACGCCGACATGCAGCCGCTCGCCGACGCCGCTCGTTGCCGCTCCGAGGCCGACTGGCTGGTGGGCATCAACGGCACGCGCGCCATGACTGCGTTCAACAGCAAGGGCGGCGGTTTCTTCCTCACGACGGTTGGCCGCGTTCAGACGCCCACGTTGTCTATTGTCGTGGAACGCGAGGAAAAGATCCGTCGCTTCGTGTCGCGTGATTATTGGGAAGTGCGTGCCGAATTCATTGCCGCGAAGGGCATGTATGAAGGGCGCTGGTTCGACCCGAAATTCAAGCGCGTCGAAGGCGATCCGGAGCAACGTGACTCGCGGCTCTGGAGCTTGCCGGCCGCTGAAACCATTGTTGCGGCCTGCCGCGGCAAGACCGGTACGGTCACCGAAGAAGCGAAGCCGACCACGCAGATGTCGCCGCTGCTGTTCGACCTGACCAGCTTGCAGCGCGAAGCCAACGGCCGTTTTGGCTTTTCGGCCAAGAACACGCTCGGCCTGGCTCAGGCGCTGTATGAAAAGCACAAGGTGCTGACCTACCCGCGTACCGACGCCCGCGCGCTGCCCGAAGATTACATCCCGACGGTGAAAGACACGCTCGCCATGCTCAAGGAGAGCAACAACTACTTGCCGCACGCGAAGCAGGTGTTGGACAAGGGCTGGGTGAAGCCGAACAAGCGCATCTTCGATAACTCGAAGATCAGCGATCACTTCGCCATCATCCCGACGCTGCAGGCGCCGAAAGCGTTGTCCGAGCCTGAGCAGAAGCTGTACGACCTGGTCGTGAAGCGCTTCCTTGCGGTGTTTTTCCCGGCGGCCGAGTACCTCGTCACCACGCGGATCACCGAAGTCTCGGGCCATCATTTCAAGACCGAAGGCAAGGTGCTGGTTGAACCGGGCTGGCTGCAGGTCTACGGCAAGGAAGTAGGCGGCGAAGAGGCGAATCTCGTGCAGGTTCAGAAGGACGAGAAGGTCGACGTCGAGAAGGTCGCGGCGGTCGGTCTCGTCACGAAACCGCCTGCGCGATACAACGAAGCATCGTTGCTCTCGGCCATGGAAGGCGCGGGCAAGCTCATTGAAGACGAGGAATTGCGCGAGGCGATGGCCGCGAAGGGTCTCGGCACGCCGGCTACGCGCGCGGCGGTTATCGAAGGTCTACTGGGCGAAAAGTACATGGTGCGCGAAGGCCGTGAGCTGATTCCAACGGCTAAGGCATTCCAGTTGATGACCTTGCTGCGCGGCCTTGGCGTCGAGGAATTGACGGCGCCGGAACTGACCGGCGAGTGGGAGCACAAGCTGTCGCAGATGGAACGCGGCAAGCTCCCGCGCGACGAGTTCATGCAGGAAATCGCGCGCATGACACAGACCATCGTGAAGCGCGCGAAAGAGTACGACTCCGACACCATCCCGGGCGATTATTCGACGCTCGAAACTCCGTGTCCGAATTGCGGCAGCCAGATCAAGGAGAACTATCGGAGATTCGCTTGTACGAAGTGCGAGTTCTCGATGTCGAAGATTCCTGGCGGACGGCAGTTCGAGATTCCGGAAGTCGAGCAGCTGATCAAGGACAAGACCATTGGGCCGTTGTCGGGTTTCCGCAGCAAGATGGGCCGGCCGTTCTCGGCGATCCTGAAGCTGTCTTTCGACGATGAAATCAAGAACTGGAAGCTTGAGTTCGACTTCGGTCAGGATGCAGGCGGCGAAGACGGCGAACCAGTGGATTTCTCGGAACAGACGCCTGTTGGCGCGTGTCCGAAGTGCCACTCAAAGGTCTATGAGCACGGCATGAGTTACATCTGCGAAAACTCGGTGGCGAACCCGAAGACCTGCGATTTCCGTTCGGGCAAGGTGATCTTGCAGCAGGAAATGTCGCGCGAGCAGATGTCGAAGTTGCTGGAGGAGGGCCGGACGGACTTGCTGACGGGCTTCAAGTCGTCGCGCACCGGCCGGAACTTCAAGGCATTCCTCGTGAAGCAGCCGGACGGCAAGATTGGCTTCGAGTTCGAGAAGAAAGAACCGAAGCCCGGTGCAAAACCAGCCGTCAAGCGCGGTGCGGCGGCAGCGACTGAAACGGAGGACGAAGGTGACGGCGACGTCGCCGTGGTCGCCAAGAAAACAGCCGTGAAGTCTGCGGCCAAGGCTGCTGCGAAGAAAGCGCCGGCAAAGAAAGTGGCGGCCAAGAAGGCACCGGCTCGGAAGGCGGGTTAGTTTTCGGTTTTCAGGGACCTGTTGGTTAGGCCCGCAGCATTAAAAAAGCCCGCGATTCATTCGCGGGCTTTTTTCGTTCATCGTAAAGAAACCTCACCACTGCGGTCTCCTCAAAAGGGCGAGGGCATCGCCGGCATCGCACGCGAGCGCGACTTGGCGGCCTTGCCAGCGACCTTGTTGTCATCGGCGGAGGGCAAATCGGCTTCAAAGCGTGCGCCGCCTTCGGCTTCCGCGTAAGCCGCGTGCGCGACCAGCGGCTCGGAATCGCGTTCATCGATTGCCGGCGCGCCCGGCTTCACGAATCCGTCCTTCACCCACTGCTCGCCTAGCTGATGATTCGGCGTCTGGCTGAAATGCTCGACAAGGTGATCGATGAACGTGCGAACCTTCGCGGGCAAATGGCGCCGGCTCGGATACGCGACGTTGATCTCGACCTGCGGCAACTGGTAGTCGCTTAGCAAGCGCACCAGCTTGCCGCGCGTGGTGTCGTTGCCGATCAGGTAGCTCGGCAGGATGGCGATGCCCATGCCTAGCAGCGCGAACTGGCGCAGCATCTCGGTATTGTTCGCGACAATCACGTTCGTCGGCCGCACGCGCACTTCGCCTTCCGGCCCCGTGAAAACGCGCTCATCGCCGAAATATTCGGAGGGCAAGCTCAGCGACGGATGTTCGGACAAGTCTTCCGGCCGCGTCGGCACGCCATGCTTTTCGAGATACCCGGGCGTGGCGCAGACGGTCAGGCAGCCAGTCGTGAGCCGCCGCGTGACAATGCTTGCGCTGCGCATCTGGCGCGCGATCACAATGCCGACGTCGAAGCCCTCCTCCACCAGATCGACTTGCCGGTCCACCAGCGTGACGTCCGGCACGACTTTCGGATAGCGCTCCGTATAGGTTTGCAGCACGGGCGCAAGGTTGTGCAGGCCGAATACGACGGGTGCGACAATTCGTAGCGATCCAACCGGCTCGTGGTTACGCGCAACCACCATTTGTTCGACATCCTCGAGCTCGTCGAGGATCTGGCGGGCGCGTTCCAGGTACACCTGGCCCGACTCGGTCAGCGACAGGCTGCGCGTGGTGCGGTTGAGCAGCCGAGTGCCCAGGCGCCCCTCCAGGTCAGCGATATGACGTGTTGCCACTGCATTCGAGATATCCATCGCGCCGGCTGCGCGGGCAAAACTGCCGAGATCCGCCACACGGACGAATACTTTCATCGACTGCAAATGATCCATGAGACAACTCCTGCTGCTAGACAGCCTCTTTTAAATACCAGAAGCAATTCGGAATTATCCTAGGACTCCCGTTTTCGTGCAGAAGTTGCCTTAAATGTGACTTTTTCCAATAAAAGATTTCGGCTTTACCATTCGGTAAGGTGAAACACGGTGCATTGTTGCTAAATTCGGAACGATGTGACTAACAAACGTCCACCGTCATATTTCTGAAAAGCTGGCTGAAGCAATTTTGACGCAGTAAGGCGGGAAATGCATAAGGACCGCTAATGCGGCCCTTATTTCATCGATTATGTCGACTTCCGTCACTAATCGCGCTTAACTAGCTTTCACAAAAAATCAGGCCGATACCCGTTTTTCGATCGCCGCTTTTGTTTCTGCAAGTTCAGCGGGCAGCCCTTGAGCGAGTTTCGTGAACAACTCATCGTGCAGTTCGAGTTCTGCGCGCCATGCCGAGTCTTGCACGGAGATCACGCGCTCGAACTGCTCGCGCGTGAAATCAAGGGCGCCCCAGTCGATGTCCTCGAAGCGCGGCGAAAGCCCGAACGCGTGTTCAACGCCGTGAGCGGTGCCTTCAATACGGCCGATCATCCAGCTCAGCACGCGCATGTTGTCGCCGAAACCCGGCCACACGAACTTGCCGTCCGCGTCCTTGCGGAACCAGTTCACGCAGAAGAACTTGGGCAGTTTGGCATCGAGTTGTTCAAGCCGTTCGCCCATTTTCAGCCAGTGGCCAAAGTAGTCGCTCATGTTGTAGCCACAGAACGGCAGCATGGCGAACGGGTCGCGCCTGACCACGCCCTGCTGGCCGGCCGCGGCGGCGGTGGTTTCCGAGCCCATGGTCGCGGCCATGTAGACGCCCTCGTTCCAGTTGCGCGCTTCTGTGACGAGCGGCACGGTGTCGGAGCGGCGCCCGCCGAAGATAAACGCATCGATCGCGACGCCGGCCGGATTTTCCCAATCGGCATCAATCGATGGACATTGCGCAGCCGGCGCCGTGAAACGCGCGTTCGGATGGGCGGCCTTCTTGTCCGACTCTGGCGTCCAGTCGTTGCCCTGCCAGTCGATCAAGTGTGCCGGCGGCGTGTCGGTCATGCCTTCCCACCAGACGTCGGCGTCGTCGGTGAGCGCCACGTTCGTGAAGATCACGTTCTCCTTGAGCGTCGCCATGGCGTTGAAGTTGGTCTTTTCGCTCGTGCCCGGCGCCACGCCGAAATAACCCGCTTCGGGATTGATTGCGTAGAGCCGCCCGTCGCGGCCCGGCTTGATCCAGGCAATGTCATCGCCAATGGTCGACACCTTCCAGCCCGCCATGTCCTGCGGCGGGATCAGCATCGCGAAGTTGGTCTTGCCGCACGCCGACGGAAACGCCGCCGCCACGTGATACTTGCGCCCTTTCGGCGACGTCACGCCGAGAATCAGCATGTGTTCGGCGAGCCAGCCTTCGTCGCGTCCCATCGTCGATGCAATTCGCAGCGCGAAACATTTCTTGCCAAGCAGCGCGTTGCCGCCATAACCCGAACCGAAACTCCAGACCTCGCGGCTTTCCGGAAAATGGACGATGTATTTCGTGTCGTTGCACGGCCACGGCACGTCCTTCTGTCCTTGTTCCAACGGCGCGCCGACCGAATGCACGCAGGGCACGAACTCGCCCTCAGTGCCCAGCACGTCATACACCGCGCGGCCCATGCGCGTCATGATGCGCATGTTCGTCACTACGTACGGACTATCCGTCAATTCCACGCCGATATGAGCGATCGGCGAGCCGAGCGGACCCATCGAAAAGGGGACGACGAACATCGTGCGGCCGCTCATGCAGCCGTCGAAGAGACCATCCAGCGTGAGGCGCATTTCCGCGGGGTCGATCCAGTTGTTGGTCGGACCGGCCTCTTCGGGGCGCGCCGAGCAGATGAACGTGCGATCTTCGACCCGCGCGACGTCGGACGGGTCCGAGCAGGCGAGATAGGAATTAGGCCGTTTGGCCGGATTGAGGCGTTTGAGCGTGCCGGCATCGACCATGAGTTGCGACAGCCGGTCGTACTCCTCTTCTGATCCGTCGCACCATTCGACGCGGTCCGGCTTCGTCAGCGCGGCGACTTGCTGCACCCAATCGATGAGTTTCTGATTCTTCACGTACCCCGGCACGTCGTTGTCGGCGACGTGTTGATCTACTACTGCGGGCTGGTTCATCGAGCACACTCCGTTCTTGGAAGAGAAAACGGTTTGCAACTCGCCGGCGCTGCTCGCGAGAGGCGCATTCCGGTCGCGGTTCATCTGCACGGAGGAATTCACGTAGCAGGCGGGGCGACACAAAAACAAGGCATGCGTCGGGAGTTGTCTAGACTTGAAGGCGACTGCCGTCCTGAAATCGCGGCTTGCGTCGGCACGGAACAAGCTGTTAAAAAGGGATAGGAATTGTCTCCATCGTTGCCGGTATTCCGGCGGTAGCGACGCGTGAATGGCTAAACTGCCTGTTCCGCATTCGAATTCTTTCGAACACCATCCGACGACCGGTAAATTCGTCGGGTTCCACCAGCAGCTTAACGCGACGCGATGCCCGTATTTTGGCGAATTCATACGTAATTACCCGATTTCTCCGTAATTACCCGAACTTACCGCGTTGATCCCTGTCCATCCTCGAATTTCTGCAGCACGTTTGATGCCAATCAAAAGCCAATCCATGCCAATCAAAATTGCCATCCTGGACGACTACCAAGACGCCGTTCGCAAGCTCGATTGCTTTAGCCTGCTCGCCGATCACGAGGTGAAAGTATTCAATAACACGGTGCGCGGACTCGGACAGTTGGCTAGCAGACTCTCTGAAGTAGAAGCGCTCGTCTTGATTCGCGAGCGCACCCGGATCAGCTCGCAACTGCTCGACAAACTGCCGCGGCTGCGCATGATCAGCCAGACCGGCAAGGCGGGCGGCCATATAGAACTCGATGCCTGTACCGAACGGGGCATTGCCGTGCTGGAAGGCAGCGGCTCACCCATCGCGCCGGCTGAATTGACCTGGGCGTTGATCATGGCTGCGCAGCGCCGGATTCCTCAGTACGTCGCGAACCTGAAGCAGGGCGCGTGGCAGCAATCCGGTCTGAAGACCTCGGCGCTGCCGCCCAATTTCGGCCTGGGCCAAGTGCTTCGCGGCCAGACGCTCGGGATCTGGGGATACGGAAAGATCGGCCAATTGCTCGCCGGTTACGGCAAGGCGTTTGGCATGAAAGTGGTGATCTGGGGCCGGGAGCGCTCACAGGAAGCCGCACGCGCGGACGGCGTGGATGTAGCCGAAAGCCGCGAAGCGTTGTTTGAACAAAGCGATGTGCTCTCGCTGCATCTGCGGCTGAGTGACGAAACGCGCGGCATTGTCACGGCCGCCGATCTGATGCGCATGAAGCCCACCGCGCTGTTTGTGAATACCAGCCGCGCGGAATTGCTCGAAGAAAACGCGCTGCTCAATGCGCTGCATCACAACCGGCCGGGGATGGTGGCTATCGACGTGTTCGAGAGCGAGCCGATCCTGCAGGGTTACAGCCTGCTGCGCATGGAAAACGTCATTTGTACGCCGCACATCGGGTATGTGGAGAAGGAGAGTTACGAGCTCTACTTCTCGGCGGCGTTCAAGAACATCCTGGCCTTCGATGCCGGCGACACATCGAGTGTCGCCAATCCGGAAGCGCTGGTGGGCGGACGTCGTCGATAGCCGATAGTTAGACGGTGGAAATGTCCGTGGACGGCTCGCATCGGACGGGGAAGTTGACCGAGTTCGCGATGAAGCAGAACTTATGCGCTTCCTCGTGCAGACGGGCGGCCAGCGTCACGTCGCCGCCCGCGCCGATGGTCACTTGCGGGCGCAGGACGACGTCGGTGAAGCGGCCACTTCCTTGCGCCGTTTCCTCCATCGTGCCGACCGGATCATCCACGTAACCGGTCACCGCGATGCCATTCACGGCGCAAAGGTGCAGGTACCAGAGCATGTGGCACGACGACAGCGACGCGACGAACAATTCCTCCGGGTTGTGGCGCGTGGCGCTGCCGCGAAACGCCGGGTCGCTCGATGCCTCGATGGCCGGTTTGTTCGCCGCACGCACCAGATGGTCGCGGGAGTACGCGTCGTAGCGTGAGGTGCCGGAGCCCTGATCGCCGGTCCAGACAACTTGCAGCGTGTATTTGTGGTGTTTGGTCATCGGTTCAACACTCCTTTTGAGATGCTAGAGATGCGCTGCTGCGCCGAGCAGATCGGGCAAGCGTGTCAGGAATTGCTCACCATCGTTGCGGCCCAGGTCGTATGCAGGGCGCATTAGCGACGGGCTCGTGTAATCCCATGCCGAAATTGGCACCTTGCGCGACGGCTGCACATACACGCGACGCTGGTCGCAATTCGCGCCGCGCTCCACGACAAACATCTGCGGTCGCGGATACACGCGCGTCACCATCACGAGAACGAGTCCCGGCGATGCATCCAGCGCGCCGACCGGCACATTGTCGACCATGCCGCCATCGAGCACTGGCCGCCCGTTCCGGCGCATGACCGGCGTGAACGGCGGCGTACACGATGATTGCAGGATCAGGTCGGCGAGGTCATCGACGGTCGCGCAGTCTTGCGCCTTCACGAATTCCGGATGAAAACCGAGGGACTGGCCGAGTGTCGGATGCAGCTTCTTGCGCACGTACTTTTCGATGTTATAGGCGTTCAGCCCCGCGGCCACCGCGCTGCGGGCGCCTAGCCAACGCGGCAAATGCGATACGCCGATACGAATTTCCGGCGCGTTTTCCAGCGATGGAAACCCGGCGCCGTAGATATCGAGTAGTGCCTGCCTGTAGATCCGATAGTGCGGGAACACCGATTGGCCGCGCAGTAAATTGCCCCAATACGCGTTCTTTGGATTGTCGCGCAGCGCGTGCGCGTAATAGTCCATCACCCATTCGGAGTGGTTCAGATACAGCATGCAGGCCGTGGCCGCGCCGGCCGAAATGCTGGTGATCACGCGCGGGCGCAGGTTGAGTTCCGGCTGGACAATGTCCCAGAAACCGGCCTGCCACCAGCAGCGGTTACCGCCGCCGGCGAATACGACTTGATCGAACATGGGTTTTTTAGGTGAGAAGCATGACCGTGGTGGTCGCGTGAGCGGCGAGCGCGCCGGTTTCATCGTGGAGTTCGATTTCGCCGAAGACCAGGTTGCGGCCGCGGCGCAGGATTGACGCTGTTACCAGGACATCGCCCGTTTTTACGGGGCGCAGGAAGCTTGTAGTGAGCGAGACGGTGGTCATCGGCTGGAAACCGCCTAGTGCGTGCGCGATGGCGACGATCATGGTGGTATCGGCGGCGGCCATGAAAACCTGGCCGCAGATCACGCCGCCCACGTGACGAAGTTTGTCCGCCTGCGGCAAGCGCAGGGTGACGCTGGTATCGGTGGAGCTTTCCGGCGCCAAGCCCAGGTCGCGGATCCACGGCGCGAAGGTGGTATCGAGCAAAACGCGGATGGCGGATTTGTCCATGGGGTTGGGTTTATTGATGATCGGGTCGCGCCGCTGCTTTCGTGCGGTTGTATGGCCCGCAGAAAGGGCGTCCGTCATGATAACGGCTCGTGACAATTGCTCGAAGCGAGGCTTTTTGGGATAGACGATAGACACCTGAGCCATGTGTCATGGGCTTACAGACGTCTGCGAGACGGTTTATTTCAGTTTTTGAGTTGCGGATAGTTGCGCCATCGACGAAAACGTAGCTATAATTCGGATTCAGTTTTTTGGGGCGTTAGCTCAGCTGGTAGAGCAGCGGACTCTTAATCCGTAGGTCGACAGTTCGAATCTGTCACGCCCCACCAAGTATTTAAAAGGGTTCCGAGCGATCGGAGCCCTTTTTCTTTTCAACGCAAAACCATCGTTGCCTTCTTTTTGTCTGCCGTGCCGGTTGGAGTGACGCCGAGGCGTATCCCAGTATTGAGCACACCGACCAGCGGGATTTCCTCGTGCGACTTGAGCTCCCTAGTGGGAGTGCGGTCAACCAGAGCCGGCCTTTGATGTGCGTCTCGATCGCCGCCTGACACAGGAAAGGGACGATGCGCTCGCCCCAAATCCCGGAAGCGGAATACAGGCGTGGGTTGCGCACGCAATCGTCGACCTGATCAGTCGTCCAGTGCAGCTGATCTAAGGCCTAGGTAATCGACAAAAGGATTGAAGTCCCTGTCGCTGAACAGCAGCGAAACGCCATTCTCGATGCAGTAAGTTGCGATCAGCGTATCGATGGTTTTCCGGATCGTCACGCCCTGCGCTCTCAAGGCACGGTAATTTCGCGCAGCCTGAACAGCGTTATCAGGGCCGACGAGCGACACAACGCTCAGGCGCGTCGTCATCAGTTGCCTGGCTGTGTTGAATTCGGACTCGGCCGAGAAGCCCTGCAATACTTCCGCTACGATCAGGTCACCGGTTAGCAGCGCTTCCATGATCAGCAAGGCGTCGAGTTTGTCGGTTTCCGGCGAGGTCACGCCCCGAAAATAATCGATCCAGACGCTCGAATCAACGAGCGTCATCGATCCGTTCTCATTGCATCAAGATCGCCTTCCCAGTGAAGCTTCCCCCGGAACTGGCGGATCTGTTCCTGCTGTTTGAGCCGGATGATCGTCTTCAGGCCGAGTTCGACAGCTTCCCGCTTGGTCTTGACGCCTGTCGCGGCGAGTGCTTCGGCCATCAGCATGTCGTCGATGTCGATGTTGGTGCGCATGGCATACCTCGCAATGTGTATAGTCTATTTAAATTATACACATCTCGAACTTACGCAAATTTCATTCGAGCCGTCGGATTATTGAACTGCTGACGGAGGAAGTCATCGAGCATCTGGTGTTTGGCCTGATGGACGGTAAGCGACATCCATCTCCGTTAGGCCCATCCAACGTGCCGCCGCCCCAGTCATATGCAACCATCGGTGACCGTGCTGACGCCGCAAGCTCAGCCGTCAGTTCATGATGCTTGATATTCATGCGCAAGAGGGACGGCACTGCGCCCCAGGGCGCGAAGCGGCCCTGTTCACGATCTCGCAGAGCAGCGACCGGCGTCCAACGCACAGCAAAGGTAGATTGGCTCACGCCAGACGCTTCACGCCTGCCGCACGAGTATCTGTTCGGGAGTGTTCACACGACCGACACGCGCCTTAGCTTGCTCAAACGCCTGGCGCAGATCCGGCAGCGGCGCGCCGGTATCGACCTCGATGGCCGTGGCGATTTTCTCGATGTACATCACGCCACCTTTCGGATGTCCTTGGGAAGCATGATCTCGCGCTCGGCCTTGGCATAGGGCGCCACGAGCAACAGGATTTCCTCATCGGTTTGATTGAGTAGATCACGCGGCTGCCGCGAGACTTGCCGGTACCTTCGCGCTTCCAGTAAACCTAACGAGCACCATCGTTGCCCGGGATCAAATCCCCCGCATCAGGGTTTGCGGCGATCCAAGTGATCAAGCCGAAGCGCTCGGCCTCGGACCAGACACGCTCAGCTTACTTCTGGAAGGTCAGGGTTTCGATCACGGCCGTCGGAAGTCTTGCCATGCAGCCAAAGAGAGCAGATGCGCCGCTGCGGCCCTTCGGATAGAGGATCGGAGCAAACACCTTGACCAAAACTTGACCAAAGTAGGCAAAAATTGCCTCAAAAAGGGCTTAAAGCTTAGCCCGTTTGTGGAAGGCTACCACTGCAAGTGGTTTGATTTTGCTGAACTTATATTCTTGCCTATTTGCTGCAGATGGGACTCTTAATCCGTAGGTCGACAGTTCGAATCTGTCACTCCCCACCAAGTATTTAAAGGGTTTGTGAGCCGTGCGCTTGCAAACTCTTTTTCGTTTCGAAGCAGTTCGGCCGGTTCTTTGCCCCACTCCCTCTACCCGATAGCTTTTATCGAGCGGGAATGAGCAGAAATTCAAGGATCGGATGCGTCAATTCGAAACGTCACAGCATGAGCCCCCAGATGTGCCTCCGATGCGCCAACGCGCTGAGTGAGGGGTCGGCGTGCTCGCCAATCCGGGTAGGCTTTTTCCTCGAAAGAAGCGGTGTTGCGCTACGCCCATGACGCTTTGGAAGGGGGTGAATTAGCCTCTCGATGCCGGTGTTAGGGCTTAGATGGCGCCAAAGTTTTCGTGCGGACGTCGAAAACCAGCCCATGAAAAACAATAGACCCCTCGAAATCATCCTCGGCGGCTCGGTGGACATGGAAGCGCAGTCGCTCGGCTTGTCGGTGGCGGCGATCCGCAACGCCCAGGGCAAGAAGAACCCTGGCGACTTCCCCCGTCGATTCGACTGAATGGCATCGGGTGTGCGAGGAATTCGTTAGTGACGTGTATGTGGCGCTCGGCGGAGATCCGAACGACATGTGGGACGATTCCGCATTTTTCGAGTTTGGCTACGAGAGCGAAGAAGGCTATCAGCAGGCGCTGGACGAAGAGTTGCGCAATCAGACCTAAGGTCTCCACCGCCAGAATTAATAACCCATCTGCAAAGCCCTTCCCGTTGATACCGTCGGAAAGGCCTGGAAACGCCTTGCCTTTACCCGGGTTCCGCCTCCCCGGTGTTTTCTTTGTCCTCCGGTGCACCAATGATCGCCGCCACGAGCCCCAGTACTCCCCTCTTTTCCCGGGGTTTAAGCTCGCGATAGCCGGCGAGCAACCGTTCCTCGTCGCTATCGAGCGCGAGAGTTGACTGGTCAGACGTACGTCCAGTCAGGAGATACAGCACGTCGACGCCAACCTCCGCGATCCCCGCCAGATAGCCGGCATCCGGATATCTCAACCCTTTCTCGTAGTTGAGCTGCGCATGCTTCTGCACACCGCCAGCATTCGCCAGCACCGCCTGGTTCAGGCCCAGCCGACGTCGCTCCTGCTTCAGTCGCGACGGAAAGGTATCCATTTGTGAAACTTGTCTTGAAATATTCACGTTTAGATACTATTGTTAGTGGTATATCCAATTGGCTACCAGATGATGGTATCGCGCCTAGCGCGATACGCACCTGTTTTACGCTTCTACAATCGTTTGCGTCTATCCGAAAGGGGAAATGTCATGCTGCACAACTACGAAATTCGCGGTGCCCTAGCGGTCCGCGCCGGCTTCAGACACGCCCACGCGCAACAGCTCGCTGAAAGCCTTGCCAAGCCGGCCGACGTCTATTTCGCTACCGATGCGGTGACCCATTCGCTCGTGATACGCGTGCGTGGTGCGCTCTCGCCAGACGCACAGCAGTCGATCGAAGACACGCTCGCACGGTTTTCGCAGAAATGGTCTGCGGCCGGCGCGATCTTCGTCCGGCAACGCTATGGCGAGTCGTCGTTCGTTGCGTTCGGGCTTTCAGCCCATGTCGAACTGCTCGACGAACTTGCCGATCTTCGCCTCCAGCTGGAAGCGCTAGTGGGGCGTCACGCCTTCGTTCTCGGCCAACTGGGCGCAACGGCCACCGAAACCAGAACGGGGCCGGTCGCCGACGACTAACACGACTTCAAGCATACAAGGATAACTGCCATGGAAAACGGAACGTACATCCTCTCGGGCGCGCTGCCCGTGCATGACGACCTCGAAGTGGAACAGATCGAACGGATCAGGCAACACCTCGGTGGCATCGCCACAGTGTATCTGGCGCACGATCAGACCGCGCATGCGGTATCTCTGCATATCTCCGGCACGATGCTTCGGGATGATGCCCGCATCATCGAGAAACGGATCGAGAAATTCGCCGAAGAAAACGGCACCGCCGGCGCCATCCTCCTGAGCGAATGGAACGGCCTGTCGGACTGGCTCATGGTCGGGTTGAACTGGCATGTGCAATGTCTGCTCAAGCTCGATGCCGTGCAGGAACAGTTCGCAAGACTCGTGGAACGCGACTTCGATTTCCTCGTGCGACTTGATCCAGCCAACGGGAACGCGGCCCGTGAGGGCCGGACGTTGATGTGCGTTTCGGTCGCGACGTGAGCATCGCAGCCATCGTCCGGAATCCTCGATCAGGAGAGGGACGACCCTCCTAACTAAGCTGGGAGTGTGCTGCCCTGCCAGCCCGAAGCAAAATCGCTGCGACATCCAACATCCGGCGGACCAGCCTGAACGCTGGACATGATGATCTCGAAATGCTCGAGAAAAGCGGAATCGATGTTCGGACGTTTGATGTCGGGCGCGATTTCGTAGAAAAGTTCGTGTAGCTGCTGGCGGTTATTCATGTAGTTCTTGATTTTCATCGACCGCTCCTTGTGGCTTGGTGGACACCTAAATTGTGTCGGCACGTGCGTCTCATCATGTTAGAAGCGCCCGAATTACGGAAGCCTATCGCGAAAGCACTGGGACACTAGCTAACCATTTACTGGCCCGGTGCTCTGACTGACCCGGCAGCTGCGTGATTCGATCCAGGGCGGCTTTGCGGTGCGCTTGACATCGACATGATAGCGATCCGCCGCCCTGTTTGAGTCGGACCACGAGTTTGGCGACGGCTTTCGGCGTGTTCACAATTCCACCGACATATACGACAGCGATGGTGTGACAATGCACATTCAGAGCAACCTACTGGCCAACATGTGCGTGATCTGCCCCCTCAATGCGCCTCTAGCTGCTGGTTTGCTCCGTCTCAAGCTTAATCCGCATACATTGAAGTGCGGCAGGCCGATACATGATATTGGCCGCCTAAACCAGCTTGACATGGTAAGGAATATTCCTTACCATGAACTGAAGTTTTCAGGAGAATGCCATGTCCACCCTACACGAGTTTGCGACGATCACCTCCAAGGGACAGATCACATTGCCCAAGCCCATTCGCCAGGCCCTTGGGGTTGATACGGGCAGCAAGGTCGCATTCGACCTGCACGATGATGGGCACATTACTGTCAGCCGTGCAGATGCTGAGCATGAAGATCCGGCTATCGGCGCGTTCCTGGCGCTGCTGGCCCAAGACGTCCAGCACGGTCGCCATGTCCACGGGGTATCTGATGAACTAGCTAAGGCGATGCTGCGGCATGCAGAATTCGCCGATCTGAGCGAGGACATAGCCGGCGACGTGGCTATCTGATGCAGCAACATGGTTGGACGCTGCTGTTCCACGATTGCATCATTGGGCAGCTACAGGCATTGCATGCTGCCGTTCAGCGTGCAGAGCAAAACGACCCGACGGAATTCGAGTCCAATGCGAACGTCAAGTTGTTTCGTGCCATGAGTCAGTTGATTACTGACATCGTGCCAGGCGATCCCTCTCGCGATGAGTACCGACAGGGCAATACCTTGGGTGCTGCTTACCGACACTGGCGGAGAGCCAAGATCGGAAGGCGGTTTCGCTTGTTCTTTCGCTACGACTCGAAGGCGCGCATCATCATCTACGCTTGGGTAAATGATGCGGAAACCTTGCGGTCGTCCGGCAGCAAATCTGACCCGTATGCCGTATTCGAGAAAATGCTCGGTCGTGGCAATCCACCGGATGATTGGGATGCCTTGCTGGCAAGTGCACAGGCGGGCTGGCCATCGTTGAAATCAAACTTGACCAAAACTTGACCAAAGTAGGCGGACATTGACCCCAAGAGGCCTGAAAGTGGAGCTGGCTAGTGAATGGCTTCCGCTGGAAGTCTCTGATTAGACTGCACTTTTACTTCTGCCTATTTGCAAATGGCGGGACTGTTAATCCATAGGTCGACAGTTCGAATCTATCCCGCCCCACGAAAGGTTCATGTAAAAAGCCCAGTCTCGGTGACTAGGCTTTTTGTTTTGTGGCGTCGCTCGACGCCGCTTGCCGGATCCCCCACATGCCTCTCAAACCACCGCATCCCCTTCATCGATACTAAACCGCACTCTCCCCGCATCGATAAACACCCTCAACTGCCGATACCTTACCAAGTACCGCACTCCAACAATCGCCGCCGCGAATCCCGCCGCTGCTGCTACGCCGAGCGCCCAACGCGGGCCGAAGGTATCGGCGACCCAACCTACAACTGGCGCGCCTAAAGGCGTTCCACCCAACGCTATCGCCAGGAAAATTGCCATCACGCGACCGCGCATGGCGGGCTCGGTGGACAGCTGCATCGTGCTGTTTGTCGTTGTGGTGATGGTTTGCGCGGACACGCCAATGACCACCAGCGCAAGACCAAAGAACCCGTAGCTCGGCGCGATCGCCGCCAGCGCACAGCCACCGCCGAAGACCGCGGTACTCGCGAACAATACGGCAATCCGCGGCTTCGCCCGTCTCGCGGCGAGTAGCGCGCCCGCAATTGTTCCGATCGCCATGATCGATGTCAGGAGTCCGTATTGACTCGCTCCAGCATGAAAGACGGTGACGGACATCGTGGAGATAAAAATGGGGAAATTGAGTCCGAACGTGCCGATCAAAAACAGCATGAGCAACACCGCTTTCAGATCCGCCCGCTTCCAGACGTATCGAAACCCTTCAGCAAGACTACCGCGTGCGCGCACAGCCCGCTTGCTCTGATGAAACTCACTAACGCGAAGAAATCCCAGCGAGCAGAGCACTGCGACGAATGACGCCGCGTTGATCAGGAACACCCATCCGGTCCCCACTGATGCAATCAGCACTCCGGCAATGGCAGGACCAATCATTCGCGCGGCGTTGAACGACGTGGAGTTCAGCGCGACTGCATTCGACAGATCGGTTTCGCCGACCAGTTCCGCGACGAAGGTCTGGCGCGCGGGGGCATCGAAGGCGCTGACGCTGCCGAGCAAAAACGCAAACAGGTACACGTGCCACAACTGGACCCATCCGGCGACGGTGAGAATGCCCAGTCCAAGCGCGAGCGTCCCCAAAGCCGCCTGGGTGCCGATCAGGAGTTTGCGGCGATCAAGATGATCGGCCGCAAAACCTGTGAAGGGCAGCAAGAGAAGATGCGGACCGAACTGGAGCGCCATGACCACGCCGACCGAGGTCGCATTGTGGTGGGTCAGTTGCGTGAGCACGAGCCAATCCTGGGCCGTTCGCTGCATCCATGTCCCTATGTTGGAGACAATCGCGCCGCCGGCCCAGACTCGGTAATTGAAGCTGTTCAGCGAGCGGAAGGTGCCTTTCACCGGGCGACTCCCGAGGCTGCTATCGCCGCGCTGGACGAGCTCACGCGCGCGTGCTGCCGAGCAGGTCGATAATTTCCCTGGTCGTCCCCGTCTCGCCCAGTCTTGGGAAGATCCGCGTGATGCTGTTGGTGTGGGCATCGGCATTCAAGTCGGTCATGGCATCGATGGCCAATGTCACGTTGAACCCAAGCTCGTGCGCATATCGCGCGGTCGATTCGACACCCACACTCGTCGCCACCCCGGCGATAACGACCTGCGTGACGCCCAGCCTCTTCAAGTGATCATCGAGACCGGTATTCGTGAACGCACCCCACGTCCGCTTCGTGACGACGTGATCTTCCGGCTGCTGCTTCAACTCGGGGACGAGATCGGTCCAGTCGGCGGGAAGCCCGGCAAGGCTACGCGTCTGCTCGGAGCGGCCCGGCGCGCCGCCTGCAACGTTGACGAGCACAATGGGCAGTCCGTGGCTACGAAACGCGTCGAGTAACTCGGCGGCGTGCTTCACGACTTCATTGGTCGGCTGCGCGGTGGGAAGCGCGACAATGCCCTTCTGCAAATCGATGATGACAAGCGCCGTCTTCGGGTCGAGCGTGGTGACTGCCATGGTGGGTTTTCCTGTCTTCAAGTTGGATGCGACGCGCCCTGCAACCAGACGCGGCAAAGGGTGTTGAAGCGCCGACGAAACAGCTTCTGCTATGCCGGCCTGGAGCCGTCACGAATCGACGAGCCGGTTGAGCAGCGCCACGGTGGTCGCCAATTCCTCTTGCTCCGCAGGCGTGAGCTTGGTTCGAATGGCACGGAACAACCAGTCTTCCCGGGCCGCGCGGCTTGCTTTGATCCATTCGCGGCATGCGTCGGTGAGGGACAAAATGGTCTGGCGTCCGTCGGCGGGGTCCGGTGTGCCGGTCACAAACCCGGCCGCTTCGAGACCGGAAACCGTGGCGCCCATGGATTGCGGGCGCACGCCTTCAGCACGCGCGAGCGTGGTGACGGTCGCGGGACCTTCGCGCTCCAGGCAACTGAGGGCTGACATCTGGGACAAAGTGAATTCTCCCAGACTTGCCTCTTCGCGCAACCGCCGCTTCAGCTTGCCAAGTACCACGCGCAATTCCCCTGCGACAACGTGCGCATGGACGACTTCGGGATCGGTGGGTTGGGTTTCGTCGGTCGTGTTCATGAACGAACTCTAGCAGATACGAAGTCAAACTACAAAGTTAAACTTTGCATTCCGGGAGGGAACGCGTCCGCGATCCGGGGCTTCTCCTTGCGCCCAGATGAGTTCGACGCAGGTAATTTTTGGTGACTGCCGGTCGCTGAGTGAAAGTCATCTATTGCAAAAGCGCGCTGTATTCCGACGGGAAATTGCGTCGTTAGCTTAATGGTCAGATCTCGCTTATATGCATCCCACCGATGAGATGACGGCAGAAGATTCAGCGGCGATAAATAGATTCATCGATAACAACGCCCTATTCGAAGTCGGCGCAATAACTCCACGTAACTCGCCTCCTTCACGATGAAAATATTTCACGGATACCTCGCAATCGCGTTACCGGGTTCATGGCCGGTAATGGACGATTGCTAACGCACAATTATTCCCGTAAGGATCGCATTTGAAGGGTGCGCAAACACTCGACGCGACTCAAAGCGGTCGTTCACAGCCTTACCCAGCATGCGCCGGACTTTTTGCACGCGTTGTTTCTGTTTTTTTCAATTACTAACAACCACGTTTACCCCAACACGGGAAAATCACTAATCGAAAAACATCGTTTAAACGAGGAGACTAAATGCACGCCATTCCACTCAGCTATAACGATCATGTTTTAGTGCCACTCGCAGCGGGAGAGCGCGGCAGTTTCGCTTCGATGGTCATTGTCACCAAGCCGAACGGCGCACGCTGGGCATCGGGCGTGCTCGGCCACTTCACCGAAGCGGATGACGCCTGCCGGTTTGCTATCGCTTATGGAAAAGCAGAGGTCGACGGGCGGCGACGTCCGCGAGCCGTGAAGCTGTCGGCCAAGTCGGAGCCGGGGACGGCCCGCACGACGGCCCCTTGTACTTCCGGATCCGCGCCATGAGGATGCGCCGCCTAATTCTTCTTTGCCCACTGCGCTTTGCGGGTGGGCTTTTTATTTTTTAGCGACCCATCAATGCTTGTGGTGCATCCAGCTCATGTGATGTGAATCGAGCCATTCGTGCATGCGTATCCGTCCGCTATCGTCTTCCGGGTGCTCGCGCCGATACCGGCGGCCCATTACGGCAGCTATGCCGATCATGACCGCGAGGCCCACCACAAAACCGATCATCGACTCAGTCATGGCCCCCTCCTTCATATGCCACAGTCCGCTTACATTCTAGGTCACGCATTTTGAAATGCGAATCGAGCCGTGTAAGCGCTGTTTGCGCGGGGCTTTCGGAACTTGCCTTTTATGTATCTCCGCAATACGTGAACACGCAAAAAAGCCCAGACAAAAGAGCTGGGCAACTTCACCGGAATAAAACCCGCTGCGGGAGCTACGAATTCACTTTTTCTGGATATGCTGCGCAAGCGTTGTGCTTGCTTTGCGTTACGCTGGCCGGCGAATTAATTTACTCGCCGGCCACTTGGTAATTAATGTGATTAATGACCGTGGTACACCGGCTGCACGTTATCGCCGAATGACGACTGAACGGCGGTACCGGAATCCGCCGATCCATTAGCCACGCCACCGTAGCTGCTGGTGCTGCCGTTTTGGGCGGCCACGCGTGCTTCTGCGGCTTGAATGTTAGCCGGATAGTCGTAATCGTTGGCTGTGCCGGGGTTGTAGCCGGCCTTCTCGATCTGGATCAACTGCGCCTTCACTTCTGCACGCGTCAAATGTTGTTGGCTGGACTGAGCGAACGAAACAGCCGGGACGGCGAGCACTGCGGCAACTACAACGGCTTGAATGAGCGACTTCATGATACGTACCTCCGAATCTTGTTTTGTCGCGAACAACCTTGTTCGCGTTCTATGGATTCAGTGTAGGTAAGCCGTTTCCGAAAATTAAGCGCGATGAGCGCAAGAGATTATTGTTGTTTTAGGTAGAAACCCTAGGATGGCTGGGGACGGACTTACGATTGGCGTCGCCTGTAATTTCCCGAAACCAATGGGCGACAAGCGACACAATTCCAACCCGAACGATGGCCCGATTTCATCTCTCTAAGCAGCTGCAACAGGAGAAAAATCATGGTCAGGCTCTTTCTCGTCTTGGGACTTGCAGTTGGGTTGACGGGGTGCGTCGTCGCCCCGCCTTATGGATATGCACCAGCGCCCGGGTACGGGTATGCCTATGCGCCGGGGTATTACGCAGCGCCGACGGTCGGCGTGGGGATTGGGTTTGGCGGTGGAGGCTGCTGTTGGAGGGGAAGGTAATGGTCGCAACATGGCTGTCGCAGCGCCGTCAACGAACTCGCCTTTCGGATCTGGGCGCCACGTTCTGGACCTTTTGAACGCCCGTGGGACGTTCCCTACGCCATCTCAAAAAAATGCGAAACTTGGCGCTCCGCTCCTTCGGTCCTCGCGCCCCATGCCGCCCACCATCCTCGTCCTCGTCCCGCTTCGTCCTGAAAGCCATACCCTTATCGCGAACGCCTTCAACGTCATCACAGCGCTTGACCAAGCCGCACTCGATCAGGCACTCACCGATCACGCCGACACAATCCGCGCTGTCCTGACGAACGGCACTATCGGCATTGATGCAGCTTCCATCGCGAAACTGCCGAATCTCGAACTGATCGGTGCGTTGGGTGCGGGCTACGAAAACATCGCGCGCGATGAAGCGAAAGCACGCGGCATCATCGTCGTGAACGGCGCGGGTACCAACGACGACTGCGTCGCCGATCACGCCTTCGCGCTGCTGCTCGGTGTTGTCCGTCAGATCCCCGTGCTCGACCGCGCATGCCGCGCCGGCGTGTGGCGCGACGACCTGCCCTTCCAGCCGAACTTTTCGGGCAAGAAACTAGGTGTGATCGGGCTTGGCAATATTGGCGGGAAGGTGGCAAAGCGGGCGCTGGGATTCGATATCGACATCGGTTATCACAATCGCCGGCCACAACCGGACTCGGCATATACGTATTTCGACTCGCTGATAGCGCTAGCCGAATGGGCCGATTACCTTGTGGTCGCCACCCCGGGCGGCGCATCGACGAAACATCTGATCAACGCCGACGTGCTCGCCGCACTCGGCTCACAGGGCTACGTGGTGAACGTGTCGCGCGGCAGCGTTGTGGATACCGCCGCCCTCGCAGACGCGCTCGAACGCGGCGTGATCGCCGGCGCGGGACTCGACGTCTACGAAGGCGAGCCCACGCCGCCCGCGCTGCTGACAGGCTCTGACCGCGTGGTACTGACGCCGCACGTGGGCGGGCGCTCGCCGGAGGCGGTAGCGGCATCGGTCCAGATGTTCGTCGATAACGCCACGCGGCACTTCGCCGGCGATGCCGTACTGACACCTGTTTGAAAGCTGCCGTGAGGGTGCCCGGCGAGGTTCGCCCTGATCCCGTATCGTGTCGGACTATCGCCGATCACGTCCAATCCTAAAAAACTGTGTCAGACCAGACCTCTCTCCTCGCCGACGGTCCCATGACCGCGCTCCAGCGTCGCGGCATGGCGGCAATCCTGCTCGCCGTTTCGCTCGCCACGCTCGATACCGCCATCGCGAACACTGCGCTCCCCGCAATTGCCGCCGATCTCCACGCAACCCCCGCCGCTTCCGTCTGGATCATCAACGCGTACCAACTCGCGATGGTCGCCACGCTGCTGCCGTTCGCGGCGCTAGGCGGGATCGTCGGGCACAGGAAGATCTATCTGGGCGGGCTGATCCTGTTTCTAGCGGCATCGCTGACGTGCGCACTGTCCTGGTCGCTGCCAACGCTCACCGCGGCGCGTCTGCTGCAGGGCGTTGGCGCGAGCGCAATCATGAGCGTGAACACCGCGCTGATCGGCGCGATCTATCCGCATCACAGGCTCGGGCGAGGGTTTGGGCTGAATGCGCTGGTGGTGGGGATATCGTTCGCGGTCGGACCGACGGTCGCGTCCGTCGTGCTCTCGCTTGGACCATGGCCGTGGCTCTTCGCGGTGAATGTGCCAATTGGACTGGTGGCGCTGGCTATCGGCTGGACGGCGTTGCCGCAAACACCGCGCGCCACGCACGGTTTCGACCGGGTGGCGGCTGGACTGAACGTGGTCACATTCGCCGCGCTGGTGTTCGCGCTAGGCGAAGCGGCGCAGCGCGCGCCTGCGCATATTGTGCTGATTGCGCTCGCGGTAACGGCGGTGGCGGGCGGGTTGATGCTGCATCGGGAGCGCGGTCATCCGGCACCAATGCTCCCCGTCGATCTCTTCAAGCGCCCGATGTTTGCGTTATCGACGGCAACCGCAGTCTGCTCGTTTGCCGCGCAAGGGCTGGCGTTCGTGTCGCTGCCGTTTTATTTCGAAAGCGTGCTCGGGCGCAGTCAGGTGGAGACCGGCTTCCTGATGACGCCGTGGTCGGTGATGGTGGCGCTGCTCGCTCCGGTCGCGGGTCGTTTATCGGATCGATACCAACCGGGGTTGCTGGGCGGCATCGGCCTCGCCGTCATGTGCGCGGGCATGGCGTCGCTGGCGTTGTTGCCGGCTCATCCCCATGCGCTCGATATCTGTATCCGCATGGCCATATGCGGCGCGGGTTTCGGGTTCTTCCAGTCGCCCAATCTGAAGGCGCTCATGGCGAGCGCGCCGCGCGAGCGTAGCGGTGGCGCGAGCGGCGTGGTGGCAACCGCCCGGCTGATCGGCCAGGCGACCGGCGCGGCGTTGGTCGCGCTGAGCTTTGGTATTGCGG
The DNA here is from genome assembly GCF_047608185.1 of Caballeronia eucalypticola. NCBI lineage: Bacteria > Pseudomonadati > Pseudomonadota > Betaproteobacteria > Burkholderiales > Burkholderiaceae > Caballeronia > Caballeronia eucalypticola. Next base: position 146,789 of record NZ_JBLKRU010000001.1, read on the forward strand.
GGCATCACGGGCCGGCACTGGCGCTGGCGATTGGCGCGGCATTCGCGGGCGTCGCCAGTATTGCAAGCGGCTTGCGGCTGATTACCCGCGATAAACCCGTCGAATCGATGCAAACAGCGCAGAAGTAGGCTGTTCTGCGCAAGGAACCAGCGCAGAACAATCACCCCGCCATCAACGCCGCTTTCGCCCGCGCCACCGGCTCTGTCCAGTCTCCAAGCCTAGTCTGCTTGACAGCCGCGTGTGCGGATACCACGGGCTGTCGTCACGATCCAGCATCCAGCGCCAGTCGTAGTTCGCCGGCAGGAATATCCACACGGGTTTGCCCAGCGCACCGGCCAGGTGAGCCACCGATGTATCGACCGTTATCACCAGGTCGAGTTGCTCGATCAGCGCGGCGGTATCGGCGAAATCGTGGATGTCGTCCGTCAGGTCGTGGGGTTTCAACGCGCAACCGGGCTGCGAGAGCTGATCGCGCGCAGCGCCCTTCTGCAGCGAGAACCACGCCGTGTTCGGCACTTCCGCGAACGGTGACCACGCGGCGAACGGCATCGAGCGGAATTGATCGTTGCCGAAGGTCGGACTGCCCGCCCACACATTGCCGATCTTCCTACGAGCGCCCGCCAGTTTTTTCACGCGCGCCGGCCACGATCCGATCCGCTCGGCGCTTACGCTCATATAAGGCGTGTCAGCGATAACGCCCGGAACAAGATGGGCCACGCGATGCGGAATACTCATCGAGGGCGTCCAGTAGTCGTATCCTTTCGTCGGACCCGTTGACAGCGCCCGGCGCACGCCGCGCACGCTCTGGATCAGTTCCACGACGTTCTCAGGCACCCACATGTCGACTGTCGCGCCCATCTGTTCAAGCACCGTCACATAGCGCGCGAACTGCATCATGTCGCCGTGACCCTGCTTGCCGACGACCAACAGCGCCTTGCCTTGCAGCGATTCCCCGCGCCATTCCGGCACGCCGGGAATATCCATAGGTTTGTACTTGCTCGAGCGCCAGCGCACTTCGTGCAGCGCCCAGCCTTCCTTGAAGTTGCCGCGCCGTAACTCCAGCAACGCGAGATTGTGTAGCGCGTCCGCGTGATCGGGGGCCAGTGTCAACGCGTGACGATAGTACGGTTCCTCCTCCTCAAAACGACCCTCCGAGCCGATAGCCGCGCCCACGCAGACGTGAATCTGCGGATCATCGCGAAGGGTCAGCGCCCGGCAATATTGCGCTTCCGCCTGCACAAATTTCCCAAACAGCCCGAGCGTCGTGCCGAGATTCACGTTGGCCTCGAAGTGGTCTGGTTTCAAAGCAAGCGCCCGATGCAAGCTCGCCACCGCTTCATCGAATCGCTTCAGTTCGCGCAGCGCATTGCCTTCGTCGAAATGCGCGTGGAAGTTGCCGGGATTGCGGAGAAGCACATCGCGATAGGTGGCCAACGCCTGTTCGTGGCGCTTCGCGGCAGCGAGCGTGGAGCCAAGGTTCAAACGTGCGTCGATGAAATCGGGATCCTGGGCGAGCAACGTCTCGAGCTGTTCGATGGCTTCGTCGAAGCGGCCTTGCTTTTGTAGCGCCGAGCCAAGGTTATTGCGTGCGTTGGAAAACGCCGGATCGATGGCAAGCGCCCGCTCGTAGCACGCCACGGCATGGGGAAGATCGCCCAGCGCCGCCGCCACGAGCCCGCGATTGACCAAGCACGCCGACGCATCCGGGGCCAGGCCAAGCGCACGATCCAGCAACTTCGCAGCGCCTTCGTTGTCACCACGTTGATGCAGCAGCACACCGAGGTAATGCAGTGCATCGACGTGATCAGGATGTTCCTTGAGAACCGCGCGATAACCGCTTTCGGCTTCGGCCATATGGCCTGCCTGATGGAGAGATAAAGCGGCGGCGAGCGGTTCGGCAAGTTGATTTATGACGGGCGTATTCATCAAGGTGGATAACCTCTCGATGCTATGCGCTGCCCTCCCGTCCGACTATCGGATTCCTCCTATCCCTTGTTTCGCAAGTTGAGGTTATGAGTTTCGCTGATCGGGGGTATCAGTCTTTATCGCCGGGGGAATGGAAACCCGGCTTGCCGATTTGTTCCGGCGTCTGCGGCACGCGACGAAACCGCGAAGTGTCATAACCCATCTCGTCGAGGCGACCTAGAAGTTCGCGATATTTCGCGTCGCTGATATCCGGTGAACGCGCGAAGATCCAGCCTAGCTTCTTGCCCGGATAACCGAGGATTGTGTATTGATAATCCGCATCGACATAAAGCGTTTGCTGACTCGCGTAAATCGGCCAGAAAATGCGCACGCTCCATTCGGCGCTATTCGTCCCGGGAACAATAGAATCCGTGAACTGATAGTGCTTGAGAGGAGCATCGAACGAGCCCTTGTGCCCGTAATACGAATCGTCGATTTTGCCGTCATCGCGAAGTTTCCATTGCGCGTAACTGCCAACGAAATTCTCTTCGGCGAAATACGGAATGTTCGCGACGATATACCAGCGGCCCATATAGCGCGGCAAATCAACGGATGCGAGCTTTGGCTCACCATTCGCGCGCGGATTGGGGTTCGGGGGGGACGACATGCACGCGCTGAATAGCAGCGTGAACAAAACAACGACAATAACGCGCGAATAGCGGGACATGGAGCACCAAGGTATCGATTAAGGGCGGATATGAATGCATACGCATATCCGCCCTGACTGGTTTCATCGATTCAATGGTGCAAGTTGCAGGCCCGACTTAAATGCGCCGCACCTTCACCTTCTTGCCCTTCACCTTTCCCGCCGATAACTTCTTCACGGCCTGATCCGCAATATCGCGCGCGACCGCCACGTACGTGACCATGTCCGTCACGTTGATCTTGCCGATCTGCGAGCCTTCGAAACCGGCGTCGCCGGTCAGCGCGCCGAGGACATCGCCGGGACGAATCTTTTCCTTGCGTCCGCCGAGGATCTGCAGCGTGGCCATTGGCGGTTGAAGATGACCCGGCGTCGCCGGCGTCAGTTCGCTCAGCTTGTGCCACTCCACTTCCTTCTTCTGCGCCTGTTCGATCGAACTCACGCGCGCCATTTCATTCATGCTCGCGAGGCTCAGCGCCCAGCCTTCCTGATCCGCCCGGCCCGTGCGGCCAATCCGATGCACGTGGATCTCAGGATCTTGCGTGACATCGACGTTGATCACCGCTTCGAGCTGCGTGATGTCCAGCCCGCGCGCGGCGACATCGGTCGCGACCAGCACTGAGCAACTGCGATTGGCGAACTGCACGAGCACCTGATCGCGTTCGCGTTGTTCGAGTTCGCCGTGCAGCGCGAGTGCGTTAAAACCTTGCGCGACCAAAACATCGAGCAAGTCGCGGCATTGCTGTTTCGTGTTGCAGAACGCGAGCGTGCTGACCGGCTGATAGTGATCCAGCAACTGGCCGACCGCGTGCAAACGTTCGTTGTCGTGCACTTCGTAGAAGCGCTGCTTGATCTTCGAATTCGTGTGCTGCTCGGTGAGCTTGACTTCCTGCGGTTTGCGCAAGAATTGCTGGCTCAACTTGGCGATGCCTTCCGGATACGTCGCGGAAAACAGCAGCGTCTGACGATCCTTCGGACATTGCTTGACGACGGCGACGATGTCGTCGAAGAAACCCATGTCGAGCATGCGGTCGGCTTCATCGAGGACGAGCGTCTTGAGCGCGGTCAACGGCAGCGTGCCGCGCTCAAGGTGATCCATGATCCGCCCGGGCGTTCCCACGGCGATGTGGCAGCCGTGTTCAAGGCTTGCGATCTGCGGACGCATCGGCGAACCGCCGCACAGCGTCAGGATCTTGATGTTGTCCTCCGCGCGCGCGATGCGGCGGATTTCCTGCGTGACCTGATCGGCGAGTTCGCGCGTCGGGCACAACACCAGCGCCTGAACGGAGAAAAGCTTTGGGTCGATCTTCGCGAGCAGCGGCAACGCGAACGCGGCCGTCTTGCCGCTGCCCGTCTTCGCCTGCGCGATGAGATCGTGGCCTGCGAGCGCGATCGGCAGGCTGGCGGCCTGGATCGGGGTCATCGTCAGATAACCGAGTTGTTCGAGGTTCGCCAGCATCGCCGGCGAAAGCGGCAGGGAGCTGAAAGAAGTAGACGTGGTCATGAGGGTGTTTTACTTATTTTGCGGCAGGTTTCGGCGGGACCGAATTGTCCTGCTCGTAGGTGATCGTGCCGTCGGGCGCGTCGTGGCGCAGCACCTTGTTGCGCGCTCCGCACATGGGGCAGCGGAACATGAGGCCCTGGCCTTCGTTCTTGATGAGCACGTCGGCGAGTTGCCATTCGGCGCCGCACGGCTGGTTTCGGCAGATAAACATGATTGATTTGAGCGTAATTGATGGGGTTGCGGCGTGAAAAGGGCATCGGCGAGGGCCGACGCGCGCTGTTTTCGGCGCAATTAGAAGCCGAAGTGTACGCGTACGCCGCGCAATTGCCTCGTTTTGCAGCATTTTCCCGGGTCTTGCCGGCCCGCTCGCGCGTTTGGATAGAGTCGATCGGCTAAACTGGCAGCCACCAAAACGATGCGCGGCAACGCCTTCCACCCTACTCTTCGATGCGAATCCTGCACACCTCGGACTGGCACCTCGGCCAGTACTTTCTTGGGCATTCACGCCAGGCTGACCATCAAAAGCTGATTGCGTGGCTGGTCGAGCAAACGCGGCTGCACGCGGTCGATTCAGTGCTGATAGCCGGCGATATCTTCGATACCGGCGCACCGCCCAGCTACGCGCGTGAAATGTATTACTCGCTGATTCTGGCGTTGCGCGATGCGGGCGTCGGCTTGACGCTGCTGGCGGGCAATCACGATTCCGTCGCCGTGCTGGAAGAGTCTCGCCACTTGCTGACGGCGTTGAATACGGTGGTCATTCCCTCGGTGCAAGACGATCCGAACGAGCAGGTTCGTGTGCTCACCAAGCGCGATGGGAAACCCGGTGCGATCGTCTGCGCCATCCCGTTCATCCGTCCGCGCGATGTGTTGCAGAGCATCGCGGGACAGAGCGCGCGCGAGAAGCAGGAGTCGCTGCAAGACGCGATTCACGCGCATTATCGGGCGCTGTTTGCGTTGGCTGAGCAAAAGCGGACTGAGCTTGGCGTGCATTTGCCGATCATCGCGACCGGGCATTTGACGACGGTCGGCGCGAGCGCGAGTGAATCGGTGCGGGAGATTTATGTGGGCGCGCTGGAAGCCTTTCCAACGAGTGCGTTTCCGGCCGCCGATTACATCGCGCTCGGGCATATTCATCGGCCGCAGAAAGTGGGCGGGTTCGAGCACATTCGATACAGCGGTTCGCCAATTCCACTGAGCTTCGATGAAGCGCGCCAGCAGAAAGAGATGCTGCTCGTGGATGTTTCCGAGGACGGCCTTAAGAAGATAACTGTACTCAATGTGCCGTGCTTCCAGCCGTTATTATCGGTGAAGGGGTCGTTGAAAGAGCTTGAGGTCAAGGTCACGGAGGCTGCGTCGCAGGCTGTTAGAGGCGAGACCGTGTGGTTAGAAATCGTCGTCTCCGCCGATGACTACCTCAGCGATCTCCAGTCGCGTATCCAGAAGATCACCGAAGACCTGCCGGTCGAAGTGCTGCGCATTCGTCGCGAGCGTTCTTCCGCTGCGAGCACGCTGCATCGCCAAGCGAAGGAAACCTTGAACGAGCTCACGCCCGACGATGTCTTCGCGCGCCGCCTGCAAACGGAAACCATCGATGAGGAAACGCGCGCGCAGCTTTTATCGATGTATCGCGGGGTCGTGGCGCAGATTGGCGAGGCAGATTCAGCATGAAGATTTTGTCGTTGCGTCTGCGCAATCTGAACTCGCTCAAGGGCGAGTGGAAGATCGATTTCAGCCAGCCGCCGTTTCGCGATAACGGCTTGTTCGCGATCACCGGCCCGACCGGCGCCGGCAAAACCACGTTGCTCGATGCAATCTGTCTTGCGCTCTATCACCGCACGCCGCGCATGGACACGATCTCGCAAGGGACGAACGAGCTGATGACGCGGCACACGTTCGAATGCCTCGCGGAAGTGGAGTTCGAGGTGAAGGGCGAAGGGTATCGGGCGTTCTGGAGCCAGCGTCGCGCACGCGATAAAGCCGATGGCAATCTGCAAGCGCCCAAGGTCGAACTCGCGCGTCTCGATGGCACGATCATGACCGAGCGAATCGTGGATAAATTGCGTAAGGTTGAAGAGATCACCGGTCTTGATTTCGGCCGCTTCACCAAGTCGATGATGCTCGCGCAAGGCGGCTTCGCCGCGTTCCTCGAAGCGAAGGCAAACGAGCGCGCCGAGTTGCTGGAAGAGCTCACCGGTACCGATATCTACGGCACGATCTCGCGGAACGTTTTCGAGCGGACGCGCAACGAGAAGCTTGCGCTGGATACGCTTTTGGTTCGCGCCGACGGTGTGCAGCTGCTGACTGAGGAGCAGCGGACCGAATTGCAGCAGGAGTGCATCGGTCTTGCCGCGCAGGAAACCGCACTCGGCAAGCAAGTCGAGACGACACGCGCGATGCAGACCTGGCGCCTTGCGTTATCGGAAGCGGAAACGCAGCTTGAACAGGCGCTGGCCAACCAACAGCAAGCAGACGCAAAGATCGCCGATGCCAAGCCTTCGCTCGACCGCCTCACCGCAAGTGACCCTGCCGAAAAGCTGCGGGCCGAACATACGGCGATGCTTTTAGCGCGCGAGAGACTTGCGGATACCTCGCGACAACTGGCGCGCTCGAAGGACGAAAAGCGCGCCGCTTCGCTTGATGCGACGCGTGGTCTGCGTTCCGCGTCAGTGACCAGCCGACGAATCGTGGAGATCCGGGAAGACGCGCTGAATCGCGTGCTGATCGAAAGCAAAACCGTTCAGTCCGCACTCGATGAACATCCGCATCGAAGCAAACTTGGTGAACTGATTGTGCTGTGGCATCAGCACTTCGATGCGCGCGGGCAGACGCTGAATGACATCGAGACTAACGCCGCGAAGCAGAAAAAATTGAGTGGTGAAATTGATAAGCGGACGCGTGAAATTGATGCCAAGCAGGTTGCTGCACGCGACGCCTCGGCGGCAGCGGAACTCGCACGCAAGGCTGAAAGCGAGCAACGGGAGAAGCTTTCGAGCACGCTAGGCGGCGAGAGTGAAGCGGCATTGAAAGCGCGTTGCCAGCTTCTTAACGAGCAACATCATTTGTTCGGCAAGCTGGCGGATATCCGCGAAACGGTTGCACGCGGGACCAAACAAGCCGCGATGGATCGTGACGAGCGGGCTCGGAAAAATACATCATTGGCGTCACTGAACGAGCAACGTGATCGCCTTGTCAAGGATGTGGCGACGCTTACCGAGCAAGTTGAAGACAAGCGCAAATTGCTGCATCAGGAACAGCGCATTCTCGATCTCGCCGGACATCGTGCAGCGCTACAACCCGACGAAGCGTGCCCGTTGTGCGGATCAACCGAGCATCCGTCCATCACTGCCTATGCCGCGCTCGATGTCTCGGCGACCGAGCAAGCGTTGAAGGACAAGCAAGTCATATTGCAGCACGCGAGCAAGGAAGCCTCGGCGGTCGATGTGTCTATCGCGGCGTCGGCTGCGGAGATCAAGGCGTTGGGGACGCGTATCGATACATGGCTTGAAGACGGCGCGCGGCACGCGGAGAACTGGCAAAAGCTGTGCGTTGATCTTGGACTCGACGCCGTCGGCCATGACGGACTCGGTGCACTCAAGCAGGCGCACGCGGCAACGTTGAAACTTGCGCTGGACACGTCCGTCGCGGTCGATCAGCAGATAGCGCTGATCAAGCAGCACGAAACGTCGCGGCATGCCGCGGAGCGTGCGGCGCTCGATCACCAGCACGCATTGAAGCTTCTTGAAGAGCGACGAGTCGCCGAGCGGAAATCCTTGAAGGATGTCTCCGATCAAGCCGACGTTTTGCGAGCCGTGGCGCTCAAGAGAGAGCAGGCGCTTGATGAATCGGTGACGTCCGTTGGTTATGCTCGGCCGGATTCCTGGACGCATTGGCAGCAATGGCTCACCGAGCGCGATGCGGAATGGAAGGCGTGGCAGAAGGCATCGGAGCAGGTTCGCGCTTTGGCGCAACAAGCCGATCGAGCGAAGCACGCGGTTGAAGGTGCATCGGTTGAAGCCGCGAAGTGGTCCGCGCGATGGGCCGATTGCGAGAAGGATTACGCGGAGTTGGGAACCGAAGCCGGCGTTGCCGCGCCCGCTAATCCCGATGCTGCGTTTGTATCGGCAATAGAACGCTACGAAACCGCAGCCCATAAAACCAGCCTCCTCGAAGGCACCGAGCGCACGTTGACGCAGCAGTTGAACGAAGACAAGGGACGCGCGGAGCAAACATCGGGGACATGGACCGCTGCACTAAGCAAAAGCATCTTCGCCAACGAACAGGCGTTCTCCGAAGCGCTGCTGCCGAGCGAAGAACGCGAGCGCCTGCAAACGCTGAAACGCGAAATCGATGAACTGCGCACGAAGGTTCACACGCTGCGCACGACTGCGGAAAACCGTCATGCGGAATTGCTGAAAGAGCCAAAGACCGAGCTGGACGCCGACGCGTTGCAACGCACGCTTGACGACATGCTGGCAACTTCAAAAGGCTTGAGCGAGAAACAAGGCGAGCTTCGCGCGATGCTGAAGAATGACGACCGCTTGCGCGTGGAGAAGCAGGCGCTGTATCAACAGATCGATGCTCAACGCGCGCACTACGATATGTGGCAGCGCCTGAGCAGTCTGATCGGTTCCGCCGATGGCGCGAAGTATCGAAAGTTTGCGCAAGGCCTGACGCTCGACCATTTGATCTATCTCGCGAATCGGCAACTCACGCAATTGCATGGGCGTTATCAGTTGAACCGCAAGCTTGGCGGCGATCTGGAAATGGAAGTGCTCGATATGTGGCAAGGCGATGTTGCCCGCGATACACGCACGTTATCGGGAGGAGAAAGCTTTCTGGTGAGTCTTGCGTTGGCGCTGGCTTTATCGGATCTGGTGAGTTTCAAGACTTCCATCGACTCCCTGTTTCTCGATGAAGGATTCGGCACGCTCGACGGTGAAACTCTGGAGGTTGCGCTCAACGCACTCGATTCGTTGAACGCAAGCGGCAAGATGATCGGTGTCATCAGTCATGTGGAAGCGCTCAAGGAGCGCATTCCGTTGCAGATCAGAGTGGCGAAAAGCGTGGGGATCGGCTTCTCGACGGTTGAAGTAGTGGGCGCATAGCAAGCGTTTATTCGTTGCGGCGGATCGCGATTTCCTGTGACGCAATCTTCTCGATCACGAAGAACGGCATGTCCAGGCGCCACTCGCCGTTTTGCACGGTTGTCTTGTAATCGAACAACGTCTTGCCATCCGCCGAACTAAAAATCAGCCGTTGCTCGGCGCCATCCGGCAGTGCGCTTTCCCCGCCTATCGCCTGATAGCTTGTATTGCTGCCGACGTGGAACTTGTCGGTATTCCATCGGTTCGGCGCATGTGGCGGGAACGGTTTGGCGTCGTGGAAGCCGAACAGATCGTCGTGAGACAGGACACTTTTGCGCAACGTTGGCCACACGTTTTCACGCAGATAATGCTGGTCGATGAAACGGCCGCTATCCGCGTTCTTCGCAGCGAATTGCTGCATCGATTCAACCGCGTTATGCAAAACGCCTGCGCATCCGCCCCATAAGCCCGCGAGAATCAACTCCGTATGGGTGAAGTAGTCGCGGATGATGTGGAAGTAATACGGGCTTTCGACCCACTCCTGTACTGCCGCATATTCGCGTTCTGAGAGGAGCGCGTCGGCATCGCGAAGAAGGAAGCGTTTGATGCTGGAATCGTCGATCACCAGGAATCGCCACATCAGCGGATGAACGCCCGAATCGCGGTCCATGAAAACGACTTCGGCGCCCGCCTCTTTGAGTCTGCGTCGAACATGCTCGGGCACGGTTGCGTCGAGATAAACGCGACATGTCCATCCCTTGAAAACGTCGCGCGTTATCTTGGCGTTCATCACGGCGAGTTCGCAGTATCGCGGATTCGATCCGAACAGCGAATAAGCGATCACGTTTTCGGCGGGGTTCGCGGGTTGAACGCGGGCGGTGGGGAATCAGGAATTGGCTGGCTCGGATTTGCGCCGCGTTTTGCATCGGAAGCGCGTAACGAGTGCAGACCGTACTCGCGCATTTCTTCGGTTTTGCCCAGCCAGCCACAGACTTCCACCAAGCCGTCCAGCCAGGTCGCCGAAGCCAGCTTGCGCTGGCTCGCCGGCGCGTTGTGGATGGTCATGTATGTCTTGTACGCGTGGTCGTAGGCTCCAGTACGCATCAGGCACAAGGCGTAGTCCGGCAGGATGGACATGTTGCCGGGCGTGATCTGAAGCGCTTCTTCCGCGAATTTCGCGCCGCTTTGAAAATCTCCAGCCGAGTAAGCCGCCTGGAATTGTTCGGCAATTTTGGCCAAGCGCGCCTGCATGACCGCAGGGGGCTGGCGCATAGCGCCGGATTGTTTAACTTGTTGAAAATTAGGTCGGGCCATAAGTTTTTATCGGTGGTTATCGAGCAGGCATTGTTCCTACGCGCGTTTGTGCGATAGCGCCGAACCGCTCAGAAGTAACCGTGGACTTTAAACGGCGCAATGCCCGATGCCGACGCTTGAGATCGTTTTTCACAATTTCATGGGGCGAAATCGTTGGAGCGAGCCGTCGTTGGGACTCGCACATGACCGGCTTCGATTGATCCCGTAACATGAGATTTTTCGTTCCCGGTTATAGACTGGCGCGATTGCCGGCAAGACGAACCGCCGCTTTCGCAGCAGATATCATCGCCACTATTCGCCGCATTTCGCGGTATTGCCTCAATGGCACGCCCTGTTCCATGTCCGAATCTGCAAAGCTCGCTGAAGCCCTAACCCCTGCCGAAGTCCAGTCGCTCGCCGACACGAAGACATTCGCGCGCGGCAAGGCCTATTTCCACGATGGCGTCGTCTCACGCCTGGAAGAGCGCGATGGCGTTGTCCGCGCCACCGTGCACGGCACCTACCGTTATCGGGTCGAACTGGCCGCCGAGGATGGCGAACTCGCCTACAACTGCAACTGCCCGGTGGGCGACGATGGCGTTTTCTGCAAGCACGCTGTCGCCGTTGCGCTTTCGTGGCTCGAGAATTCCGGTGAAGAGGTGTTCCATGTCGAAGAAACGGCGCCCGGGAAGCTGCGCGACAATCTGCTGTTCGCCGCACGAGCGGCGGGGGCCTCCGATTTTCCCAGCCTGAAGGCAGCCGTCAGGCAGGCGACACGTATTTTCCGCGCGCTGGACTGGCGGGAGTCTGGCGCCTATGGCGAAGGCCTGACGTCGCTGGCCGACATGCTGCACCAGAGGCTTTCCGGACCTCATGCCGCGCAGGTGGTCGAGCTGACCGAGTTGGCAATTGCGGGCGCGGAAAAGAGTCTCGAACAGATTGACGACTCCAATGGAGACGTGATGCCGGCAATTCTCGAGCTGGCGGCGGTTCACCTCGAAGCCTGCACGTTGACCGGCCCCGACCCGGTGAAGCTCGCGGAGCGGCTCTTCCGTTTCCAGACAGAAGGCAGCTGGGACACCTTCTACGACGTCCTGCCGGCGTACGCGGAGCCACTGGGCGAGGACGGACTGCGCCGTTATCGCGAACTCGTCAACGAGGCTTGGGATACGCTGCCCACGCTCGCCCCGGGCAAGAAATATGGACAGTCAAACAAGTTGCCGCGCATGCAGCTCGAACACGCGATGGAGGCGCTGGCTGAACTCGACGGAGATGTCGACGCGCTCATCCGCGTTCGCTCGAAGGATCTGTCGAGTCCGTACCGCTTTCTGTTGATGGCGGATCTTTGTGTGAAGCACGGTCGCCCGGACGAGGGGCTCGCGTGGGCTGAGCGCGGCATCGAAGAATCCGGCGAGAGCGTCGACCGGCGCCTCCTCGACTTCTGCATTGACGCATATCTGCGGCGCAGCGAATTCGACAAGGCCGATGCATTCGCGTGGCGCCGGTTCGAAATGCACCCCACGGCCGATGCATTTCGCGCGTTGATGGAGGTTGCTGCATCTACCGGCAGGCATGACGAGACACAGGAGCACGCGCTCACGCACCTTTGGGCGCTGGTCAGGGAAGAGGAGGCAGCTGCAAAATCGAAGCGCCCCGTCTGGTCGCGCTCGACACGGAGCGAACTGGTGAGAATTTTTCTTGCGGGAAAAAAGAACGACACGGCGTGGGAGACGTTTTCCGGCGGCCCGGTCACCACACAGCTATGGGCGGAAATGGCGGCGGTTCGTGGCAAGACCCGTCCGCACGACGCCATCGCCCTCTATCACAGGCTGCTGCAGGACGCTGCCGAAGCCGGCACGCGCAACGGCCGGTATGACGAGGCGCACGACATCGTGCGGACCATCGGCATGTTGCGGAAGAAGCTGGGTGAACGTGCAGAATTCACCCGTGAACTGGAGGGGATTCGGGCGACATATCGGGCGAAGCGCAACTTCATCAAGCTGCTCGCCACGCTGTCCTGAAGTTGATCTCAGGCCTTGAAGTGACATTCGAGAAATACCGCGAGAGTCGCTGATACTGCCGTCCGGCATCGAAAAATCCGTTCTTGGGTCGTGGAATTTTCACAATACCGGGGTTTTCAGCTTGCTCCTCGAAAAGCATGCAGGTTTTCGGATACGCCCATTCATCCAGACGGATGAAATTTAGACGGAAATCGGGCTGACAAGCCCTTCACTGCGTTGCCCAGAATGAAAAAACGACGGCCACCTCGAAGAGGCGGCCGTCGTTTTCCCGGCTGTGATTCTAGTTAGGCACCCCATCGATCTATGAGCGTCTCAGCGGATGCCTCTCAAAATCTCAGGTTATGCGTTCAGCTACTGCAGGGAAACCGAATTAGTGAGACTGGGGCGTTTTTCGTGAGACTGGATTTACCGAATTAGTGAGACTGCCCGGATGGGGCGGTCGCTTCTTGCGGTAAGCTTGGCCAATCTTGTTCTCTGACGCAGGCAGGCGACGGGACTCCAATCCGACTCCGACGACAAAGACACGGACGGCGATACGCAACAGTTCGATATAGAAAAAATCGCGCGCGTCCTCTCATTGGTCGCGATTCCTATCGTGCTTGCCATTGTCGGTTGGCTGATCCAAGAACGCCTCGCAGAGCAGAATGTCCGCCAGGAATATGTGAAGCTCGCGGTTTCCATATTGGAGACCCCGGCGTCCACGCAGAGCCCTGTCGAATTGCGGGACTGGGCCGTAGACCTGCTCACTCAAAACTCACCTACTAAATTCAGTTCTGAGACTATCCAGCAACTTAAAAGCGGGCAAATAAACCTCAGTGGAGTTATCAGAAGCATGGCTGCGACATCCAACAACGGCGGAGGGATTGCGCTCGCACCTAACGGCATTGCTATTGCAACAGCACAAGGTGATGACCACATACGCATTTGGGATCTACGAACGGGCCACTTGCTGTCTGAGCTAGTCGAACGTGGCGGACAAATTACGACAGTAACGTTTTCGCCGGACGGAAAAAGTCTCTTCTCTGGCAGTCTCGATAAATCTATTGTCAGGTGGGACGTCGTGACGGGACGCCAGTTGATGAGGATTGAGGGAAGATCGCCAATCCTCGGCTTGGCATTGTCACCGGACGGCAGGACGCTTGTGAGTCGAACAGAAGATCTCCTTCCAAGTCTGGGATTGTGTCTCGATGCGACTCCTATCCGAGACGGCAATCCAAACACACTGACTGACCCAGTCTCATAGTTCGGTCTCCCTGCATCGGGGAACTCGAACGGGCGAATATCTTTTCGTGCGACTGTAAAACCGGAGGGCGTGGGACTGGCCGGGCGCTGGCGGAGGGTTGGAGTGCAGTGGTCGGCGAAGGCCAGCCGACGCGCTGAAGTTACTGGAGTATGAGATCAACCGCGAAGGGCAGCATGCGACCCACTACCGACGGTCGGGTCGGCGCGCCGTCAACGGCCGCTTGCGGAGCGGTGCCGACACCGGAATGTCCGACCGACGACGCCTGTGAGCGGCAGTTTATGGCGCCAGATCCAGTCATATGCTCGCTCGACCGCCTCGATCAGGCCGCTCGACCCGATGTCCTGTTTCGAACTACGAGCTTTTTTGCACGGACTTCGTTCTCCGCGTTTGCATCGCCGAGTCAGCGAACAGGTCGATCACCACCCCGCGCAGCCAGAGATTGCCTTCGTCCTGCTGGACTCGCGCGTGCCAGAGCAAATGGATCGGCGCGGCGGGCAACGTCGAGGGCAATGCGCGCAGGCTCAGTGAGAACGGCGCTGCCAGCTGCAAGGCCAGTCGCTCCGGCACCGTGGCGATCAGATCGGTGCGTTGCAGGATGTAGCCGACGCTCATGAAGTGCGGCACGGTCAATCGCACCCGGCGCTGCACGCCTCGCCGTTTCAGCCAATCGTCCACCTGACCGTGTCCGGTGCCGGCGGACACCACCACCAGATGCTCGGCTTCACGCCAGGCAGCGAGCGTGAGCGGCGCATCTTCGAGCGCATGGCCGCGCCTGAACAGGCAGACATACCGCTGATCGAACAGGCGACGCTGATAGAAGCCGCCCTTGAGTTGCGGCAGCAGGCCGATGGCGAGATCGACCCGGCCCTCGGCCATCTCGTTGCTCAGATTGACGCTCGTGTCGCGAACGGTATTGAGCGCGATGCCCGGCGCCTCGCGCGACAGTCGTTCGACAAGCGCGGGCAGAAAGACGGCCTCGCCGATATCGGTCATGCCGATCGTTATCGTGCGCGTGACACGAAGCGGATCGAAACGGTCTCGGGATTGAGTGCGGCGTGCAGGATCGCAAGCGCCTGAGAAACCGGCTCTGCCAGGCGCAACGCGAACGGCGTGGGCACTACTCCGCCCGGCCCACGCACGAACAGCGGGTCACCGAGCCGTCGACGCAGTTTGGCGAGGGCGTTGCTGACGCCGGGCTGACTCATGTTCATCTGCTCGGCCACGGTCGAGACTCGCCGCTCCTGCATCAACCGCTGGAAAAGCAGCAGCAGATTGAGATCAACTTCACTCAGCTTCATGACGCGGATATCCCGGGCTCATTGATTTCAGTGATGATGCAGATTCACCCCATCTTATTGTGAAATGGACGACCAGTGCCGAGAATTCAGACACGGCGCACGCATCCGACTTCAGCACAGTATGCGTGCCGTGCCGACTCAAACATACAGTCTGAATACTGGAGACACCCCATGGAACAGCTGGATCTGAAGATCGCAATAATCGGTGCTGGCATTGGCGGCCTCACGCTCGCGCTCGCCCTGCGAGAACATGGCATCGACGCGCAGCTCTACGAGCAGACTGACGAGCTTCGCGAGGTTGGAGCGGCAGTCGCGCTGTCGGCGAATGCGACGCGGTTTTACGAGCGCATGGGACTGCGTGCAGCCTTCGACGCGATGTGCGCTGAAATACCCGCTCTGATCTATCGGGACGGGCGCAGCGGCGAAGTGATTGGACAGCATCGTGGCGAACCGAGCTATCGCCAGCAGTTCGGGGGGGTCATATTGGGGCGTGCACCGCGCGGACCTGCAGGCCGTGCTGTCGAACGCGGTCGGCCTCGAGCGCATCAATCTCAGCCATCGGCTGACTGATCTCGTGCAGCATCCGGATCGTGTGAGTCTGAGTTTCTCCAACGGTCGGCACATTGACGCCGATCTGGTGATCGGCGCGGACGGGGCGCGCTCGATCACACGGCACTGGATGCTCGGCTACGACGACGCGCTGTATTCGGGTTGCTCAGGTTTTCGTGGCGTGGTGCCGGCTGGACGCATGGATCTGCTGCCCGATCCCGAGGCCATTCAGTTCTGGGTCGGACCACAGGGCCATCTGCTTCACTATCCGATCGGCGACAAAGGCGACCAGAACTTTCTGCTCGTCGAGCGCCATCCCTCGCCGTGGCCGTCGCGCGACTGGGTCACGCCGGCGAGCGAAGGTGAGCAGTTGCGCCTGTTCAAGGACTGGCATCCGGCGGTGGTGCAGATGATCACGGCGGTGCCGATCAGCCAGCGCTGGGGCCTGTTCCATCGTCCCCCGCTCGGGCGCTGGAGCAAGGGCCGCGTGACGCTCATCGGCGATGCCGCGCATGCGCTCGTGCCGCATCATGGCCAGGGCGCCAATCAGTCGATCGAAGATGCCGTGGTGCTGGCCGCGCAGCTGGCCAAGGCCGGCCCGGGTCGCTGGCGCGAGGCGCAGGAGGCCTACGAGCGGTTGCGGCGGGGCCGCACGCGCAAGGTGCAATACGCCTCGATATCGACGGCTGACGTGTTGCATCTGCCGGACGGACCCGAGGCGCAGGCGCGCAACGCCCGCCTTCGCGCACGCGACAGGCTGCGGCATCATCTGGACTGGATTCACGATTTCGACGCCCTTGCACAAGAGCCGACTGAACGCCAGGGGGGCACCTGGCTTTGAACTGCGCTCGTCTCGTTGACGTCTGCACGACTGTCCTGGCTTATTGATGGTTGTTCGATGCCCGCCGTGGCCGCCATGACTGTGAGCATGCTGCGCCGCGTGCCGGCAGGCGTCGAACAATCCTCAAGGTCAGCGCCTATTCGAATTTTCCTGGACAGGTTCAAGATCGGCCAATGATCGGCGGAGCTCTCTCATAGGCGGCAATTTGCGGACGTGTGAGGACGTTGCAACCGGTTTGAATGGAAAACTTCAGATACCCTCAATCTCACTGGCCTATTTCTTTATCGACGCGCCTGAAGTGATCAATCAACTGTCGCGTGAGGCTTGTAAAGCTGCTCATCTCCTCGTCGGTCAGAACGCCAGTCAACGCTTCCAATTGACGATTTTTCGCATCCAACTGTTCGCCGAACGCCGCCTGGCCTTCCTCGGTGAGGCGTAGCTCTATCCGCCGTTTATCGGTCGCGTGAGGACCCGATTCGATGAGGCCTCGATTTTTCAGCGTCTGCAACGCCCGGCTTACGGTGACTTTGTCGTACACCCAGTATTGCGCGAATTCCGCTGCCGTTATGCCGGGCGCAAGGCCAATTGCCTCGAGCAAACGCCACTCCATTAATGGCAATCCATGAAGTGGGAGCAACTCTCGAGCATAGATACGGTTTAGCAGCGCTGCCAGGATCTGGACTTGCGACAGCTCATATCGATAGGTTTCCGGCGGAAAGGTTTTCCCGGCCGCCACCCCGTCCTTCCCCGAAAGCCGCTTCAGAAATGCCTGGGCCTTGCGTGCCTCTTCGCTAAGTACGCGGGTCTTCAAAGTCTCACTCCTTTTGTTACCGGCTATCAGCATAGCCGCAACTTGATAAGCGCCGTTATGCGACGGAACTCGGGCACTTTACATCTCCATCACCTCTGACTGTCCTCCCAACGCGAGCACAGCAAACGTCGTCGAAGCAAGTGCGGCATCGCGTTCGGCGCCGCGTTAACCACTACTTGTGAAGGCTTGTTTGTAGTTTCATTTGAAACTATTATAGACTCATTATAAACAATATAGCGCGAGAGTTCTCGCGGTCCAGGAGACTTGATGGATTCGCCACATGAAAGGCTGCACGTCGTCACTGCGACGAGGCATCGATGGCTGGTCGTCGCGCTGTTCACGTTCGCTTTCGCCTTCGCATATCTCGACCGCCAGGTGTTGACGCTGTTGATCGATCCAATCCGCCACAGTATCGGTTTGAACGATACGCAGGTGGGATTGCTGCAGGGGTTTGCATTTGCGCTCTGCTTCGCGGTCGGCGGTGTTCCACTTGGATGGCTGATCGACAACTGGAATCGCACACGTGTCGCGTCAGCCTGCGTGGCTCTCTGGAGCCTATCCACCGTGTCGTCCGGAATCGCGGCAAGCTACTCGCAGTTACTGGCCGTACGTTCCATCACAGCGTTGTCGGAAGCGGGGTGCTCGCCAGCGGCGTTATCGATTTTCGCCGACATCTTCCCGCCGCGGTTGCTGCCTCGCGTGACGGCAATCTATACCGCCGCCCCGTATTTCGGCGGTGGCGCCTCGCTCTTTGCCGGTGGCTACCTGCTCGCCCGCTTCAACCGAACGAGCGGACTCGACATCCCTTGGCTCGGTCATCTGCTGCCGTGGCAAGCGGTTTTTGTGGTGATCGGCATGCCGGGCTTGTTATTGGCTTTGCTGATTCTGCTCTGCCTATGCGAACCCGCACGACGCGAAGGCGACAAGCTTGCGGGCGGAACGATCCGGCTGCGCGACGTGCTGCGCTTCATCGGGCGTGACTCCGGATATCTGCCGGCCTACTTCGGCGCCTATGCCTGCATTCTTGCCGCGTTTTTCTCGCTCATTACCTGGTATCCCACGCTTGCGATACGCAGCGCATTTGGTTCCGCGGCTTCGCTCGGACCGAAGCTCGGCGTGACGTTCCTGGTCTGCGGTCTGATGGGCTCCGTGAGTGCGCAATGGTTCGTCGGGCGCGCAGGCGACGCCCAGATCGTGCAGCGCGTAATGCGGCTGGCGAGCTGGTTCATCGCGCTGCAATTGCCAGCATCGTTGATCCTCGCACGGGCCGCGTCGATCGAAACATCGATCATAGGCTATGCGGTGATGGTCTTCGCCATCGGCGTGCTGACCTCATTGATGCCAATACCGCTGCAGGTCGGTGTACCGAACCGGATGCGCGGGCGTGTGATCGGTCTATTCATCTTCGGCGTCAACGTGGTGGGGACAGGTGCCGGCCCTGTACTGGTCGGTTCGCTGAGCGACGCCCTCGGGAACACCGCCAAAGCACTCTCGGCTGCGCTACCGGGCGTGTTGCTAGCGTGCTCGTGCGCGGCATTTTTCTGCATGAGATACGCGCTCAAACAGTTGCTGCGAAAGCAGGACCTCCCCTCGACCTCTGTCGTTCAACCTACCGACGTATCGCTATGAAGATCAACTATTTCGAATCGACCGCTGAGGATCGCTGCTTTGTCGAGAACCTGCTTGGCAACGCAGACTTCGCGCGAATCTATGCCGGCCCGCAGTCTGCCAGCGATATGCGCACCGCGTCGAAGACGATTCTGCAAACGAATACCTCTTCGGCCGTATCTCAAAATGTCTCCGTCACAGCATGCGAGATAGCCGGCGTGCCGTGCGAGAGGCTCACGCCCAACAATGCCGAGAGCGGAGGCATCATCGTCTTTCTGCACGGTGGTGGATTCGTGCGCGGCAGTCTCGACCTAGGGAGGCAGAATGCAACGGAGTTGGCCGCGCTCACGGGAACACCTGTTGTCGCTGTGGGTTATCGGCAGGCGCCGGAACATCGCTTTCCAGCGGCGAGCCAGGATGTACTGAACGTCTACCTCTCGCTACTGGAGCAGGGTTATTCGCATCGGGCCGTCGTCATCGTGGGCGAATCGGCAGGCGGTTGCCTTGCATTGACACTGCCGACTTATCACGCCCGCGGCGTGTGCCCGCTTCCCGCCGGACTGGTCGGCATCTGTCCGATGGCCGATCTACGGATGAATAGCGCGTCGTGGTATGTCAACGCGGCTCGCGATATCGCCACCCTGTCGATGGGTCAACGCATGATCGACCTCTACATCGACGAAGCCGACAAGGGCGACCCGCTCGCCGCGCCGCTGAACACCCCTTACTCGCGTGACGCATCGATCCTGTTATGCGTGGGCGCGAATGAAGTCATGCTCAGCGACGTCGAGCGCCTCGCCGTCCATGCCGAACGCGCCGCGGCCCGCGTCACCCTGAATATCTACGAGGCCATGCCGCATGGCTTCACCAAATTCAATATTGACATGGCACGGCAAGCCATGCGCGACGTTGCGGGATGGTGTATGCGCAGGCTCGACACGGCGCCCTAGCTAGCCCGCTTTGTGCAATTCCCTTCATAAAAATAAACTCGCGGTTCGGAGACACTATGAAACAGCACCTTGTGGCGGCTGCGCTGGCGGCTGCTTGCATTTCATCGGTACACGCGCAAAGTTCGGTCACCTTGTACGGAATTCTTGATGCCGGCATCACTTGGGTGAATAACCAGAATGGCCATAGCGCCCTGATCGAAGACACCGGCATCGCACAGGCCAACCGCTGGGGCCTGACGGGCGCTGAGGACCTCGGCGGCGGCGTGAAAGCGATCTTCACGCTCGAAAACGGCTTTACCCTAGGCAACGGCGCACTCGGACAAGGCGGCGCAATGTTCGGCAGAACAGCCGTCGTCGGGCTGTCGAGCCGATACGGTACCTTGACCCTCGGACGCCAATACGATTTCATGCTCGACAATATCGTGCTCGATACGGCAGGGGCACGTTTTGCAGGCGTGTATGGATTTCATACGCTGGATATCGATCGCCTGGCTGGAGAACAGGTCAACAACGCAGTGAAATATGTCAGTGGCAGTTTGAGCGGTATCACCGCGGGCGCCATGTACGGTTTCAGTAATGTCGCCGGCTCATTCGGTGGCACGGCCGGTGCGCCGCGATTCACCAGTTTTGGCCTCAACTATGACAACGGCGGCCCACTCGTTATCGGAGCCGCGTACACCAATACCAACGGGGCCAACGCGTCCGTCGCTGAAGCCGCGCTGAAAGCGAGCGCCATGCGCAATATCGGCTTCGGCGCGCGTTACCGTTTCGGGTCATTGACGGTATTTGGCAACTACACCAACAATCGGGCTAGCGGCATTGCGGGAACCGGCACAGTGATTGTCAGCGTGATCGAGGCCGGCATTGACTGGTTTGTCGCGCCGGATGTGGACGCGGGGATCGGTTACTCGTACAACCACTATCCCACCACGCAAATCAGCCAGATCAATGCGGCTGTCCATTACTTCCTGTCAAAAAGTACGGATCTGTATGCAAGCGCAAACCTTGCTCGCAGCAATTCGGTCAACCAACCGGCCGGGTTGTTCCTGATCGTCAACCCAGCGACGAATATCGGCTACTCTAGCAATCAGAATCAGTTGGCACTGCGGATCGGTTTGCGCAAAAGGTTTTGAGGATGCGTCGGCTTCCCGGAGGCTGGCCTGAACCATTGGTCTTGGTCAACACCTTGGTTCGCAGGCGGCCCTTCCGTTGGGTACGAAGCCCATAAACTGTGGCACGACGAATTTCTTAAGAATGACCTTGCAAAATAAATCGCCGACAGACGGTCTCAGATCGACCCCGAGCCGACTCTCGACAGCACCACTTCCGTGTGTCCGTTTTAGAGCAGGTACGGACTATTGCTAGGTCGACTGGTGGGTTAAAAGTGAAGCGTACTGCAACAGTCGGTAAGCAGACTCCAGCGCCTTCAACATGCGACGACGCTGCGCAACGTTGGAACTCATATATGGCCGCTTTCGGCGCTATCGCCGAAGATGAACGCGAACGCCTGCTTGAAGGAAGCGTTTCCGAAGATGTCATCTTTACGAACCCGGGCGGAGACGGCAAAAGTCGCGTTGGGCTGATTGCTCACATCGAGAAATTCCAAAAGGCTAATCCGGACGCATACTTCAGCACCGAAAAGCTCTACACCCCAACATGACAAGCATCTAGCGATATGGTCCATGGACAAGCAGGACGGAACCAAGGTCGCCACGGGCTACAATTTTGTTCGCCCCGATCAGGATGGCCGGTTTAGTTATATGGCAGGCTGCTTCTAGACTTCGGAGGTGCCACCCTGCTGTTCGCGTGCGCGGCGAGCAAGCAAATCGATAAGTTTATCCCTCGCAAGCTTAAGGTTCAGCGGTTTCACGACCGGTGCTGAACTCTGCGTCGACGGCGGCGCAGCGCAGGCCTGAGGGTCAAGGATCGCGACCCGTGAATTGAACGTCGGCCTGAAGTTGTGCACGGATGCCGCATACACTTTGGTGGACGCTTGCACAGATCGCTCAAGCGACGACTTGCAAACCGTCAACTCAAACTTTTACCCACCTCATTTTGGTAGCTGTTTGTTGATTACCAGCAAACGATCAAATCGATCGAATGCCTCAGCCGGTGCACCATCGAGATGGTTCAGTCTGGCGAGCCCTGAGCAACTTTTGCATGGGCCTCTTTCAGGACGTCAATGAACGCCCGCAGTGCCGAGGGCACAT
Organism: Caballeronia eucalypticola; assembly: GCF_047608185.1. Lineage (NCBI taxonomy): Bacteria > Pseudomonadati > Pseudomonadota > Betaproteobacteria > Burkholderiales > Burkholderiaceae > Caballeronia > Caballeronia eucalypticola. Next base: position 168,812 of record NZ_JBLKRU010000001.1, read on the forward strand.
GTCGATTGCCGGGATAGTAGAGTGCGAGGCCCGGTATTGCCGGGCACCAGTCTTCGAGGACCAGAACCAGCCGACCGGAGGCGACCGACTCGCGCGCGAACGCCTCCGGCACGTACGCGACGCCAAGGCCATCCCGTGCTGCCTGAACCATGAGGCCGTTGTCGTCGAGGGTCAGCAAGCCCGGCACATCGACGACCATCTCCTGCCCGTGTTTGCTGAATTCCCAGCGGTATCGTCTTCCGCTTGGCAACCGATAGCGGATGCAGCCATGTCGGTGGAGATCATCGGGCGTCGTGGGTTGACCATGGTCTGCCACATAGGCGCGAGACGCCACCGCCACAAAGCGGACATCGCCGCCGAACTTCACGGCGATCATGTCCTGCGGCACATCTTCGACGAGCCGGACGCCCGCGTCGAAGCCAGCCGCCACGATATCGACAAACCGACCATCGGACACCAGATCGAGTTCGACGTCCGGGTACTGAGAGAGAAACGACGGGACGACATCGCGTAACAGCAGATGCGCGGCACTCTTGTTCAGGTTGATGCGCAAGGTCCCCTTGGGTGCACCGCGCGCCGCGGCCACGGTGTCGAGTGCCGTGTCGAGGTTCTGCAACAACGGCCGGATACCTTCCAGGAGATGCGTGCCGGCTTCGGTCAGCGAAACGCTGCGCGTCGTCCGGTTCAGCAACCGGACTCCGAGATTCTGTTCCAGAGCCAGCAGCGCATGGCTCAAGGCCGACCGCGTGAAGCCGGTCGCATCGGCCGCCTTGCGAAAGCTTCGATGCTCGGCAACTGCTGCAAATGCTCCCAGCTCATTCAGCGATGGCCTTGCCATTGGTGAAGTCTCCTCACTGCCCCATCCCGGATTGGGAGACTTATATCACGAATAACGATGGGCTAGATTAGGGATTCAACTTCCAGGGAGAATCTCATGAGCAAAAGCTGGTTGATTACCGGAACATCGTCTGGTCTCGGGCGAACCATGACCAAGCGACTTCTGGACCGCGGCGATCGCGTCGTGGCGACTGTACGGCGCGCCGGCGCCCTCGCTGATCTTCAACACAAGCATGGAGAGGCTTTAAGCGTCCTGAAGCTCGATCTCACCGACATCGAAGGCATGCGGGCGACTGTCGCACATGCGTGGGGTCAGCTTGGACGGATCGATGTCGTGGTCAGCAATGCGGCTTATGGCCTGGTCGGAGCCGCCGAGGAACTCACGGACACGCAGATCGATCATCAGATCGCGACCAATCTCACCGGCTCTATCCAGTTCATCCGCGCGGTATTGCCGCACTTACGCCGGCAGGGTGGTGGCCGTATCGTTCAGGTTTCATCCGAGGGCGGCCAAGTGGCATACCCGAGCTTCAGCCTTTATCACGCCACCAAATGGGGTATCGAAGGCTTCATTGAATCCGTCGCCCAAGAGGTGGCATCCTTCGGCATCGATTTCGTGATCGCCGAGCCGGGCCCTACGGCGACGAAGTTCGGTGCCGGTATCGTCATGGCGCCGGCGATCGACGCCTACGCCGAGACGCCAGCAGGCGCCGTGCGGCGCGCCGTGCTTGAACGAACCTTTGACATCAAAGGCGATGCCGGTCGCACCGTCGATGCGTTGATTGCCACCGCCGACAGTGCAAAGCCTCCGTTCCGGATCGCTCTCGGCAGCGTGGCGTATACCAATCTCACGCGGGAACTGGCACGCCGGCTTACCGAGATTGAAGCGCAACGCGACATTGCCTTCGGGGCCGACCGAGACGCCGTGACGGCGCCCTTGCAAAGCCTGGGCGGCGTGGAAGCGCAAACGTCCCCGACGCCAGGCCGCTCGTGACGGAGCCGAGAAACCATCCATGATCAGACTGAAACCCATTGCCGCCGTCTTCGTCGTCACCGCGCTCGTCATGTCCGCATCGGCCTCGGCTAAACCACTCAACAAAGTGCTCGGCACCTGGCGAATGGTGTCGGCGCAACTCGATCCCACGGGCAAGAATCTGCCCGCTTATGGTCCAGCGCCCAACAGCCTTCTCGTCTTTACGCCCGACATGCATGTCATCGAAGTCATGACCGACTCCACGGTGCCGAAGTTTGCGTCCAGTGCCCGCGGCCATGGTACGGCGGAAGAAAACCAGGCAGCCATGGCGGGCAGCATCGGCTGGTTCGGGACCTATACAGTCGATGACAATGGGGACTTGAACGGTGATCGCGTCGAGGGCTCGACTTTTCCTAACTGGGTCGGCGACGTTCGCACCGCCAAGGATATCCATATCACTGTGGACGGCGATCGTTTGTTGGAAAGCTTCCGAAGGCCGGAAGGGACGCGGATCGTCATTACCTGGATGCGCGTGCCGCCGCCGCGGCCTTAGCCCGGCCCTCGATAGCGCGCTCGCGGACCGTACAGCCGTGGACATGAAAATGCAGCCTGCGAAGGCAGTTGCCGCAACTTAACACGACGTTCGCCTTTAGATACCAGTCCATACAACGGCCCATTGTTCGTTTGGATGCTACGCCTTAGCACAGACCCACGTTCATACGCATTAGCGCAGACCGGTTTGAGGGGCCGTGAATGGCCAGTCGCTTTATGGATTGTGAATGACCGCACCGATAGAACGACGCCGGTCCGCGATCGAATGGCCGATTACTGAGTGAAGCGGCCCCCTGAATGTCCGTGGGACGCGTCGGCCGAAGGTCTCTTCCTGGCCGACCCCTGCCCGTCGGCGATCGGCTGAGGACCATCCTGAGCCGCACTTCAATCTCGCGATACCGGACATTTAGCGCCCGACGAAAGGGAGCGGATATTTGCTTCTCGGGCGCGCCTCTGATAAACGTCATTACCTTCATAGGTAGCCTGGCTGAACCTCGTCCGGACTCGCCAGGCGAGCGTCGGTTGGGGCAGACCAACCGCCCGTTTTCTGCAGCACGCCATACATCAATACGAGGGGGAGAGCCCCTTTTAGGATGACTAGGGTGCACCAATCGAGCATTGTTGCCGGGACCTGAGCTTGAGGCAAGGGACCCGTGAAAAACAGTACTTGCAGCGTCGCACAGACGTTCATCATCGAATGCGCGCCGATCGCAAGCTCAAGGCGCTGGTCGCGCAAGCTCAAGGCGGAAAAGCCGAGCGAGGAAACCACCATCAGCATTTTCTCTCGCAAGTCATATTGCGTGTGGTAAGCCGCAAATAGGACGGCGACCAACGCAACGACAATAATCGTGGAGCGTATATAGTGCCTGATAGTCTGAGTTAGCCACGCCCGGAAAAACAGTTCCTCTGCGAATGCAAGGAATGGGATGACGATGAGCATACCTATTGATGTGATAACCTGGTCTTTGTGATGCGGCCATTCGAAATGACGGAATGGAACTAGCCAAGCACTAGCTCGCATCGAAAAGAAAAGCGACATAGCCACCAGACCGAGCACGTTCGCGGGCAGATATAAAGCGGCACCCAGCAAACAACGCCGGATATTGAACCTCATGTCTGTAGAGATCAAAGACCGAAACGGACGCCGCAGGATCTTTTTGCATGCGAGCCAAAATCCGAAAATGGAGGCAGTGGCCTCCGCCAATTTCAATACGATGGTTCGGTCCGCGTCCGGGATATGAAAAAACGGATGTTTGAAAAAAGTTGGCAAGATCCCGACGATCAAGCTAATCATAACGATCAGGATGCTTAGGAACTTGACTAGCAAAATAGTCAAAGCAACCCTTCGCCAGTCGGTTTGCCCCATTTCGGCAAGACCGATAAAGTCACGCGATAAATTGTTTTTTGGTTTCATGAACACTGTTCAAGTGAAACAACGCCTGCTTTTTCGCTGAAGACATTGAGTAAAAGCTCGTGTCCTGCGGCGAACAGCCAGGCCAATATTTTGAGTGATCGCGCATCGTGGTCGCCTAATTGCCGCTTCCATTTCGACGTCGGTCGATTGTCATCGATTTGGCCATCTCTGTCGAACGTCCGTTGTTGGCCGATCAGTGCACGGCGCGGTCTGCTGAAGTCCGATTAAGGCCGCCTTTCGGCGGCCGCCATCGTGCGCCATCTCCTCAAAATGCTACGCGCTCAGTACAGCCCAATCTCCAATCGCGACAACAACTATTTGATGCAATACTGTTTCGTTACAGCCGCTAGCGGCGACCCGGTGCGAATTTCACCATACCCGGTGCCATGTATTGGCGGATCAATCGGTCCTTCTTGATTTGAGAAGACTCCGGCCAATATTGCACCCCGATTGCGCTCGCAGTCGATCGTGTAGTTAATCAATTGCTCGGTCACCGGTATAAAAGCGATAGAAATCTTGAATGGCTCGTCCCACTGTGTTCGCACCCATAGATTGACGGCATTGTCATTGCGTTGTACCGACGACGCATCGAGTTCTGTATGAGATCCCTTGTACGTCGCGATCACGGTCCAGTTCGCGAGATGCCCCTTACGTTCGGCGATCTCTCTTGCTAACACCGCAGCACTGGCGGCGGACACATTACGCTCCAAATCAGGCGACAAGGTACGCATCGATGGGCTCATTGAAAATCGAACCGTGACGCTTTGAGCGACTCGGCGCACCGAGCCTTCCAAGATATACGGTGAACAGTGCCCTTTCAGGACGGCCGCTCGGGCAGCCGAATCGATAGCAGAGTTACCACTGCCTTTATCAACGAGCGCATTCGTAATTGTTCCGTCCGTCTCGACGATAAAAGTCACGCCGACTGTGCCAGCTTGCCCGACTTGACGGGCATCTTGAGGATACTCCGGGGCTACAATCTGGCAGGTCAGGTCGATCGGCGGTCTGGCTAGCACACTGGAAGCGGATGCCGGTCTGCTCGGTGCACAAGCGGTCGCCATGATTGCGCAAACGACACAGATCAGTATCCTCGCGAGGCCGAATTGAATCGACATCAACTCGCACCTAGCGATATGCGCCGAACGCCCTAAAACGTGCACAATGCCTCTAGATATTTTCATGAGTCTCCGTTCTATCTGGGCGCATACGAGAAGGCATCTGAAGCCTGAGAATAAATCAAGCGCGTGGTAGCCCAAGGGTCCGCGATAACGGGTTATCGGCTCACCGCGTCCAGCACGCCGTCATGACCGGCGCGACCCCACGGTCCTGGATTGTCGTCAATTTTAAAGCGTCTGTCGATTGTCTCTAATTGGCCGGGTACCGCCTGATGCAATGAGCATCCGCAGCTCGAAGCCTGCAAAGCAGCGATTGGCGGTACGCGACCCGTTACCGTCAGTCGGCGCCGCCACAGGAACGACTCCTTTGCATTCGGTAGCGGCCGTATGCAAGACCCGTTCTCTCGGGTCAAAGTTTCAGATCCGATTCCGAATCAACTACGTCATATATCGCGGGTATTGGAGCCGAAAGGGTTCGCACTTTGCGGTCAGTGCCAACTACTTCATGCGTTCTCTGGTGATCGGGATACCTGCTCACGAAGCGTCCTACGCAAGTCCAGGCAATCGCGAGCAGCTTCTTTCGAGGGCAGGACTAGACCGTCAGTCTGCGAAGACCGCCACGTGCTTCCGGATGAACGCCTCGACGGTCATGGGCGGGGTGCCCGTTAGTTCCTCGACCAGCGTATTCGTACCGGCGAAAACTCCATTTTGATAGTCGACAGCGACAGACAGGAGATGCTGTGAAAATGCATCGCTAAATTTCGAATCGGTATTCAAACGCTTTTCGAACATATCGAGGTCAATCGGCTGGTACTTCACTTCCCGGCCCAGAACCTTGCTCATTTCATCAGCGATCTGATGGTGGTTCATCTCGATGGGGCCGTATAGCGGGTAGACCTTGCCAGCGTGCGGAGCTGGATCACGAAGAATCGCAGCGATGACGCGCCCCTGGTCTTCTGCTGCAATCGGTGCATGACGCCCGTTACCAAAGGGCAGCCTCAACGTTCCGTCCTTTTTGACGTTTGCAACCTGGCCGGGATAAGTTAACCATTGTGCGAAGAACGTCGGGCGAATGTGGGTGACCGGGATTCCCGACCAGTCAAATACCCGCTCCGAGATCCAGTGGTCACGTGCGGCGTGACTCGTTGCATTCCTGCGAGCGGAAATTTGCGACATGTTCACGATCCCGCTGATTCCAGCCTCCCGGGCCGCCTGAGCAAAATAAACGCTCGCCAGTATTCCCCCGGATTCGATTGGATAGACAAAGTAGGCCGAAAAAATGCCTTCGAGAGCTCGTGCCACGTCGTCCAAATTGGAAAGGTTACCGACCAAAACCTCGACTCCACGGGACTTCAGTCGTTCCGAACGTTGGTCCTCCTTCCGCACCAGTGTGCGTACCTTTTCACCAGCCGCTAGAAGTGCTTCGGTAGCTGCTCCACCGGTATCGCCTGTCGCTCCGGCAACAAAAATTTTCTGATCAGACATTTCGAACACTCCACGCTGTAGGGAAAGGACTGTTGGATCTGTGGCATGTCGGGGTGCTTGATTAACCTCATGCGAGGAAGCTTTGCCTCAGCCAATCGACGAACTGGTTCACTTCGACCGGGAAACGTTCACCCGGCCCGCCTGCTACAACCCGCTCGTCTTGAGCCACGAACCAATGGTTTGGACAAGCTCAGTCTTGCGCTCAAGTGGAAGCCAGTGGCCAGCGGGCAGGTTCGTTACGGAAAGGTCGGCGCAGGCGCTGCGCATGGGTTCTCCGAGGTGACTGCGGTTGATGTCGCAGATTGCGTCCCAATCACCGTTGACGAACAAAACGGGCTGGCGTAGCTGGCCGCCTTTCGGCGCTGTGCGCGCGTATGCAATGTTGGCGGTGTCGTTCAGGTACCAGGCATTGACCGAACGGAAACCACTGACATCGAACGCATCGACCAGCGCGTTAAAGTCGGTGGGCATCCAGAGCGCTGGATCAGGCGGCGTCGCCGGGGCGCGATGCGCCGAGCCATAACGCCCACCGTTTTTTGTGATCAAGGCGGACGGAGAGACCTGGCCGACAGACGTAGGATTGCCGCGCCGATAGAGCGACGCGAGCGTTGCCGGGGTGTCCGCCTCGAAATCGCTAACCGTCTGGCTGAAGTGCGTCAGGTAAAAGCGGAAGTAATCCCACTGCCCATCCGGATATTGATCCGCAGGGTACAACTGACGGTCGATCAGCGGCACGAGATTGGGCAGCGCGAAGCCCTCCGGAAAGTAAGGGACTGAGATCAGCACCACGCCGCGACTGCGCGCCCCGTGGTGCGCAGCGAGTGCTCCGGCCACGGGGCTTCCCCAGTCGTGGCCAACCCAGATTGCCGGGCGCGCCCCCAAATGGTCGTGCAGTTCGACCATGTCGTGGACGATCTCGTTCAAGGCATAGGCCTCGGAAGCGGCCGGCACCGATGAGCCGCCATAGCCACGCATATCCGGTGCAACGCAGCGCCAGCCTTCGGATGCGAACGCCTCGATCTGCGTGCGCCACATCAGGCCGATCTCGGGCCAGCCATGGAGGAAAATCATCAACGGCCCATCGGCCGGGCCAGCCTCAAGGTAGCGCGTTGTATGGCGCGGCGAGCTGAAGGTATGCACGGTCAGGTTAGGGACGTTATCTGAACTGGCGCCGACGGCTACCCTCCCGAGGGCAACGCCAGACCCAGCTCCCAAAGCTGCCTTACTCATCAACAGGCTTGCACCAAACGCGGTTCCATTGGCTGACAGAGTGCGGCGTGACATAGCTGACATAGGTAGGTCTGGTTTAGTCACGATTGATTATAGGAAGGGTTTGCGGACTCACGTGCTCCGGGTCCGGTCCGCCACGTTCGCCGGTGTCGAGCGCGCTGATTGCCTGAACTTCCTCCGACGCAAGTGCGAAGTCGAAGATATCGATGTTCTCGGCAATCCGTTCCGGGCGCACGGACTTCGGGATAGGAGACGTGCCCAACTGGATCTGCCAGCGCAGGATAATCTGTGCCGGGGTCTTTCCGTATTTCCTGGCGAGCAACACCACTGCCGGATGCGAGAGAGGGTCGTGCGCCTCCTGCGAGCCCTTTGCCTTATCTCCGTCGCGTTTGATACCGCCAATCGGAGACCACGCCTGGGTAATGATTCCGTGCTTCTCATTAGCTTCGCGAAGTTCACGCTGAATGAAGAAGGGATGCAGTTCTACCTGATTCACCGCGGGAATATGACCCGTTTTCTCAATCAGACTGCGGAGATGGTTGGAGCTGAAGTTGCACACGCCAATCGCGCGAACGCGCCCTTCCTCAAGGAGCTTCAGCGCGGCTTTGTAGGCATCGATAGTTGCCTCAAAGGCCGAAGGGACCGGCCAATGAATCAGATACAGGTCCAGGACATCGAATCCCAGCTTCAGAAGACTTCGGTCGAAAGCACGAAGGGTCTGGTCGTAGCCATAGTCGGTGATCCACACCTTGGTCGTCACGAAGACGTCCTCCCGAGGGACGCCAGACGAGCGGATACCTTCCCCAACCTGCTGCTCGTTCACATAGGCCGCAGCGGTGTCGATCAGCCGGTATCCATTTGCGACTGCCGATCTGACCGCAGCTACGGTTTTCTCAGGCTCGCTGCGAAACACCCCAAGTCCGAATGCGGGCATCTCAATTCCATTGTTCAACCTGTACACGGGGCTTTTGCCTGTCACCATCGTTAAATCCGTTTCTCAGTTGGATGTCTCTTGCCGGCGCGGCTGCTGCAGGGTGCGTGGGCGTGGGGGCGGTGACGCCGGATAGGTGCCCTTTCCGCGTATCAATCCCATAGCGAGTCAGGTGGGGGTCACGGTTTGCAGGAACTTCACGAGTTGCTCATTGACCACATCAGGGGCTTCGTGTTGTACCCAGTGGCCCACATTGTCGAGTTCGAGACCGCCAATGAGACTGGGAACGCCCGAGCGCATCTGGTCCACGGTCAGCGGATAGAGCTCTTTCAAACCATCCGCCTTCCCCCAGATGAAAAACGAAGGCTGCGTAATCCTGGCGCCTTTCCACGGAGCGGACAGGTAGAAGTACGGTTCAGCGGCCCGATAGTAGTTCAGGGCACCGTGAAAGCCGGTACGCTGAAATTCCGCCACGTTATGAGCGACGTAATCAGGCTCCGCCCATGACGGTAACGGTCCGGGGGCCGCACGGTGAAGGCTGCGTGCCGGATCCATCGGACTCCACCGCTTGTCTGCGGGAGCGGAGCCCGATGCCCAGTACAGGATTCCCGGAATTGTCACCGGGGCGTCGGCCCAGATCTGATCGGCGTCCGGCCGGCTCTGTTCGAACATGTAGAAGTCTTCCTGGTGGCCGGACTTGCGCATCTTCTCGAAGACGCTGACATCCCCTCGAGGAACGAACGGCACGCTCAGACAGAACACGGCCTTGAATCGATCGGGACGCATCAACGCTGCTTGCCACACATGCGTCGCACCCCAGTCATGACCCACGAGGACAGCGCTTGGAATCTTCAACGCGTCGAGCAGGCCAACGAGGTCGCCGACCGTTTGCAATGGCGTGTACAAGGTTGGGTCTGTCGGCGCCGAACTGCGTCCGCAGCCGCGCATATCGGGAGCAATGGCCCGATATCCGGCAGACGCCACGGCTTTCATCTGCTGGCGCCACGTGTAGGAAGTGTCCGGAAACCCGTGGCAGAAGAGTACGGCTGGCCCATCTCCCTGTTCGGTTACGTGCAGGATGATGCCATTGGTATTGACGTCGTACTCCTTGATACCTGATACGCCGCCGGTTCCAGGGCTTTGCGCCTGCGCCCCGCGCTCCAGCAGCAGGCTCGCACCAAAGGCCGTCCCGCTCGCGAGGAACGCGCGGCGCGAAATAGAGGGTGCGGGAATAGACACTGTTCCAGAGAGGTTGCTTTCCATAGGGGTTTCTCGTTTGGTCCGATGTGAGACTCGGGAATCCGCTAATGGTAGAAGCCCTCAACGAGGCGGGAGGGACGTATTTCCGACAATTCTGGCCATGCTGGCGCGGCCACTCTTATCGGCATCAGGATCGCTGGTTAGAATCACGGCTCAGCAGGCGACGGCTCGCGCCAGGCGCCAGCGTGCAGGACGTAACGTTATGTCCTGCTATTTTCCGGGACCTATCATGCTGCGCATTGGCTATATCGTCGTTCCAGGCTTCCAGGTCATGGTTTTCGGCGGACTAACCGTGTTTGAGCTCGCAAACCGACTGACCACTGAGCCGTACTACGAGATACGTCTGATATCTGAAAGCGGTGGGCCGGTTCAAAGTTCTCTCGGATACTCCGTCATGACGGATAGTTTCGCTGAAGGTGGGTTCGATACGGTGATCATCGGCGGCGTCATCACTGGCGCGCACTTGGCGAGCGCCGCACTGATTGAATATTTGAGAGGCGCGGTGAAAAACACCCGGCGCGTTGCCTCAATGTGCACGGGCGCGTTCTTTTTGGCGCAAGCCGGCGTTCTGGACGATCGACGCGCCACGACTCACTGGGCACACGCGCGCGAATTGCAAACGACGTATCCGAAAGTCAAAGTCGAAGAAGATCGGATATTTATCGTGGATGGTCCGGTATGGACATCCGCGGGCATGACGGCGGGGACCGATCTTGCGGTTTCGATGGTGGAAAGAGATCTTGGTGCAAAGGTAGCGCGAATTGTCGCCAAGCGAATGGTCATGTTCCACCGCCGGGCCGGCGGACAGTTACAGCACTCCACACTGCTGGACCTCGATGCAAAAACTGACCGGATACAAACCGCGCTGGTCTACGCGAAAAGAAATTTGCACACCCCACTGACGGTTGACAGACTCGCTGAAGCCGCCAATCTGAGTGTGCGGCAATTCACCCGGGCGTTCCGTGAGGAGACCGGGCAATCACCTGCAAAAGCTGTCGAGAACTTGCGGTTGGAAGCAGCGCGTCTCATGGTCGAGCAGGGCAGGCTGCCGATTGACGTCATTGCGCGAGAAACTGGTTTTGTTGATCCAGACAGAATGCGCCGTGCGTTTCTGCGAGCTTTCGGTGAACCACCTCAGGCTATTCGCCGCAACGCGCGTGAGCACGCCGACAATTGAGGCATCAACTACCTGTCGTGGGCACGGCGCGCGGTCCAGATTTCGCATCAATCGAATGACCGATACCGTCGAAGCTGCGGTCGTCGCTCGCACATTCGCGACTGGCTCTTAGTGGCCGACAAGCGCACGCTCGCCGGCCGCCGGCTATCAAACTTCAGTCTGCTCGGCCATCTCGAGTGCATCGTCTACCTCGATCCCAAGGTATCGCACGGTACTTTCCAGCCTATTGACTGCAGTCAATAGGCTTGACTATGTCCTGCTCAGAACTATGTCCCGTGGCGCACGAGACTTACGGGACGACATCAGCCGGCCGTGCGCAGCGCAGGACATAGGTGTGGCCTACAGGCCCTTCAAGAACGCCAGCAATCGGTCATCTGGGCGATACCGTCCCGGCTTGCCTTTAGGGGGCGTAGTCCTGTCCAGAACCGCCTGCTTTAATGGAGTGCAGTCAAAACCGGAGGCAGCGCTAGGCGACACGTTGGCAGCGATCGTCACGTTTCCGCTCTGCGGAGAATTGCAGTGGTTCCGGCATTTCCCGCATTTTTAGATCCCCGTTTAGCACGGCGACCCGAACCTGAACGAGCAGGTGCGCGCCCTTACTGGTCCAGCGCATCTGCCGCTTCTTCGCACAGCGCAAGCTCACGACTTCATTGACCGCCGATTCCGCGATACTGCTGCTGATTGGCATGCCGCGCCGGTAGCGCCATCCGTAGTTGACCAGGTATTGGCCATTGGATTCCAGGTACCAATACGTCCCGCGAAGATTCCACCACAACGCCATGTGCGCGGAGTCTTCCGGTAGGAGTCCGAACATGTCATGGATGCTCTTGAGTCTTTCGACGGCTTTGGAACCCTTGCCGTGCCATGTCAGCCATTTCGCCGATGCGATTTCGTCTTGTACGGGGCGCCCGTTGAGCGCCAACAGGTGAGGAAACTTTTGTGCCGATTGCTCGATCGCGCGAAATTTCATGGCAATGTGAAACCGATCCAAAATTTGCTTCAATCGCCTCTTGGATCCATCGACGGCTTTCTCAAATTCGCCTGCCCCGTCGGAGACGATCGTGATTTCGCGATCATTCGCGACGCCCTGCTCCGAGAGAAAATGATCAAGTCGGGTCGCGGCCGACGTGACCTCCCGATTGACGTATCCATAAACCTTACAACTACCATCGTCGCGAACCGCACGGCCGGCGATGATGTTCACGTGCCGCCCGGTAGGCGGTGGGCGCTTCGAAGGGTAATACTGTGAGAACTTGGCTTCATCCTGTTCTTTGCGAGAAGGCCGCTGGCGCAGCCATGCGGAATCCACCGCAAGAGCGACAATCTTGACGTGGCTATCGGCCGGCGGATAGTCTCGTTCACCGCGAATCGCGCTTTCGGCGTGATCGTCGAGTTCTTGGCCGACTGCCCATACGCGATTCCTCAATCCGGATGTAGAGATCGTTTGATCGACCGGCAAAATCTCTTTCAGCAAGGTCGTCGCCACCGCATAGGGAAGATGCGCTGCCCACTTGACTTGCAAGTATTCGAGCTCAGGACTGACGCGCAGCGGCATCGCTAGTGCGAGCGGGCTGAACGATTTTGCGCTTTGGTCTTGAACGCACTTGCAGACGCGCAGCTGCGGGCTGTCGATCGTTACTTTGCCGAAAACCGTTCGGTATCGGATCGCGTGGGTCGCTTTGATTGATAATGCCCTGCCGCACTGCGGGCAATTCACAAAGGCCGAAACAACAACACGGGTCTGCGCGCAGATCAATGCCCGCTGCGCCTCGCGTACCAGACTTCTTCCCTCAGCCAAGTTGAGACCCAGTTGCTTCAGGTCGCCGTCGAGCCGTTCAAATTCAGCCAATCGTATTGCCTCGCCACTGCCAACGCCGTCGTCAATGCGCGCCTCGATGATCATCCGCATGACAGCCTCCGCAATTGATTGCAAGGCAACAAATATATCTCTTTACCTTGCTAGCTGCCTCCGGTTTTAACTGCACTCGTCGGGAGTGAGATTGATTTCGCAGCTTGGTCCCTTGCGGCATTCACTCACATAGCGGGGGCTATCCGGCTCCTCGCCGTAGCGTCTCGCGCGCTGGCGTTGAGGAGGGGCGTCGATTCCGACGCAAATGGACTGTGATTTAACGGCAGTCAAGCGATGACCCCATAAGCCGCATCTTTCGCGCACGAGATAAGATCCAAGTGACGCTGCCGATGTCAACGATCTATGTGCCAATGTCGAATGTCAACTACTGACCGTCGCCAGCGAAAGTCGATATAGCGAAAGCCACCCGGACACCCGTCCTCCGACGGGTCTCTACATTTACAAATTACAGCGAGCTTCCGGGCGCTTGAACCTGTTTCATTGATACAAGCGGAGCAAGGAACTGCTCGAAGTGTGGCAACCAGATAGGAATTGAGTCCTTGGCGCTGAACATGCCATGGCCGTTCCTGCCGAAGGGTGGTTCGACGATCATCTGCCCTTGACCGCCTGCTGCCTGAAACGCTGCAAACCATGTTGCAACGACTTCAGGCGAAAAAAACTTATCGTTTTGAACGTAATGCCAAAGTACCGGAACTCGTGTTGTCGACGCAAAGTGCGCGATCGTATCGGCCATCTGCTGCGGATCACAGGGCATGCCCGGATGTCTAAAAGGGTTCCCGCCACGACCGCCCGAAAAGTTGACGACTGCGACTAGTCCCTTCGGTGCAAAGCTTGCAGCTGCGAGAGACGCGAATCCCCCTGCTGACTGCCCTACCAAGACGACATGATCGCGATCCACTTGAGGCAACGTCTCTGCGTAAGCAAGGGTTGCAAGCACATCTAACGACGCCTGATTTCCCGCAGTCATGTAATCAGGATGCTGGCACGAACCAGCATCTTCCTCGTCCGTGCCTCCCGTGGCTCCATAACCCCGCCGGATCGGCACAATCACAGCGAAGCCAAGTTGAACGAATGTTCGAATCTGCGGCAGTTCACGGTAGCGGCCCACCTTCGGCCGGTCCCGAGGATCAGGTGGGCTGCCGTGACTCAAAATGATCAACGGAAACGGTCCGGGGCCGTCAGGCATATAGGTGGTCGCGACTATGTCCCGGTCGTGATCGCCAGATAGTCGGTGCTCAATCACAGGAACGTTGACGACAGTTTCATGAAGGTCTGCTGCGATTGGCTCGACCTCGCTTGCGGTTAATGCGCAACCGGCCACAGACGCGATCAAAGCGCCTGACATTATTAGCCGGCTTAAGTGGAAATAATTTCGTTGCGGACGAGTTCTTATTGGCATAGGTAATATTCGAGGAATCCCGCAGCACGGTCGTTGCCTGGATGTATGGTGGCATTTGGTCACCGGTTCTAATCGGACTGCAGGCACTTCGAAAATATCCGTTGCACCAGATTACTGATTCCCGGACAGATTTTCAATGATCTATCTGGACAAGTACGCGAAACGACCTGATGCTCTTTACAGTGAACGCGGCGTTGCAGGCTTCAAATTCTGATGCAACGAAAGCGTCATCCTGCTCATTCCGCACGTCGAATTAAAAAAGCATTTGCGCGACACAACGATCGACCCATCGTCAGCTCCGGTGCTGCGAGAAGATGTCAGCCTAAGCGTCGCCGCACATTCACGCGTGGGGATCGTTGCATTGCACTGCTGCTTGCTAAAAGCCTGATGGTCGCTGCCTTTTTGCCATCACATTCATTGTGCGACGATGTTGAACGCGCGGCGGTACATAAGGTGTTGAGAGCCGACGCCGGTCCCCTTTGCGTAGTAAACGTAACCCGTCTGGTCCGAAGTCTGATCGGACGGCTGATCAGTGCTGGCAATAGTCGGATACCAGTTGAACGGCGATGGCGGCTTCGTCGAGAAGCTCACGGTTGAATCTGGAACAGGAGCTTGCACAATGACGACGCCCGGTGTCCAGCTAATCAGATCGGGCGATGTCTGGGCGTAAATTCCGCCATTGCCGATACTGACCATTAGGAACTGATTGAGATAAGTATTGAACGAGACCTGGGGTTGTCGCATATCGCCCGGGACTTTGGGATCGAGAACAATGTTCAACGGCGTAAATGTGCCGCCCAAGCCTGGAGTGCTAAAAGTGCCGCCGCTGTACTTTTGCCAACTTCCCGGTACGCCGTCGCTGGCGATCGGTGCTCGGGCGATCGCTAAGCCTGTCACCCCGCTCTGCGGATCGATTTCGCGAAAGACAACATAGATGTACCCTCCCGACTCGATGGCGGACGGCGTGAGCGCGCCTGCGCCGCCACTGGCCTGCATCGGCAATTGGGGATCGTGGGCCCCGATAATCTCCCCCTCCCGCGTCCACGTCACGCCTCCGTCGCTAGACCGCGCGAGTCCTATAGCGGCATAGAACGGATTCCCCGAAAAGAGAACACCATTGAAGAGGTGATTTTCGGCGTGATAGATCATCAATAGATCGATCCCGTTGACAGATGGGAACACACTGCCAGCACCGACGTAGTCGGCATCGAACGCGGTGGTTCGAGGTCCGGAAGGTAGCAAGACGCCTGTCGGAACGCCACCGGAAGCCGCGAGCGACGTAAAAGACAGCAAATCCGGGCTCGCCAATCCGTAGGTCCCGGCACTACCGCCACCAGCGACCCAAAGACGAAAGCTTCCGTCCGCCTGTCGCCGAAACGACAAATGTTCATCCGGGTTGTCCGCCCCGAAGGGTGAACCCGGGGGGATGACATTTTGTTCGTCGGAGCTCACGGTGAACGATGAAATCGACTTCGCAGTGGCGGCCGGCGCGGCCGTGTTTCCACTGCCTCCACAGCCACATAGCGACAGGATCACCGCGCAGGCGATGTTTTGTTTTCGGTTGTAAGCTGAAAACCACAGGATAGATCGAAAGGACAGGAACGAATGATTGAACATGTGACCATCGCCTTGGTTAAGCCAAGTTGGCTGAAGTTAGGGACATTGAACTAGGAGTGCATTTCAAGCATATGGCCGCGTGCGGGAATACCCTTCTAAAGGCGTCGCCTCGTAAGCATGGGCATTGGGCAGGTGAATAAGACCGTATCCCAAGTGACCCAAATTTTGCAACAAAACGTAGCCTTGGTCGAACGGGTCTCGGTCGTCTCGCGAGCGCTCGCTGAGCAGCCGAAGGCATTGCGCAATACCGCTGCGGTATTACGGTTGCGCGATGACTACACGGTGACTGACTGTAGGCTGACGTCGGCTGCCGCCCTGGGTTTCACTGTTGAGGATGACAGATAACGGCCCTCATCTCCTCAGATTTGGTGCTCGCAACGCTTGACGCTTTTGCGAAGCCCGAATCTGGGTAGCGTGTTGCCTTGATATCGGCTTATTGTGGCGGCGGATGGCCATGCGCGTCTTCGCCACCACGATGCTCTGGCATCGTTTCTTCGCGATTTACACCCGGTGGACGCGAGTGCCCATAGTTGCCTTGAGGCGCTCCGGCGAACTGGGTGAATGGCGCGCGAGCCGCACCGAGCATCGTGGCCAGTTGCACATCGGACGCGGACTCGCCCCACAAGACACGCTGAACCAACGCCACGCCCCCGTGCCGTGCGACCAGGCGCAGCGCATAGCCGAGCGACGTGTTGGTCGGAATCTCGTCGCCGTAGGTGTCGGCGAGCGCCGTGAGGATCGTCAGTTCGATGGACGGCGACAATCAGCAAGTCCGGCGTAGCGACAATCATCTTGTCCGGTAGTTCGGAGTCGAAGGCGGCGTAGCCGCCGTAGACGACGAGCTGCCGGAAGGCGCCTGGTCGGCGGCAGAATAGGATGGGCGACTAGAAGCTAAAGAAGCAGTCAGCCCATGTCTGGAACCCGCATCACCGATCGACAGGTCCGCCTCTACATGACTAATCGTAAAAGTCACACGCAAGAAACCGCAGCTGCAAAGTCAGGCATGAGCGAGCGCACCGCTCGGCGCATCGAACACAACGGCAAGCTTCCATCGCAGACGCCTCGGCGCTATTGGAGATCGCGCCCCGATCCATTCGCCGATGTATGGGAGAGTGAAGTCGTACCGTTGCTGCGCGGTGTCCCCAAGCTGAAGGCGATCACGTTGCTGCGCAAACTGCAGGAGGACCACCCGGAGCGCTTCCCCGACAGCATGCGTCGCACCCTTGAACGGCATATCAGCCAATGGCGCGCGCTCGAAGGACCCGGCAAGGAGGTGTTCTTCCCTCAAACCTACCAGCCCGGCGTGCGCGGGCTGTCGGACTTCACGCACATGGAGAAACTGGGTGTAACGATCGCCGGTGTTGCGTTCGGACATTTGCTCTATCACTTTGTGCTGGCGTTCTCGCGCTGGGAATACGCCAGCGTCGTTGACGGCGGAGAGAGTTTCCAGGCACTGGCAGCAGGATTGCAGAACGCTTTATGGCAGGCGGGCGGCTGCCCCAGCGAGCACCGCTCCGACAGTCTGTCAGCAGCTTTTAAGAACCTTCAGGAGAAGGACGACTTTACGGTTCGCTACGCGGCGTTGCTTGGGCACTATGGCATGGAAGGCACGCGCAACAACCGTGGCTTAGGTCACGAGAACGGCAGCGTGGAATCATCGCATCGCTACTTGAAGGACGCGGTCGATCAGGCACTGGAGCTGCGCGGTCATCGCGATTTCGCTGATCGGGCGGCCTACGAGGAGTTTGTGCGCAGCGTGGTGATGCGCCGCAATCGACGTAATGCTGCCGCGTTCCAAGTGGAGCGCGGATACCTAAAGGAGCTGCCTGAGCATCGTACGACCGACTTCATTGAGGACGAAGGACGCGTGACACGCTCTGGCACATTTACGGTGGATGGCAGCATCTACAGCGCGCCCTCACGCCTAATCGGACATCGCTTGAAAGTACGACTCTACAGCGATCGGCTTGACTGCTATCTGTCGGGAGCGCTCGTGCACACACGGCGCGAGTCAGGCGTACGAGCACAGGTCGCGGGCGTGGAATTGATTATCGACACTTTATTGAGTCGCTCAAACGCAAACCCCAAGCCTTCAGGGGCCTCGTGTTTCGTGACGATCTGTTTCCACGCGAGGCGTACCGCCGGACTTGGGAGCGCCTGGATCAAGCACTGAGCCCGCGCAACGCGTGCAAGGTCATCGTGGGCCTGCTGGAGCTTGCCGGCAACTACGGCGTAGAGGCAGAACTTGACCCTCGCCACGTTCGACTTCAGCGTCGTGCCCATGGTATCGAAGGCACATGTCATGGCGCTGGCCACAGGCGATGCGTGGCTCGAGAAAGGTGCCACGATCCTCCTGTTTGGGCCACCCGGTGGAGGAAAAAGTCACTTGGGATCAGCGATTGGTCACGCCCTGATCGACGCGGGCTATCGGGTCCTGTGCACCCGCACCAGCGAATTGGTGCAGAAGCTTCAGGTGGCGCGAAAGAGCCTGCAATTACCGTCGGCACTTGCCAAACTCGATCGTTTCGATCTGATCATCTTGGATGATCTGTCGTACGTGAGAAAGGACCAGGCCGAAACCAGCGTGCTGTTCGAGTTGATCGCCGAGAGGTATGAAAGAAAAAGTCTTTTGATCACAGCCAATCAACCATTCTCGGGCTGGAATGACGTCTTCCCCGATCCCGGCATGACCGTCGCCGCCATAGACCGCCTCGTTCACCACTCAACGATCTTCGAACTGAATGTCGAAAGCTATCGGCGACGCAACGCCAACGACAGACAGAAAGAGCGGCGGCGTCAATCAACCAACAACGATCAAGAAGGAGCGACAACCATGCCAATCTAGCAGCGACAATCAGCGCGCCGACCGGCCAAGATGGTTGTCGGTAAACCGGACGTTCTGGTTGACGCTATCCAGTTCGACCCGTTCCGGTCGGCGCGGCACGCGTGGCCGGTCGCCCCGCAGCGCGGCCGCACTGGTACTCGCATCGTCAGTCAGCTCGCCGATCAGACGACTGGCCGAATCCAGAGCCTGCAGGCCCGTTCCCTGCCCGGCCCGGAAGGTCGAGATGGCGTCGTCCGGGCGCAGGACGATGCGGGCTGTCACAGGATCACGGGTGCGTCCTTATCCGGCGGGGCTGCGGGCGGTGGTTGGGTCATGGAAACTCTAGGCCTGCAACGAGGCGCGATGGGAAAAAATGCCCTATTGTACGCTTCAACTGCAATCCCGATAATACGAACAAGCAGGGTTGACCAAGTCCTAGTTGATTGAATTTAAAAGGCTTTTTATGAATCCCCGTCTCGCGGAAAGCGAGGGTCATACGTCGCTATAGCCGTGCCGTTAGTAGTTGGTTTGCTACGGCAAACGGAGATCCTGTGTGCCCGTGTAAATCTGCACCAAGGTGATAAATACCCTTCAGAAAAAAAACGCAAAAAACTTTATCGGAGAGTCATTTTCGCGGCTGGACAGTATCGCTTCCTTCGAAGAGCGTCGGCACGTGCCCCCTCATTCGAAATCGTATTGGCTTTCAGAGCTAACCCCTCTCTGATTTATTGGCGGCCTCTTAATTCACTTCGCGCCATTTTCGGCGAAAGTCGCCCTCGCATCTGGTGACACCAGGAACTTGATGAACCCTTCAGCTGTATCGCGTTGTGAGGTGTTCGCGATGAGCACAGCGGTGTACGTAAGAGTGCTCTGAAGATCGCCGGGAAGCGGGCCAAGGAACTTTATGCCGGGTGTCGTCGCGATGAGCGGTATCGTCCCGGCCACTATATCGTTGCCGTTGCCTTTTAGCACAGGTTCAAAAATCCCATTGGGCGTCGTGCGTACAATTTTCGGCTTGAGCATTTCTGCAATTCCCAGCCGTTCAAGAGTGCTTTCAAATGCCTGTCCCGATTTAACACTGTTAAAGACAAGGAGGTCCGCGCCGAGCAGAGTGTTCTTGAATTTTTCAACAGTGGAAATGTCGTACGCCGGACTGTCCTTGCGGTTGCCGAGACCGACGCCAACGTGAGCGATTATCGGTCTGTCGCCGACACTCGCCTTGCCTGATTTCGTAAGGTCCTCAGCAAAGTCCGGCTGAACGATAACGACGTCGGCCGCTTCGCCGTCTTCAATCCTTTTCTTCACAACGGGCGATGGATCGAACACCAAGCTGACCTGGTTATGTGTCTGCTGGCGATAAAGATCGACCACCTTGGTCAACGCAGGCTCGAGGGGGCTATCGCTAATGACCTTGATGTCGGCCGCTTGAACTATCGCTGCGAACATAGACAATGAGCCGGCCAGAAAAGTGCTTAGGCTGATGCGCTTAAGTTTTGCGTTCATGGTTTGCCCCTGTGAGGGGACCGCCGGTGTTGGTCGTTGCGCGTTAACGCGAACGCCACCGCTCACGGTAATTTTGCGGGAGATGAAAACGGTTTGGTGGCATCGAGCACGAACATCACTAGGGCGTGCAGATCCGTCGAGCCGGTGGACAAGACTTGCATCGGAATACCAGGGGCGTGGCCGGGCTCGGCATAGCCCGCTTTGACGACCATCACCCCGTCTGGGGTATGAACGCTTTGTGCTCCGGTAAGTACGAAGAAAGTCTCCAAGCCAGGATGACTGTGCACAGGAGTCGTGCTGCCAGGAGCACCACTAGCCGCATTGATCCTGAGTAGGTACTGCGGCGCATCAAACCGGGGGATGGGCCCAACCTCGGCAACCTTCGTGCCGCCCGCTGACAATCCGCCCACCGGGCCGAGCGTGAAAAGCAAGGCTTTGCCCGCCGACTCGGCTACGAGTGCCCAGGCGCCTGCAGCGGATTGTGCCTGCTCACGTGTCGGAAAGCTTTCTATTCGACAGAAAAGTTGTCCAGGTGGTAACTCCGTGACCTTTTTCTCGGCCAACGACTTGATGACCAATGTTCCCTGCGCGACGGCCGCCGACGGCAGCAAGCGCTGTCCCAACGTCAAAGCCAACAGCAAACTGAAAAGAAAGCGTGCCATGAGAACACCGCCGTTCGAGCATTGATACAAGCCTCTCTGGAGCGTCAGCTTGCGAGAAAGAAGCGCTTCTAATGTAAGAACCCTAGGGCACGAAGCGTGCCTTCGTCAGGCTCGTTTTCCCGCATCGCGAGTGACCGTTAACCAAACCGCAACCGCCGTCGAGGTCCCTGAACAATGAGGCGGTTGACGGTCACTTCCTGGCCGCGAATTGCCCGAGGTTTGGCTTCGCACTACAGGACGGTAATAGCCCTCAACCAAAAATCTCATCCAGCCAATCCAACACACGTCGGTTCACCAGTGAGCGGTTGCGCATCTCGCAGTGCTCGCCGGCACCCTCGTCGCTGGTGAAGCGAACCAAGGTCTTGGGACAACGTAATGCGTCGAAGAAATCCTGTGTTCCTGAAGCGAGGGTATCGTCCTCAGCCAGCGTGAACAGCGTCGGGCAGTGAATGTCTTCGATACGCCCATCCATCGTGTAGCGTTCGACCGAAGCGAGGTAATCGCGCAGCGTTGCGACGCCATTCACCCAGAAGCCGCGCTTCGCGACGCTCCAGCGCAGCTTCCGATCGTTCGCCACGACCTGCTCCAGACGTTCCATCAGCGCCGTAGGCATTTCACTGAGGTGCGCCGCCTCCTCACGACTTGCACCGAGCTTCATCGCGTATGCCCGGAATCCGTCCGCCACCGACCCCAGCGCGGGGTCCGCGACACAGGCCGCAAGACGATGCTCGCCGGACGCGGCACGTGGCGCCAGATAACCGCCCAGACTCCAACCGCACAACGCAATCCTTCTTGGGTCGACGTTCGGCAACGTGTGAGCAAAATCCACGACGGCCTTGATCACCGTTTCCCAGTCCGGTCTAAGCGGCATGCCCTGTTTAATCAAGGTGGTGCCCTGGCCGGGACCATCGAAGATCAACGCGTGATAGCCCCGTCGAGATGCCGCGATGGCGGAGGCAAAGTACAGATCGGTGATGGTGCCGTCGTAGCCATTGTTGAAGATCAGCAGTGGCCGAATTTCGTCGGCGCGGCCTTGCGCGGGTATCACGTAGGTGAGTAGCGAGACTCCTTCGAACCGAATATGTTGCGGCGCAATGGTCACTTCGCTCAACGCCAGCCCGCGCTCGAACGCGGCAATCTGTTTTTGCGAACCAGCAATTACACGCGGATCGACCGGCTGTCCGAACAACGGATGGAACGACTTACCGTAAAAGCACGCGGCCCTCAGGAAACTCTCGCGCGCGCTCGCCCAATGTCCCGCGGCTTCGGCGCGTTGCCCATCCTCCATCA
Organism: Caballeronia eucalypticola; assembly: GCF_047608185.1. NCBI lineage: Bacteria > Pseudomonadati > Pseudomonadota > Betaproteobacteria > Burkholderiales > Burkholderiaceae > Caballeronia > Caballeronia eucalypticola. Next base: position 190,951 of record NZ_JBLKRU010000001.1, read on the forward strand.
TCCGGTCCGCGGCTGCGCTCCACGCATCATGAAAGGCCGTGTCGTCCCCGCCGCCGACGGCCTGCGCGATAGCCTCGATTTCTCCGTAATCAGCGCCGCCGTATGGAATGTAGCCAAGCGGCCATGTTCCGAGTTGATCGTGAAGCGCATCCTTGAAGATCGCAACCACGTTTCGCTCCTTTAGGTCTCTCTGACTAGCGACAGATTGGTTTTGCAAGAGTCGGGCATCTAGCCTGTGGCGTCAACTGCCCCTTCGTGGCTGGCGACTGCCTCATGCTAACGGCGTACGTAGCCAGAACCTCGCGCGAGGGCGCGATCGGCAGCACACGACCCTCTGCGGACATCCGCGACCTAGCGTTGGATGACCGCTCTGCGTCCGCGGACGGCCCTTCGACGGCATGAGCGGTGTTGGCTACGATTCGAGCGGTCAATATAGAGATCAATCGCGAGCAGTAGTCGAATTAACCAGACGAGGCCTGCAAAGTCGCCTTGAACGGTAGGTTCATCGATTGGCATGGACCCGAACGCACCGACATTCGGGAGCTTCTCAGAAAGGGTATACAGTGAATAACGCGTCGCGTTGAGCTAAGCCCGTATCGCTCAGGCGAACCGCTCGCCAAGACCCCAGGGTGGTCCGCCGCTTGGAGTCGACAAAAGGAGGTAATGCGCCATGATGCATGAATTCCTTTCAAATAATCGCGATGATCTTATCGAGCGATGTCGGATAAAAGTTGCGCACAGGCCCGCCAGAGGCGCAACCGCACAGCAACTGCAGAACGGTGTCCCACTTTTTCTTGATCAACTTGTCCAGACGCTTCGCCTTGAACAGACGGCTCAGCCCATGGATAGTCGTAAGATTTCGGGACCCGCCGGCGGGGAATCCTCATTTTCGGCAATCGGAAACTCGGCCTCACAACACGGACGAATGCTCTTAGAGCTCGGATTCTCCGTTGACCAGGTGGTCCACGACTATGGGGACCTTTGTCAGGCAATTACCGATCTTGCGTATGAACGTGATGCACCCTTCCAAATAGACGAATTTCGAACACTCAACCGCTGCCTGGACAATGCAATCGCGGACGCAGTGACTGAGTTTAGCTATCAACGCGACTCAGTAGCGGCGGACAAGTACGCCACGCAGATGAATGAACGAATAGGATTTTTCGCTCACGAATTACGCAACTTCCTCCAAACCGCAACGCTCGCTTTTGGCGCTGCGAAGGCCGGGAATCTAAATCTGTCAGGTGCGACAGCATCAGTGTTGGAGCGCAGTTTGGACGGCATGCGTGATCTGATAGACGATTCATTAGCCGACGTGCGCCTGACAGCCGGCAGTGCAACACCGCCGCAGATGTTCTCGCTGGCCGACCTAATTGACGAGATAAAACAGGCTGCGAGCCTCGGAGCTAAGGCTCGCGGCTGTGCGCTCACGGTTTCAGACGTTGACGCGAGACTTGCCGTACGCGCGAATCGGGATCTTCTGTTCTCGACGCTGGGAAACCTGCTGCACAACGCGTTCAAGTTTACCCATCCCGACACCGAGGTCACCCTTGACGCGTACGCAGTTGCTGACCGAATCCTGATAGAGGTGAAAGACCATTGCGGCGGTTTGTCCACTGCGGATGTGGAAAGCATGTTCGAGCCATTCAGGCAAAACGGGGTTGATAGAACGGGTCTCGGGTTGGGACTTTCGATTGCTCGCCGGAGTGTAGAGGCAAGCGACGGCGTTCTCAGCGTTCGCGACATTCCCGACACGGGTTGCGTTTTTACTATAAGCCTGCCGCGACATGCGATGGTTGAACAGTGACGCGACTACTATCATCCTCCGCCAAGCGGGATCTACGTCGTATAGGCCGTCGGATCGTCAACGCGGCCCTGAACAACGCGACGTCAGTCCCAGCTTAGCTCTACATAAGCACTGCCCTGATCATGTTCAGAAGCGGAACGTGGGAACCTCCCTTCTGCAGATTCCTCTAGACACCACGTGGAATGCGCCTGACACCGAGTTCGGATTTACGACTGAATATGACACCTTCGAACCGTCACCGATTGGGAACTTAACAAACGGGGGCATCCATGTATAGACCATCACAAAATCCACATTGTTTTTGGAGAAGTGCCCCGCACGCAGCCGCATCGAGTGGCGGCGAGAACCAGAAGCCTTGCAGCTCGTCGCAGCCGTAGCGCAGCAATTGGTCACGCTGCTCGGCGGTCTCGACTCCTTCTGCAATAACCTGCAGATCGAGTTTGTGAGCCATCGCGACGATTGCCTCGACGATAGTGTGGGCGCTCGATTGCGAACCGAGCTCGCTGACGAACGAACGATCCAGTTTGATGCGACGCACGGGGAATCGACGCAGGTAAGCAAGGTTGGAATACCCGGTGCCAAAGTCGTCGATCGCGATGCCGATGCCAAGTGCCTTGAAGCTGGCCAAGATGCGAACGCTCTCTTCCGCGTCCTTCATCGACAAGCTTTCGGTGATCTCTAGCTCCACCTGTTCGGGGGGAAGGCTGTGCTCCGCGAGCACCTGCGCAACCACTGATTCCAGCGCTGGGTTGTAGAACTGCCGCGCTGAAACATTAATACCCATGCGCACGGCCGGCATTCCGCTGCGCCGCCACGCTGCAGCCTGGGCGCAAGCAGTGCGTAACACCCATTCGCCAATCGGCTCGATCAGCCCCGAATCTTCGGCGAGCGGGATGAATTGCGTCGGAGGCACCAATCCGCGCACCGGATGCTGCCAGCGCACCAGCGCCTCTACGCCGACGATGCGCCCGCTGGCGATCTCGATCTGCGGCTGGTAGTGCAGCAGGAACTCGCCGCGCTGGAGTGCGCGCTTTAACTCGGTCTCGACCTCCAGTCGCTCGTTGGCGCGCGAGCTCAAATCAGGCGTGTAGCGCCGCACCCGGTTTCCGCCGTCTTCTTTCGCACCATACATCGCGGCGTCGGCACGCTTGACCAAAGTAATTGCATCCCCGCCGTCCTGCGGATAGAGACAGTAGCCCAAACTGCATGTGACGTTCACTTCGCGGTCGGCGACGAGCACCGGCTTGGCTACCACTCGGGAGATATGGTTGATCAAGTTTGTCAGCACGTCTGCGGGCATGGGATTGGGCAGCAACAGGACAAATTCGTCGCCACCAAGGCGGCCGAACGTGTCGCATGTGCGCACCAAGCGGCCGACGCGTCGTGTCACAACACGCAGCAATTCATCGCCGGCCGCGTGGCCCAGGCTGTCGTTGACGAGCTTGAACCGATCGAGATCGAGGAACAGCAATGTGAATGACTCATCGCGACGCCGGGCCAGCTCGATCGCTTGTTCAATGCGGTCCATCAACAGAGCCCGGTTTGGCAAACCGGTGAGAGTATCGTGCATCAACTGATGCCGCAGCTCCTGCTCGAAGCGTTGCCGCTCTTTCACTTCGAGATCCAGTCGTGCGACGGTGGCCTGCAGCTGAAACGCCCCCTCCGCCGCCTGCGCGTGAGCGGCCTGCAGCGCCAGTTCCGCTGCCTTCTGCGTGGTGATCTCGTAGTTGATGCCCACTAGCCCGACGATGCGGCCGGCGTCATCGCGCACCGCCACCTTGGTCGTGACCAGCCAGGCTTCTTCTTCGAGCAGCAGATATCTGGCGTGCTCTTCCTGATTCAGGAGCGAGCGCCCGCATCGTAAGACTTCCTGTTCCTGTCGGTTGTATTCGCTCGCTAACTCGAGTGGATAAAAGTCGTAATCGGTCTTCCCAAGCAGCTCTGTGGGGTCGGACACGCCCATGCCCCGGGCCACCGCGCCGTTGGCGAAGATGAACCGGCCTTGAATATCCTTCGCATAGATGCGGTGCGGTACGTTCTCGGCAAGCGCACGCAGTAGGGTGTGCTCGAAGGCGCTGGACACGCTGGCAGTATCGCCAACTGCTGAATTGGACCTGGAAAAATGCTTCGGAGGCGCAGTCAACATGACTCCACGCGCTTGCGCGAACTGACAATCGACCAAGGCGCTAGATCGATCACGCGTCGGGCTGGCAGCGAATGAGCAACGTGAACGTTCATTATTCGAGGCCTCCAAAGCCGACTCGGTGATTAAGAGCGCCGAGAGGCGCTCTTAATGCCTTTAACGGCAGGCCCTCAGTCTACTCCATGGTAAAGAACCCGAAACGGGATGCGAACGGGCTGCCGAACCGAAAAGAGGAAATTGAACGGCAGTTTCGCCTGATAATGAGATGCGGAGCGATTGAGGCACATGGCAGTTATATACGCTTCGACGCTTGCACCGGTCATCGTCTTTACCGGCCGTAGTTTGATGCAAGTAGATAAAACAAATACGTTGCCTTATTCACAACTAAAAATTACAAAATGTACCCCTCCTCGATAAGAGCACATTTTCCTTCATTAGGTTGTATCGGATTGTTGTCCGAGCAGCAAGCAACGCTGAGCTTTCTATCCATCGGATCGTGTGCCCTAGTTGTGAGACGTCTCGAAATCTCAAAACAGAGTTTCACCCCAATCGCACGAAGCTCTTCACAGCGTCAAATTTTTGTTCGCCCTCCTTAAATTAAGGTACTCTACTCCCTGTTCTGGACCAAACAATATCGAAACATGCGTCGGAATTCGGTAGTCTTTTAGAACGGAGATAATAGTCTAACCAATTAAATTTCTCGCGCTTCGCCATTGTGCAGTTTGCTTTCCAGCTTTGTTGGAACGATCGTGCCGATTTGCCGTGTTTGAGAATGCGACCCTGTTTTTCTGAAAAAAGATAGAGCGGACGATTTTACTGATCAGCGCTGTCCGTTAAGGCGAATTACCTTCCCCAAAAGCTGCCCTGCTAATGGATAACCGATTTGCGGCGGCCGTGGCAGCCATTGATGCGCAAAAACAGTACAGAGAATGACGGAGTGCACATGACCGTTTTTTCTTCGACAAAATCGTAATGGCGATGTGCAGCGAACTGGTTCGAGCCATGATCTGCAGCATTGTTGATGCCGTAAGCGCAACAAATACGCTCGGAATTGTTACCTTCGCAAATTCAGAGACATTCCGGATCAAAGAGCGGACGCGAGGGAATGCCTCAACAAAGCTGATTCGTAGCGTGTTGATCCCTGTGAGCGAAGATGGCTGAAGCACATCTGATTTTGTCGTGTCACGCGCCGTAGACAAATAAGCGGGAGCGCACACATCGCCCTGCGCACTGCTATTGGCGAGAGACCATGGTGTATTGGCGATCGAACACACTTGCCTCGCCCTTTGGGCAATCAAAAGGAAAAATTCGATGGAATTCAGGTGGTTTTCGCGGACACGAAAGAGCTCACGCACCTGCAACCCGTTGAAAGGGAAGATCTGCTCGCTGAAGCTCTCTTCCCATGGAATACGCGATCGCGGGATAAACATTATCGCCAGGACCATCGCCCCCGTTTCGCTGCGCACCCACTAGCACGTGACTCATCGAACCGGAATTACAGCAAATCAGAGCCTAAAGCGCAGATCCCAGATTCCCCGCGTAGCGCTGCCTTGTTGCCGCAGAGTGCGCCGGACCGATGAATGTTTTTGAAAAAGTGTTACACCGCTACGCGCAAGGTGACGCAATGATGCACGAATTCTTGTTGAATAATCGCAAGGCCTTGATTGAACGCTGTAGGAGTAAAGTCGCTCGGCGATCTGGCCGTGCGATGAGCAAAGAACAACTGCAAAACGGCGTTCCATTATTCCTGGATCAAGTGATTGAGACGCTCAAAATCGAACAGACAAGCGATCCCTTATCCCGCGGCGGAAATCACGGCTTGTCGGTGAGCGAATTGATTCCGGACGACGCGGACCGAACAGCCGCGGATTACGGGCGCGAACTTCTGATTCTCGGATTTTCTATCGACCAAGTCGTACACAGTTATGGCGATTTGTGTCAGGCGATCGCGGACCTTGCGTACGAGTGCGAGGCACGCTTTGAGATCGATGAATTCAGAACGCTCAACCGCTGCCTGGACAATGCGATAGCTAGCGCTGTCGTGGAGTACAGCACGCAGCGTGATTTCACGTCGGCGCATAACACCGCGCTCGAGATGACCGAAAAGATAGAGTACCTGGCCGAGGATTTACGAAGTCGTCTCGGAACTGCAATGCTTGCCTTTGCGGCCGCGAAGGCAAGCAATCTAAGTCTTAAGGGGGCAACCGGTTCGGTGCTCGAACATGGCTTATTTGAGTTACGCGATTTGATCGATCGGGCGCTAGCCGAGACACGCTCAGCGGCCGGAGACTCCCAATACGAGGAAGTGTTTTCCGTCGCCGAGCTCATCGAAGAGATTAAATTCGCTGCGGAGCTAGCTGCTCAGGTACGCGGTTGCTCCCTACTTGTTACAGCTGTTAGTCCAAATCTCAATGCCAAGGGCAATCGAGACCTACTATATGCCGCTCTCGGAAGTCTGGTGCAAAACGCTTTCAAATTCACCAGAACACACACCGCAGTCCTATTGAATGTACAGACAGCGGCGGACCGCATCTTGATTGATGTCGTTGATCACTGTGGCGGCCTTCCAAGGGGAGATACGGAAGACATATTCTTGCCTTTTACGCAGAGCACTCATGACAGAAGCGGACTTGGCCTTGGCCTCGCTATTGCCAGGAAAAACGTCGAAATGAATGGAGGGAGTCTCACCGCACGCGATATGCCCGGAAAAGGCTGTGTATTTACGATAAGTCTTCCTCTTTACGATGGGTCATCGCCTGGCTCGAGAAAAAATCGCTCCCTCTGATACACACCGCGAGCACTGTACGCGACGTTACATCCAACGCCGGAATTGGCCTTTTGTGTGTGTGTACCTTGCAGCGCGGGTCGGATAGACGGATTTCCGACATTTCGTATCTGCAAAGTTTCGCTACCGTGCCACCATCAGGCCGATCGTCTGAAGCACACAGTTGCGAGCACGATGCTGAACATTTTCCGATTCGACCCGTTCTCCAGCGGCATCCCCTCGGAATAAAGCGTGATCCATGAGAGAGAACGATGACCGAGGATGCGAGGACGCTCTACTATGTTGGCGACAAAGTGGTTGCGTCTTTACGAGCGCTCATTGAGGATCGAGCATGGCAAGTTGAAACGATCGGGCCGGACGACGACTTTGGGATCACACGCCGGTTCGAAAGTGCGTCGGCGGGGTTATTTGACTTCTCCACATGTCAGCGTCCACTGGATTTTCCGGTTCTTCGTGGGTTGCTGTCTCATTCGCAAATCGGATGGGTGGCGATATGCCATCCGACCAACATTGAAGACGCAGGCGTGCTCCAGCTGATTCGCGATTATTTCTTCGCCTACGTCACGTTGCCGGCATCGAACGATCGAATCATTGATGCCATCGACCACGCCTACGGCATGGCCTCGTTGGTCGAGCGCGCTTGGAAGGATCAGCCCGACAGTCACTCAGAGGGTCACATGGTCGGATCATGTGACGCAATGCTTGCGCTGTTCAGTTCTATCCGGAAGGTTGCAATGACGGACGCGCCCGTGTTCATCTCTGGCGAGTCGGGAACAGGCAAAGAATTGACCGCGCTCGCCATTCACGCCCGTTCGGTGCGGTGTGATCGGCCGTTCATCGCGATCAACTGCGGCGCTATTCCTACTCACTTTCTTCAATCGGAATTGTTTGGCTATGAACGCGGTGCGTTCACAGGTGCTAACCAGCGCAAGATCGGACGGGCGGAGGCTGCAAACGGTGGCACTCTTTTCCTCGATGAGATCGGAGACTTGCCGCCCGAAAGCCAAGCGAGCTTGTTGCGCTTCCTGCAAGAGCGCACGGTTGAACGGCTCGGTGGCCATGCCCCCACTCCCGTAGACGTGCGCATCATTTCCGCGACACACGTGGCGATGCGGACGGCCGTGAGCGATGGTCGTTTTCGGACCGATCTGTTCCACCGCCTGTGCGTGCTGCAGATCAAAGAACCTCCGCTGCGCGCGCGTGGCAGAGATATCGAGTTGCTTGCGAACCACATACTCGAGCGTTTCAAGATGGACGCCAGTCGTCGAGTACGCGGATTTGCGCCCGATGCGATCGCTGCAATCCAAGTCTATGGATGGCCCGGCAACGTGCGCGAGCTGATCAACCGCGTGCGCCGCGCGATTGTCATGTCCGAGGGACGACAGATCCACGCGGTCGATCTCGAACTCGGGGAGCATGTCGAGGGCGCGCCAATGTCGCTGGCACGGGCGCGCGAAGCCGCAGAACGCCAAGCTATTGAACTGGCATTGCTGCGTCATCGAGGACGCCTAGGCGATGCAGCGAAGGATCTGGGAATTTCCCGCGTAACGCTATATCGATTGCTTAACACTCATGCATCGCGGGGGGCAACGTCACTTCCAGACGTTGACATGGAGGACGCGTCCGGGCCGAATGACTGAGCTTCGTCCATGGTGTGCCGCACAGTTTGAGCCTAAGACGATTTACTCGTCGATCAACGACGGGACTCCTAATCGAACGAGCGTCTACAAACGAGCATCATCCTCAGCCAACTTGGCTGCATGCTGGTGTTTTGAGTGCGATTGTCCCCATGCCGAAAGGGTACATAGCTTACCCAGGGGATGAGTGAATTTCTCCTCGCATGAGCGAACCTTTTTTGCAGCGAACGGCCGTATAGATGACGGAATTGCCCCTCGGCGCCCGAATCAAAACACAGAGGTCAGGATTCCGCAAACCAACAGGGTTTCTCTATGCGACGAAAGTTAACTCAACGTCGGCTGTGCGCCGAACTTCGGTCATTCGACCGCGTCTGGTGAAATTCTCTTAGTGGCCGAACTGAGCCCGACTACGGCCGGCTCTGATCGACCGACTGCCGCCGCCCCGAACAGCGCCGCCACTGTGACCGCTTCCAAGCCACAGCGGCCGTCGACTCTTCGAGTCCACCGGCGATTAATCGGCGTTATGCAAAGCGCTTTATACGGCCAACGAGGATCGGCACGTCAATCCTTCTTCCGTCTTTCGATTTCTTGTCTCACACGTTCGATTTCAAGCCGTTTGGCTTCCTTTGTTCCCCATGGTGGCGCTCTGTTCTGGGTGGCTTCGGCGGCGGCATGAATACGTGCTTTGGCCGCAAGTTGGTTGGCTCTGCGTTCGTCCAACTCCCTCATTTTGGCCGCTTGCCGCTCGGCGGAGCGCTCAGCCGCAATGGGTGTAGTTCGTTCAGGTAGTCCGGCAAGGATCACAAGCTTGTCAATATTGTCCCAGGTGCTGATCCAGCCGTCGTTGTAGGCAAACTCGCTAATCAACGGGAGGTTGAGTGCCGTGTAGATCGGGAACCAGTTTTCTTCTTCGCCCTGGCGGCGGCGCACAGCAAGTTTGGGATTGAACTGGTACCGCCCGGTGGATACGCGCAGAAACAGGGATCGGTTGTAGGCATAGTCTCTGTCGATTTCGTTCCTCGCCAGCACGCCAGAAAGATGCTGGCGCTTGTTGCGCTCTGGCCGCACTAGGTTAGCGGGTAAGTGTTGCCAGGCATCGAGGATGATTTGGGTCTGGAACGCGCTGTCCGCATTGCGTCGTATCTTGCTGAATCGGGCTTTGAACAATACCCACAGGGTCTGGAACAGAAAGTATTCAGACAGATGCCGGTCGATGCGGACCAAGCGATCACCCGCTCTGACATCAATGCAGGGCGGAGCCAAGCATTCATAGATTGCCGCCAGCGGGCCAGCAGCGAACTTTGCATCGCCAAATGCCTGACGCAAAGCCCAGTGCAGTGCATTGTGACCATAGTGATCGACGGCATCGCGGTCGGCACCGCGCTCCAGCAGGGCTTCCACCAGCGCCACATTTCCTGCAGCAGCTGCGGCCATCAGTGGCGTCTGGTTCATTGGCAGGCGATGATCGACGCCATGCTGGTCGCACTGCCTGAGGATATCCTTGAAGTGATTGGCGAAGAAAGGGACGTAGCTCTTGCGGGCGAACACCGCACGCTGCTGATCAAAGGTTCGTGCCTGCTCGAACTTCGCCTCAACGGCCAGCCACTCGGCGAGCTGCGGTTCATCGAAGCAGGTGGCATAGTCAAAGAGTTGCTGCTTGCTCTTGTTACCCGGAGACTGCTCGCGGAAGACCTTGATCAACAGCTCCCTGACCTTGGCCTCATCGAACACCGGCCATGGCACCGGGACCTGCTTCAATATGGTGCGGCGGATGGCCTCCGCCTGCTCCTGCTTGCCCTGCAGTTCGAGTTTTCGTGCTTCCTTCTGCCAGTCTTCGAGCGTGGATTGTTTGGCCTCGATCTTGGTCTGGCCCTCGATCAGATCCAGCAGCCCGAACAGATCATGCCCTGTGTCCGACTCGATCATGTAGATGTTCTTGATGGCGCGCGTCAGCGCTACATACAGCGCATTGACGAAGAACTTATAGACTTCGAGCGACTTGTCACTCTTGTCTTTGGCGCGTTTGTAATCCAGTGTCTCGACCGCCAGATCGGTCTTGACGATGCCCTCGGCGATGTCGTTGAACTCGCCGCGGTGATCCGAGATGAAACGGTAGAGCACAATGTTCTCGTATTCGAGACCCTTGGCTTCGTGGATCGAGAACAATAGCGGCGTGGCAAAGTGCTTGCGGGCGTCGGCCTTGTCCTCATCGCGCATCACCAGGACGGCGAACTGGGTGGATTGGCGAATCTTCTGGTCCAGTTCGCGCTTGGTGGCGTCCTTGTCGGGCATCAGCGTAACCTGGCCGGTCTCGCCGCCGACGGCCTGGACCAAGAAGTTGCTCTCGCGGTCGATGGAGCCGAAACGCCGCTGCTTGACCTTGAGCAACTGATTGGCGACGCGTGTGGCCTCCAGGCCGTTGCGAAAGTTGGCCGTTAGCACGCGCAATTCCTGCCGCTCGGCCACTTTCGGGTCTTTCCAGAACAGGCTCTTGACTTGGCTCCAGGAAAAGAAATTGGGATGGACTATCTGGTTGGAATCCCCGCAGAGCATGAAATAGCCAGGCTTCTTCAGGGTTTTCAGCACGAGCGCGAGTTGCACGGTGGTGATGTCTTGCACCTCGTCAATAACCACAAAGTCGTAGCGCGGCGCGGCCAGCGCTTGCCAGTCCTGGGCGACAAGATTCAGGTCGTAGAGCTTTGCCTCGGCGAGCCAGGCGCGGTACTTCTCAAACAGATTGTAGAGTTGGTCGCGCCGTTCTACGGAAAAGATCGATTGACGCACCCCCAGTGCTTGATACTCGTCGCGCCACAGGACGCCGCTCGCCCCGGCAGCAATCACGCCGCGAATCTCCTCGAAAGCCTGATGGGCTTCTACATCCTTGAAGTTCTGCCGTATGCGGGAGTACCAGCCCGAAAAGTCACGCCAGGTAGCTTCGCGTCCTGCCGGAACGCGGATCGACTCGACAAACTCGCGGTAGGACAGAAATACAGCATCCTGGCCGCCATGCTCGAAACCGTTGGCGTAATAAAGGTCGCGGGCGCTCTGCGCGAGGAACGTGGAGTGAGTGACGTAGAGGACCTCACCTTCGGCATGCTTGAGCTTTTCAAGCGTCAGTGCGGTCTTGCCGCTGCCAGCGCTGCCGACGACAATTAAGGGAGGTGGCTGTCGGTAAATAGTCTCTTGCGTATCATCAAACGAGATCGGTTTGTCGAGCAGGTGAATGCCGGTACGCTCGGGATGAAGGTAGCGTAGAGCTTGCGCCTCCTTAATGGCGTCATCGGCGCTGATGTCTGAAATTTTGCTCTCGTCAATCACCGCGCCGCGCAAGAAACGTGACTTGTCGTAAGCGTGATTGGCGATCACTTCCAGCATCAGTGCGCAGACTTCATCCCCGTGGCGCACCAGAGAGAACAACAGCCGGTCGGCGTCATCCAGCTTCGCCCGGTAGAACTTGCCGTGGCTCAGATTGGCGAGCTTCTTGACTTGGGCAGCACGGAAGTCGTGGCGAGCGATGGCCGCGCACACCTTGTCGTAGCTGGCCTTGACGCGTGAGGTGTCGAGGCCGGTGTATTCGAGGATCTTCATGAGGCGACGAGGATGCGAACATGTACAAGAGCAAGAATTCTCTCATGGTCGTGTGGCCTGCCAACTTCTATAGCAAGCTTTCCGTTCTTGAACGGCAGTTATGCGGCATGAACCGGACGCCCTATGACTGACGATTTCCTCATACTGAATGACGGGTTTTGGCCGGCTACCGTCTGTCGCCGATCGGCGGTACCCGACCCTTCTCCGACATACCGATCTGCGGGCGGAATGGCTGCTAACCATGGTTGAACCGTCAGACTGCGCCGGTGTACATCAAAGCTCGCGGAGAAACTCAATCAATGCCGCGTTGACAAAATCCGGGGCCTCCTGTTGCAGCCAATGCCCTGCTTGCGGAACGACCCGAGAGGCTGACAACTTGGGCACGATCTGAGGCATGCCACCGATAATCTCGTGCATGCCTGGCATTGCCAGACCCGTGTCTCGCTCGCCGACAAGGTACAGGGCGGGAACCTCGACGAGCAGGCCCTCCAAAGCTGATTGCACTTCCCAATTGCGGTCGAGGTTGCGGTAGTTGCGTATTTCGGATGAAGGTGACCGGCCGTTTCGGGATCGTGACCGGCCGTTTCGGCAACGTGACCGGCCGTTTCGGGAACGTGACCGAGCGGACCGGACAGCAGGATTGGCGTTGCGCATGACATCAATCACGCGGGTTATGCTCGCCGGCTTTGGCCGGAGAGACGATGCCCGCGCACCGGATGAACATGCGCATGATCAAGGACGTTTTACGACTTAAATTCGACGCTGGCTTCTCGCACGATCGAATCGCCGCGTCGCTGGGCATTTCCAAGGGTGTGGTCACAAAGTACGTCGGGCTGGCTGGTGCCGCCGGGCTCGACTGGGCGAGCGCTTGCGACATGGACGAAGGCGAGCTCGAGCGGCGGCTGCTCGGCAAGCCCACCGGACCTGCTGCCTACGCCCAACCCGACTACGGGCGCATCCATCAAGAGCTACGCCGTAAGGGTGTGACGCTGACGCTTTTGTGGGAGGAATACCAGGCTCAGTTTGCGAACCGGCAGACCTACCGTTACACGCAGTTCTGTGAACACTATAAGGCGTTCGCCAAACGCCTGAAGCGCTCGATGCGACAGATCCACCGAGCTGGCGAGAAGCTGTTCGTCGACTTCGCCGGCCCCACGCTGGCGCTGACCACCGGGCGTCGCGCGCATATCTTTGTGGCCGCCATGGGCGCATCGAGTTATACGTTCGCATGCGCCACGCCAGCCGAGACGATGGAGGACTGGCTGAACGGTATCGGCCGCGCGCTGACGTTCTACGGCGGCGTTCCACAACTGATCGTGCCGGACAACCCGCGTGCGATGATCGCTGACCCTGACCGTTACGAGCCGCGCGCAGGCGACACCGTGTTGGACTTCGCGCGTCACTACGGAACCTCATTCTTGCCGGCACGCGTGTATCGCCCCCAGGACAAGGCGTACGCTTCATACTGCACCTTGTGTGGTTGGTGGAACAGCGATAAACGTCGGTTGTGTCGAACTGTAGCGGCCGCCTTGCCCTTTGACCAAGACGACGTCGCCGACGGGCTCGTAGAGGCAACGATGCAGGTTACCGTAGCGATGCTGACGCAACACCCCGCGTTGGCCCCACAGGTAGACGCTAGTCGGGCAGACTCCGAGTTGTGCGGCGAGCTCGTTGGCTGTCACCATGCCGCGTGCGCGAAGGCGTTCAAACCGGCTCTTGAGCCGGTAGGCGGTGCGGATGATGAGAACCTTCTTGTGCGTGAACGCTTCACCTTTCCAGTTTGTATAACCGAGCGCATTAAGTTGTTCGGCGACTTGCCGATCCGAGCCGGTTTCGAGGAGTTCGTCGACCTTCGCAACGACTTCCGGCAGCGTCTTGCGAATCAGTGCGATGGGCTTGGGCTTATCGATCTCCAACGAAGTTGTTCGGCCGCCGCGAAAGCGTACATGGATCGCAACGCGTTCGGACTTGACCAAGGTTACGTCTTCAATGAGCAAAGCGACCATGCGCTTGCGCTCGACCGGCACGACTCGTCGGTCATTCCAAACGCGGGGGAAGTCTTCGGCGAGCGCCTGAATCTGGGTTCGCGCATCGCTGCTTAATAGCTTGTGATCGGCGTTCTGAAGTCGTTCGTTCTCCTGTTGCAATCCATCCAGCACGCGCAGACGTTCGTTCCAGTCCGCTTCCAGCGTGTCAGCGACAAGCCGGTTGGTCGGATCGACACTCATATATCGCCGGCGCGCAAGCTCGGCATCGTAGCGCGCTCTAACCAGTTGATTCTGACGCCGAACCGCTGCCTGTTTGACTCGCCCCGATATCTCGTCTTCGACCGCTAGTGCGACTTCGAGCACAGCGGGTGCGACGCTGTCCAGAAGCAGCGAGCCTATCGCGTCATCGATGGCGCTCCCGCGAACAGACTGACAGGGTTTGCCGGCGCGGCGCACCGGATTCTCCGTGCACATATAGTACGGCTCGAGTTTATTGCCCACGACTTGATACCGTACGCGCATGCGTGCGCCACACACTCCGCACACGACGCGCCCCTGCAGGAGCCCAACGCCCTCGCGTGGCATGCTGCCTCGTCGATCGCGCCCGAATCCGGTTAAATTCTGCTTAAGCGTCGCCTGGTTGCGTTCGAACTCCTCCCAATCGATAAAGCCTGGATGAGCCTTCTGAATTAACACCTGCCAATTCTCTCGATCAACCTTAAGCGCCGTGGATTTACGTCCCGGACGATACGCTCCGCGTGTGCGGCCATATACGAAGGCGCCAGCATAACGGGGGTTGTGCAGTATCTGGATGACGCGGCAGTGGTCCAACGGCCCCCAAAGCAGGTCCCCTTTGCCAACTCCCCGACGGATGCGACGCGGAAACTGCCAGCCTTCCTGGCGAAATCGCTTGACCGTAGCGGTAGCTGACGCAGCAAGCCGAAATGTGTCGAAGAGCAACTGCAGCGCGCCCCGGACCTGTTGATCAGGATCGAGCGCCACTGAGCCATTCGGGTGGTACACAAGCCCGATGGGCAAAGGTATTTCCAATTCGCCCCGGCGTGCCTTGTTCTTGATCCCGCCTTGTAGCCGACCCTTGAGAATATGAAGTTCGGCCTCGCTCATGGCGCCCTTTAAGCCCAATAAAAGGCGGTCATTAAACTGACCCGGATCGTAAATTCCATCTTCGTCCAAAATCAAAGTTTGCGTGAGCGATGCAAGCTCGATCAAGCGATGCCAGTCTGCATTATTGCGCGCAAGACGCGACACTTCCAAGCCCAACACGATGCCGGCGTGACCGTTAGCCACCTCAGCGACCAGGTGCTGAAAGCCGTCTCGATCCTTGGCGCTGGAACCGGACATGCCAAGGTCGTTATCGACGACGTGAATGCGTTCGATCGGCCAGCCAAGCGCAACCGCGCGATCGCGTAGCGCATATTGCCGCTTCGTACTCTCGGTGTTCTCGAACACCTGCCGAAGCGATGACTGTCGAATATAAAGAAACGCATCTCGCCGCAAATGTTCGGCGGTGACCTTCTGAGCGGAGTTAGTAGACATGGGCAAGCTCCTCGTGGGCGCGCAGCACGAGGTTGGCCAGCACGCGGACAAGCGCGCCGTTATCCCGCACTGAATTGGAAGCAAGAACGGTTGGGGTGAGAGCCTCGATGCGCGAAGCGTCCGGGCGTTGGATCGCCAGCCCGTGCAACAGGCCATGAAAGCGTATCGCCGCGTGACCTTCTGAGTTGGGACCTGTGCCGAGGAGGTCGGCCCGTAGCGCTTCGTAGCGAGCAAGCGCCGACGATGGCGGACGGAATTGAGGCGAATAGTCTACGGTTTTTTTTTGCGCGCTAACGCGCGTTCGATACTGCGCGGGTGGATCGACAGCTCTAGCTTGGTTTCGATCTCCTGCGCAAGCGCACGAGCGCGGATGCTGCCATCTTGCTCCAGACGCTCCTCGATGAACGCCATGACCACCGAGTTGAGTTTGTGCGCGCCCTTGGGCCCGCGCTGTTTCGGGAGCAGCCCTGGCAGCCCCTCGCTCGCAAAGGCGCTCTCCGCTTGATAGAACGTCGGTCTGGACATTCCGAATAAGGCCGCTGCCTCGGCCTTGGAAGCGCCATCGACCTGAACATGACGCAACATCTCGTACTTGACCTGAACCATGTCGTCGGGATCGAAGAAATCGCCTGATCGAAACCATGGAGCCCGTATTCGATCGGGATGAGGATTGAGACCACCGAGTTCGCGTAGTCGATCGCGCTTTGACGGCGGCTTGGTCATTACACGAGCCTTCGTTGATGTAATGGCAATTAAAATATGCCTGAACATTCGATATGTCAAGCATTTCGGTGATCAGGTAAATTCCTAATACAGCCGAATTAGTGCGGCAAAAATGCAGATTATCCTCTTCAAGCGGATGCAACGGCATCTTCAAAGCGGCGTATTTATCTTTACGTATACGGCGAAATTTATTTGACATCGTGCGCTCCCAACAGATCGTCAACAAGCGCGCGCAATCGAAGCAAGTCGTCCGTTCTGAACGAGGATCGAACTCCCGAAGCTTGTGCGAACAAATCCGGTTCCGGCACGTCTGTCCAGGACGCTAAAACCGAGCGCAGCCGCTTGTTCGCGTCGAAATACATCACCCGGTCTTCGCCCCAATTCAGCCGCCGGCTCACCAAAACGAAGCTATTTCCGTGAAGCGGGTGAAATGGATGGGTGATCTCGAAGAACGCGCCTTTGACTACGCGTTGTTCCTCATGACAGATAGTTGCTGACTTGCGAGAAGCCGAAGGTTGAAGTAGCGGTTCAAATCGTCGAGCGCTGGATCATGGCGCGCCTGCGTCATCATCGATTCGAAACTATTGAGTCGGTCAACGACGCGATCCGCCCACTACTGAAGAACCTGAACGGGCGTCCGTTTCAGAAGCTGCCGGGATGCCGCGCCACCGCATTTGCCGAACGGGACGCGCCGGCTTTACAACCGCTGCCGGTGCAGCCGTATGAGCTGGCGCGGTTCAAGTCGGTCACGGTCCACATTGACTATCACGTTGAGATCGACAAACACCGCTACAGCGTTCCGCAAGCGCTAGTCGGACTCAAGCTCGATGCGCGAATCACGGCAGCCGCCGTCGAGTTGCTTCATCGCGGCCGCCGCGTGGCCAGCCACGCCCGCAACGATCGCGTGGGAGGCTACACGACAGTCGTAGAGCACATGCCGGCGGCACACCGCGCCCATCTCGAATGGACTCCGCAGCGCCTCATTCACTGGGGCCAGCAGATTGGCGGCGCAACCGGCGCGCTCGTGAGTCGGCTTCTTCAGGAGCAACGTCATCCCGAACATGGTTATCGGGCGTGCCTTGGACTGCTCTCACTCTCTCGTCGCTATGGCCCCGAGCGTCTGGAAGCGGCGTGCGCATTGGCACTCGAACTAGGCGTACACCGTTACCGCCACGTGCGCGACATCCTGATCAACAACCGTGACCGAGCCGCAGCAACAACGCCGGTTGAATGGATCAGCCCAAGCCACGCGCATGTGCGCGGCCCCAGCTACTACCAATAAGAGAACCCACCATGATGATGCAACAGACCTTGACGCAACTGCGCACCTTGAAGCTCGATGGCTTTGCCGACGGCTTGGAACAGCAATTGACGCAGCCCGGCACGGCGACTCTCAGTTTCGAGGAACGCTTGTCATTGTTGGTCGACCGGGAAGCGAGCTGGCGCGATGATCGCCGTCGCACCCGACTGCTTAAGCAAGCGCGCCTGAAGTATCCGCAAGCCGCCATTGAAGATCTGGACACTCGCGCAGGTCGAGGGATCGACCCGCGTTCGCTCACAAGCCTGGCTCTGGGCGACTGGGTTGAGGCCGGATACAGCCTGCTCATTAGCGGCGCGACCGGCGCCGGTAAGTCATGGCTCGCCTGCGCCTTGGCGCAGTATGCCTGCCGACGTGGACACTCTGCGTTGTATCTGCGCGTGCCGCGGTTGGGCGAGGAACTACGCGTTCTGCACGGCAACGGCGGCTTCACCAAATGGCTGCTGCAGGTTGCTCGCACTGATGTTCTCTTGCTGGACGATTGGGGAATGGCTCCGCTCGACGCAATGGTTCGAAATGATTTACTCGAGATGATCGACGACCGTTCTGCCGGCAAGGCCACGATCGTAACCAGCCAGCTACCGATCGAACACTGGCATGGCTGGATAGGCGACGAGACCATCGCCGACGCAATGCTTGATCGCCTCATGCACCGTCACCACCGCATCAAACTCACAGGCGAATCTCTAAGAAAGCCGCCTCCGAAGTCCAGCGTATTTGAACCAGCACTCGACCAAAACTAGGGAGGAACTCTACAATCGAAACCGCGCAACGCCCAACCTCGCCGAATCGGTCACGTTCCCGAAATCAGCGGTCACGTTCACCGAAATACGCACGGTAGTAATTCAATCCACCGAGAAAGCCAGAGATGCTGAATGCTCGGACAAACTTGTCGAGGTCGGCGGGTGCGAGCCACGCAGGTAACGAAGGCGGATCTATCAGAGAGTCGAGGAGCCCGCCACCCCGCGGCACTAGTCCGAATGGATTGCTCGCACGCGAGACCATGGAAGAATTGAATGGCGCCATCGAGGAGTTAAGAGCAATCCTGCTGGAGATAGGTGAGGAGGCCGATCAATGAGTCTGCTCCCTCCTATGTGGACTCGCGCGACGTTCGGTGCGCTAAATCGTTTCAGAGGTACATCTGTTGATCCGAGTAGCGCGCCGAATGAAATGTTTGAGCTGTACAGCGTTCCTGCGTTTCCTCTGCGCGTGCCAGAATATCTCCTCGGTCGGACCATTGGCTCGACTAAACAAGCGGTTCAACCTGACGATGTACTTGTCTGCAAAATCAATCCGCGAATCAATCGGGTCTGGCATGTCGGGAAACATACTAAATTCGGCCAAATCGCCTCTTCAGAATGGATCGCTTTTAGATGTCCCATCCTTGATTCGACGTATGTTCGCTACTTCTTTCGCAGCGCGGCCTTCCGAGAACTGATCTGTCAAGACTTAACTGGTGTCGGTGGGTCGCTAACGCGTGCGCAGCCCAAGCGCGTCGCCGAATTTCAGGTGCCAATTGCCCCACTCGCCGAACAGAAGCGCATCGCTAACAAGCTTGACACTGTGCTTGCACGCGTGGATGCATGCGGAGAACGGCTCGGGCGGGCGTCGGCGCTCCTTGCGCGTTTTCGGCAATCTGTCCTTTCCGCCGCTACTTCGGGCGAACTGACGAAGGATTGGCGATCAATATCAGGGCTTGCTGAGAAATGGACTGAGGTTCGGCTTGGCGAGATTGCCGATGTGCAGGGCGGCGTGACGAAAGATGCGAAGAAGCAGTCGCCCACTGATGAAGAAGTGCCCTACCTCAGGGTCGCAAATGTTCAGCGCGGCTATATAGATCTCACGGAGATCAAATGCATTCGAATTCCGAGTAGCAGGCTAGATAACTTGTTACTGGAAGCAGGAGACATTTTGTTTAACGAAGGTGGAGATATCGACAAGGTGGGGCGAGGTTGGGTATGGGAAAGTCAGATTCCACGGTGTTCGTTTCAGAATCATGTATTCAGGGCGCGCTTACACGACAAGCGAAACCAACCCAAGTACATTTCTTGGTGGAGCAATTTCCGTGGATTGGAGTACTTTTTGCGAGCCGGCAAACAGACAACGAACTTAGCCTCTATCAACAAGACAGTGTTGAGTGACCTGCCAATTTCGCTACCGCCGCATGAGGAACAAGCCGAAATTGTCCGCCGTGTCCAAATTCTCTTTGGCTATGCTGATCGCATCGAAGCTCGACTAACCCAAGCCCAAGTCGGCACTGACCGTCTAACGCCTGCTCTACTCGCCAAGGCATTCCGTGGCGAACTGCTGCCGCAAGACCCGAGCGACGAACCCGCGTCGGAGCTGTTGAAGCGTTTGGCCGAGAAGCGATCAGTGGCAGGCGTTGCTGCCAAGAACTTGCGCGGGCGAAAAGCGAGCCGGGTCGATGAGGACGAAGAGGAAAGCTCAGTCGCAGAGTAGCGAGGTTTTGTGGCGAAGATTGTATGCTTGGAGTGGGGGACGCTAATCTGGAATGCCGGAGCGTTGCCCCTCAGGTCTGGCTGTTTTGACGATGGCCCCCTTGTGCAGGTGAAATTTGCATGTCAATCGAAGGACGGTCGAATCTCGCTTGTACTGGATCGAGACACGTCAGCGGTTCTGTCACTGTGGTCCGTGATGGACTCTCGCGACCTAGGCTCAGTACTCGAAGATTCAGTTTTTAAGGCCGCTGTCGTACATTTCGCCCGCTTGAGGCCGTGCTTGTCGGTCAGGAGGCGCAGCGCTACTGCGGCTCGGCTTTCGGGACGTGCGACAACGTGCCCGTTGCGAAACGCTAAGGTTCCCATATCGGGGATATGCAAAGCAGCGAACCACATGCCGTCATACTTGCCATGGGCATTGACACTTCCGTTACCAGTAAAAAGCCCCGCTGGAGGCGGGGCAAGATGAGATCATTTTTTTACTGCTTGGTGAGATTTGGGCACTCGGAACGCAGGAATTGTGGGGATTGGGACTCGGAGCCTCAAGGCTGTGCTTTGCGCAAGCTCTCTAAAGTACGGCCAAAGATGGTAGGGCATGTTATGCGCGGTAAATTCCGCCATGCCTTCGTCATCCAACTCGGTCGGCTCGCAACCAGAGATTACGTATTCAATGGCAAAGTCTGCGTACAAATCGAGAACCACGTCGTCCACGTTTAGATCTTGCGTGTCGGGCGGTATTCCGTCATCTCCGATCCTGACAACCCTCGTCCTTGTCTTGGCGAGGAACTTCAGCATGTGCATTTTTCTCTCGCCTTCCGCCGATTGAAATTGAACCTCCGCCACCGAAATCTCCGATGCGCTCCAATTCACACGCGTGAACGTTTCGAGCGTCACCCGCGGGTCAAAGAAAGGCGCAACTGTTGCATCAATGCGTGTCGGGTAAGCAGCTTGCACAAGAAGGTGCTTAAGTACCTTGTCGAGTTTCTCGCGATTCATGCGGCTTTTCGGATGCGCTCTTGAACGGTGGAAGTGATGCTGTCGTTGGCCTCTTTTACGTGCACCAAACGCAGATTTTTAACGACTACTCCATTGCGCGGGATGAATGTGTTCTGATCGGTCGTGACACTGAAACTTCCTTTCCGATCGAGCTGGGCATTCGCAACCAGCCTCACCTCCAAATGCATGTCCATCGCGTGCGCAACAAGCGCGACCGTCTCCAGCGTGACATTGTGGCGACCGCTCAAGACACGACTGAGAAACGCCGGTTTCTTGTCAATTTTTTCGCTCAGCGCCTTCTGGCTGAGTCCAAGGCCCTTCATTGCGTCGGAGATTTGTCCTGTGAGTTCGAGCAGCGTCCGCTCGGTCCAATAAGTGGCAGATTTTTGAGCCTGCTGAAAAGCCTCTTTGTAGCGGCTACTGATCTTCATCTTCCTCTCCTTCAATAAACTCAAGAGCGCCGGCAAGCTTCGCTTTCTCATACGCAACGTAGACCTGTTGCGCCGCCTTAACGAAAGTTTTGGGAGTCTTCCCAGACTTGCCACCTGCTTTATAGAAACACTTTGTCAGGACAATCACTCGGCCTGCGTCATAAAAATAGAGCAGCCGCAAAGTTCCTGTTACGTCGAATTGCCATACCTTCGGGTCGTCGCCGACATGATGGGTCCTATTTTCAGCGAAAGCCTCAGGTCCATGCCGGGCGGCGTGCGCCAGGAATGCCGCGCACCGGTCCCAATCTTTGCCACCCGCGATGTCCCCTAACACGGTATCGCCACGGGGGTTCAGCACCTCATACACCGACCATGTATCTTGGATTACGGCAGCTAGTTTCAAGATCTTAACTTAAAAGTTATTTTTTTGTGTGGAGAGCTTGACTCTCAGATGTGGGTTTGACCACGTAGCATTTGAGTATTTTTTACCGTTTCGCTCCTCATGCGGGCGGTAGGGACATTTCGAAGTAACTTCGTACTAAACCGTAAACCTGGAGTGATGACAAGGGCGGCTGCACTTTTCGGCGGAGGTATTGTTTGCTCCGATCGTTGACGCGAAGGCCTTAGGGCTCGTTGCACACCTACCCGCCGTCAGTCCGCCATATTATGGGTATTCCAGAATCGTTTATTCGGTCGCGCCGGCGAGTTCCGGGCCGGACTGGACGGCAGCCAGGAAGCGGCCAAGCGGCATAAAGCCGAATCGATACCAAAGTACCTGTTCGGACGAGAGCGGCGCGTGAACAAAGGCTTGGCTCCAGCGCCAGATTATTGACAATAGCGACATCGGGCGGAAACAGTTGCCGGCGACTCGATTGCAACCGCGTTCGTAAAGCGCGACTCGACGGGCCATCGAGCTTGGCGGGTACCGCGACGAAATCCAGGACCTTTTCCATCCGATACATGCGAACAAAAGGCGCGCCTGCGCCTCGGTTTGGCCCGACGAAAGCGCGGCTCGGGTGCCACGATCGCGTTTTCCGGCGGTTGGTATTTCCCGAATGGGGTTACATGGCGGTTACATGAGATTGAAACAGAAAAGGGTTACACGCTTTCGCATGTAACCCTTTGATTTCTTTGGTGGGGCGTGACAGATTCGAACTGTCGACCTACGGATTAAGAGTTGGATAACAACGAATTAAATCGGGGCCGCACCGCTTGCATCATTCGTCCGTGTCTAAATCCGGCTAGTCGTAACACTTTGCACCTCACGCGATTATTTTGGCGGTCTGCGCCTCTTTTGGCTCGCGCAGGCACACCCTGTAGGGCAGTAGCACTAATTTTGTCGCCCAGTAGCAAAACTGTGGCGCCAGTAGCATTTACTCTGGCGCCCTACGACTACAAGCACCCTCAAACGTCAATATTCCCCGCCCGCAACGCGTTCGATTCAATAAACGCGCGACGCGGTTCAACGTCATCACCCATCAGCGTCGTGAAGATGCCATCGGCTGCAATCGCATCCTCAATCTGAACCCGCAACAAACGACGCACGGTCGGGTCCATCGTCGTTTCCCACAACTGCGACGGGTTCATCTCGCCCAGGCCTTTATACCGCTGCTTGGTCACGTTACGCTCGGCATCCGCGATCAACCACTTCATCGCGCTCTTGAAGTCGGTCACCGCCATTGAACGCTCGCCGCGCTTGATCACGGCACCCGGCCCGATCAAACCCTTGAACGTATTTGCGGTCGTCTGCAATTGCTTGTAATCCGCGGTCAACTGGAAGTCTTCATCGATTACCGACGTCTTTACATTCCCGTGATGCCGGCGATTGATATGCAACGACCGAACCTCGCGCACCGTGTCGTAAGCCGGCTCAACCGACACTTCCGGCTTCAACGGATCGGCCCTCAAGGCGGCCTGCAAAGCGGCAGCCGAAGCCACGGTGGATTCTTGCGTCGACAGATCCAGCTCGATGCCATCCATCACCGCGCCAAGCGCATTGACGTCGTAGAACCGGCTGAGACGATCCACGACCGCTTGTGCGAGCAGATAAGCGCGCGCCAACTCACCTAAAGCGTCGCCGGTAATCGGCGTGGCGCCTTCAGCCGCAGTCAGCTCCGAACCCTGCAGTGCCAGCTTCAACATATGCTGATTCAGTTCGTGCGTGTCCTTCAGATACCGTTCGTCCTTGCCCGCCTTGATCTTGTAAAGCGGCGGTTGCGCGATATAGATAAACCCGCGCTCCACAATCTCCGGCATTTGCCGATAAAAGAACGTCAACAGCAGCGTACGAATGTGCGCACCGTCCACGTCCGCATCGGTCATGATGATGATGCGGTGATAGCGCAGCTTCTCGAGGTTGTAATCGTCCTTGCCAAGCCCGGTTCCGAGCGCCGTGACCAGCGTGACGATCTGCTCCGATGAAATGAGCTTGTCGAAACGCGCGCGTTCCACGTTCAGCACCTTGCCACGCAGCGGCAAAATAGCCTGGAACTTCCGGTCACGCCCTTGCTTCGCCGATCCGCCTGCCGAGTCACCCTCCACGATATAAATCTCGGACTTCGCCGGATCCTTCTCCTGACAATCGGCCAGCTTGCCCGGCAAACCAACGCCGTCCAGCACGCCTTTACGCCGCGTCATTTCGCGCGCTTTACGTGCGGCGTCGCGCGCCCGCGCGGCATCGATAATCTTGTTCGTAATGATCTTCGCGTCGATAGGCGTTTCCTGCAGGAACTCCTCCAGCGCCTTCGCGACCACGTCTTCCACCGGCGCGCGCACTTCCGACGACACCAGCTTGTCCTTCGTCTGCGAGCTGAATTTCGGCTCCGGCACCTTCACGGACAACACGCACGACAAGCCTTCGCGCATGTCGTCGCCGCTCGTCTCGATCTTCGCTTTCTTCGCGATATCGTGGTCGGTGATGTACTTGTTCAGAACCCGCGTCATGGCCGCGCGCAAGCCGGTCAAGTGCGTGCCGCCGTCCCGCTGCGGAATGTTGTTCGTGAAGCACAGCACGCTTTCGTTGTAGCTGTCGTTCCACTGCATGGCCACTTCGACCGTGACGTTGTCCTTCTCGCCAATCGCGTGGAACACGTTCGGATGCAGCACTTGCTTCGCTTTGTTGATGTATTCCACAAAGCCCTTCACGCCGCCGATAAACGCGAAATCGTCTTCCTTGCCATCACGCTGGTCGGTCAGGCGAATCCGCACGCCGTTATTCAGGAACGACAGTTCGCGCATACGCTTGGCGAGGATGTCGTAGTGAAACTCCACGTTGCCGAAGATGGTCACGTCGGGCATGAAATGCACTTCGGTGCCGCGATTTTCCGTGTCGCCTACAACTGGCATGGGCGAGTACGTAATGCCGTCTTCCGTCACGAGTTCGCGGTTCTGCACCACGCCCTGGCGGAATTCCATGAAGTGTTTCTTGCCGTCGCGGCGCACGGTGAGGCGCAGCCATTCGGACAGGCCGTTCACGCACGACACGCCCACGCCGTGCAAACCGCCCGACACCTTGTAGCTGTTCTGGTCGAACTTGCCGCCCGCGTGCAGCTCGGTCATCACGATCTCGGCGGCGCTGCGCTTCGGATCGTGCTTGTCGTCGAGCTTCAGACCGGTCGGCACGCCGCGGCCGTTATCGGTCACGGAGATGGAGTTGTCCGCGTGAATGGTGACGTGGATGTCGTTGCAATGGCCGGCGAGCGCTTCGTCGATGGAGTTGTCCAGCACTTCGAAAACGAGGTGGTGCAGACCCGTGCCATCCGACGTATCGCCGATATACATACCCGGCCTCTTGCGGACCGCCTCCAGACCCTCGAGGATCTGAATGGAGGATGCGCCATAAGCGTTGTCGGGTTGCGAAATTGGGTTTTCAGTCATGGGTTTTTTTCCGGTTCTGCGTCACTACGGGGTCGTTACTGGGTCACTGCGCGGTCACTAAGCGGTCACTGCGGGGTTGCTGCGCGGTCGCTGCATGAGACTTTTCGAAACACCTTAAAAATGCCAAAGGGGCAATGCGCCCCTTGGAAAGTTTTTAGATTTGGCCGCGTCAGATGCGCATTGGCATCACCACATATTTGAACTCGTCGTTCTCGGGAATCGTGATCAAGGCGCTTGAGCTAGCGTCGCCGAGACTCACTTGCAGCATGTCGATCTTCAGGTTCGCGAGCACGTCGAGCAGATACGTGACGTTGAAGCCGATGTCCACGCTGTCGCCCTGATACGCGATTTCCAGCTCTTCTTGCGCTTCTTCCTGGTCGGCGTTGGTCGACATGATCTTCAACTGGCCCGGCTCGATCAGGCAACGCACGCCCTTGAACTTGTCCGACGTCAAAATGGCGGCCCGCTGCAGCGAACGCTGCAATTCTTCGCGGCCGATCAGGAACGTGTTCTTGTGCGACTTCGGGATCACGCGCTGGAAGTCGGGGAATTTGCCTTCCACGAGCTTCGACACGAGTTCGACCTGGCCGAACGTGAACTTGACCTGGCTTGCTGCAATGTCGATCACCAGCAAGTCGTCAATTTCCTCAAGCAGGCGCTGCAATTCAAGGATGGTCTTGCGCGGGATGATCACTTCCTGGCGCGGGAACGACCCCTCGATTTTCATCGATGAAAACGCGAGCCGGTGTCCGTCCGTTGCAACTGCCATCAACTGGTCGCCGTCGACCACCAGCAGCATGCCGTTCAGGTAATAGCGGATGTCCTGCTGCGCCATGGCGAAGTGGACCATGCCGAGCAACTGCCGGAAGGTCTTTTGCGGAACCGACAGGCTCGCGCCGAACTCTGTCGCCTGGTTGACGGTCGGGAACTCATCGGCAGCAAGCGTCTGCAGCGCAAAGCGGCTTTTGCCGGAGCGCACGGTCAGCTTCTTGTCGGTGAGATCGAGCGACACTTCTCCCGGCGGCATGGCGCGCAGGATGTCGAGCAGCTTGCGCGCGGCTACGGTGGTGGCGACCTGATCGCTGCCGGTGCCGAAATCGGCACGCGTGGTGATCTGAAGTTCTAGATCGGTCGAGAGGAACGACACGTCGGCGCCAGTCTTGGTAATCAGCAAATTGGCGAGGATCGGCAACGTATGACGGCGTTCGACGATTCCGCTCACGGTTTGCAGCGGCCTTAGGAGATTATCTCGTTCGGTCTTGACCAGTTGCATAGAGTTCCTTCGTTGATGTGACGGCCGTCCGCCGCGTGTGTCCCCCGCTTTTGCCACCGCTTTTTAAGAAGCGTTGCCACCGCATGGATGACCTTCGGACGGTCTCGTGTCACGCGCTTGCAGCGATTGCCACCCGCACGTGCCAGGCTTGCGCCAAAACGCCGCCCAGCGCCGCTGGACGGTCAAACCCGTATTGTGCCTCAAAACCTGACCGCTCCCTGAAAATGGGGGCAATTTCGTCAATAAACAGGCCCGTTTTTTGACGCTTTTTGTGGCGCTTTTGGGCGCAGGCGGCAAACGGCCGGGCGCACCCTGATCAGCAGCCGCTACAGCACGGAAAGCTCAACCTTTTAGCGTTTGCTCGAGCACGTGCAGTTCGTGGTTCAACTGGGCGTCCGTGCCCCGTTCCGCCGAAATTTTCCGCACGGCGTGCAGCACCGTGGTGTGGTCGCGCCCGCCGAACAGCTCGCCGATCTCCGGCAAGCTCTTCTGCGTGAGTTCCTTTGCCAGATACATCGCGATCTGACGCGGCCGCGCGATGTTCGCCGGCCGCTTCTTGGAATACATGTCGGCGACCTTGATGTTGTAGAAGTCCGCCGCCGTCTTCTGGATGTTTTCCACCGATATCTGCCGGTTCTGCACCGTCAGCAGGTCTTTCAGCGCTTCCTTCGTCAACTCGATCGAAATCTCGCGGCCGTGGAATCGCGAAAAAGCCAGGATCTTGCGCAACGCGCCTTCCAGTTCACGCACGTTCGAGCGCAAATGCTTCGCGACAAAAAACGCCACGTCCTCGGACAAACTCACGCCTTCCGATTGCGCCTTGCGCATCAGGATAGCCACGCGCATTTCAAGCTCCGGCGGCTCGATCGCGACCGTCAGGCCGGAGTCGAAGCGGGAAATCAGCCGGTCATCGATACCCGAAATCTCCTTCGGATACGTATCGCTCGTGATGATCACCTGTGCCTTGTTCGCCACCAGCGCCTCGAACGCGTAGAAAAACTCTTCCTGCGTCCGCGATTTACCCGAGAAGAATTGAATATCGTCGATCAATAGCAGGTCGAGCGAATGGTAATAACGCTTGAAATCGTCGAAAGCCTTGCGCTGATAGGCCTTGACCACGTCCGACACGTATTGCTCCGCGTGGATGTAGCGAATGCGCGCGCCGGCCTTGTCCTGCAACAGCTGGTTGCCGATTGCGTGAATCAGGTGGGTCTTGCCCAGGCCCACGCCGCCGTACAGGAACAACGGGTTGTACGAGATGCCGGGGTTATCGGCGACCTGGATCGCGGCTGCCCGGGCGAGCTGATTCGCCTTGCCGGTCACGAAGTTATCGAACGTTAGAACCGGATTGAGCTTCGAGCGCTCGTAAGCCGAATCGTTTTCCCCATTCGACGATGCCGTGCCGCCCGGGCGCCATGTCCGGCGCGCGACGGCAGCTTCGTTGGCATCAAGGCTCGGCAGGTCGAGATCGCCGTTATCGGCCTGATCGTTATGTTGCAAGGATTGCGCGTGCTGCGCGGCTTCTGCCGCGAGCGCGTTGATGTGGGCGCTCGCGTTCGCGTGGCCGCCGTTGCTTCTCTCAGCGGGCTGAGGCACGGGACGCTGCACAGGCGGGGAAACGGGCGCGGCGCCGGTAACGGATGAAGCAGGCGACGCCGACGACGCGGGCAGGCCGCCCATCGCCTTGCGCGCGGTCGCTTTTGGGTCCAGAACAAACTGGATATCGACGGGGACGTGCCAGAATTCCCGGGCCATATCGGCGATACGGCCGGAAAACTGACTTTTCACCCAGTCGAGCTTGAACCGATTGGGCGCGGCGATGCGCAGCGTGCTCGCATCGGCATCGAAGTCGACCAGGGCCAGCGGTTTGATCCATGTGACGTACTGCTGCGGCGTGAGTTCGCGCTCCAGCAATGCGGAACAGTGTTGCCAAAAATCGTTCATCGAATGCAGTCGTTAGGGTTTACCGCAGATCTTGCCGCCGCCCTCGCCGCCACTTGGCGACAAGGCCCGGTGCGCGCGGGCAAGCGTGCCCCAAAGCCTTGTCCACCATGCGTTTGCAGGCGGTACAGCGGACCGGGACAACGTGCGGTTACGTCGGATTGAGCGGAGATTCTAACGCCAAATGCAACCGCGGCGCGAGTTATCCACAGGGACGGACCATGCGGCCTATTGAATCGCCAAGCCTGTGGACTTCTTCGAAAACCGCTCGTCATGCCTCATAACCTATTGACGGTCAATAGGAAAACGGTTTAAATAGCGGGTTCCGCAAAACCCGAATTCTTGTACCACCGGCCGGTACGTCGCCTTTTTGTCGCTCACGTATGGCCGGCGGTCCGTTTTTACCCAAGTGAGACCAACATGAAACGCACTTACCAACCTTCCGTCACCCGCCGCAAGCGTACCCATGGCTTTCGCGTCCGTATGAAGACGGCCGGCGGCCGCAAGGTGATCAATGCACGTCGCGCGAAGGGCCGCAAGCGCCTGGCTGTATAAGGTCGCTGTTGACGGCGCGCCCCGGCACTCGCCCAGATGTGTGCGACGGCCAGGTGCGCAGCACGACCAGCTCCGGACAGGAAACCAGTCAGTTGCGAGCAAGTGCCGCGTTCCCCAAGGCCGCAAGGCTGCTGAAAACGGATGAATACTCATCCGTTTTTCGTTTGCGCCCTTGGCGCCGGTCTCCGCATTTTGTCTTGTATGGCAAGCCGACCGGCAACGAGGCGCGACTGGGTCTGGTTATCGGCAAGAAGTTCGCGCCGCGTGCGGTGACGCGTAACCTGATCAAGCGGTTAGCGCGCGAGGCTTTCCGGCTTCGGCGTGCAGAGCTTGGCGGCTGGGATATCCTGCTGCGGCTGCATGCGAAAATTGACCGCAAGGTGATGAAGAGCGCGAAATCGCCGCCGCTGCGCATGTTATTTCGCGAAGAGATCGACGGCCTGCTTGACCGTGCAGTGCGCGAAGCAGCGCGGCGTACTGAAGGTGTAAGCGAGCAGGGAGCGTCGCCCATCGTCAAGGACCCACCCGCGCCTGCGGGCTCATGAGCCGCTTCAGGCGTACACCGGCTTGGTCCGGCGTCGACCCGAGCGCGAATTCTATGCAGACGGCACGAATGGCAGAAACGGCGTTGATCGCCTTATTACGCTTCTACAAGGTTGCAGTGAGCCCCATGCTCGGCAACCGGTGCCGCTTTTACCCATCGTGTTCTGACTACGCGCGCGAAGCAATCCAGTATCATGGCGCCGCGCGTGGCTCATTCCTCGCAGCAAAACGTCTGTGCCGCTGCCATCCGTTTTCGGCTGGCGGCATCGATCTGGTCCCCGTGCCTCCGTCCGCCGCCGGCTGCGTTCAGCAGGATGGCGCGTCAGCGGCCGACCCAGTCGACGACTCTGCCCCGAGCTCATCGGATGTGCCGAATCCTTCGCCGGATCCGGCACATTCAGTAAGTTCAAACCACCACGGCGCCAATAACGCGCTCTTCGATCGACACTGAGACAACGCATGGATATCAAACGTACCGTCCTATGGGTCATCTTTTTCATGTCGGCTGTCATGCTGTTCGACAACTGGCAACGTGACCATGGGCGCCCGTCGATGTTCTTCCCGAGCGCCGTCCCGACCAAGACGGTCGGCAGCGCTGCACCGGGAACCACGACGCCGGGCACGCAAGCCGCCGATTTGCCGTCAACGCCTGGCGTAGCGGGCGCACCGGCCGCACCGGGTTCGACTGCACCCGCATCCGCCGCAGACCAACTCGTGAATTTCTCCACGGACGTCTATTCCGGCCAGATCGATACGCGCGGCGGCACGCTGTCGAAGCTGTCGCTCGTGAAGGAAGGTGACGGCAAGCAGCCGGATCTGTACATCACGCTCTTCGACCGCACGGCAACGCACACGTATCTCGCGCGCACGGGCCTGCTCGGTGGCGACTTCCCGAACCACAACGACGTCTTCACGCTCGTACCGGGCAGCCAGACGACGATGGGTGACAGCAAGACGATGTCCATCTCGTTCGAGTCGCCGGTCAAGGGTGGCGTGAAGGTCATCAAGACCTACACGTTCACGCGCGGCAGCTATGTGATCGGTGTGGACACGAAGGTGCAGAACGTCGGCACGGCGCCGGTCACGCCGCGTCTCTATATGGAACTCGTGCGCGACGATTCGCCGGTGGAAACCCCGCGCTTCTCGCATACGTTCATTGGGCCGGCTGTTTATACCGAGCAGCATCACTTCCAGAAGATGACGTTCAGCGATATCGACAAGGGCAAGGAAGATTTTGCGCCCTCCGCCGATAACGGCTGGGTCGCGATGGTGCAGCATTACTTTGCGTCGGCGTGGATTCCGCAGCAGGGTGCGAAGCGCGATATCTACGTGCAGAAGATCGATCCGGCGCTGTATCGCGTGGGCGTGCAACAGCCGTTGCAGACCATTGCGCCGGGACAGACTATCGACGTGCAATCGCGGCTTTTTGCCGGTCCGGAAGAAGAGCGGATGCTGGAAGGCGTTGCGCCGGGTCTTGAGCTCGTGAAGGACTACGGCATGGTGACGATTATCGCCAAGCCGCTGTTCTGGCTGCTCGAGAAGATTCATAGCTATGTGGGCAACTGGGGCTGGTCGATCATCCTGCTCACGCTGTTGATCAAGGCCGTGTTCTTTCCGTTGTCGGCGGCAAGCTACAAGTCGATGGCACGGATGAAGACCATCACGCCGCGTATGACGCAATTGCGTGAACGCTATAAGGGCGATCCGCAGAAGATGAATTCGGAGCTGATGGCGCTCTATAAAACCGAGAAGGTGAATCCGTTCGGCGGCTGCCTGCCGGTCGTTGTGCAGATTCCGGTATTTATCTCGTTGTATTGGGTGTTGCTGTCATCGGTGGAAATGCGCGGTGCGCCGTGGGTCTTGTGGATTCACGACTTGTCGCAAGCCGATCCGTTCTACATTTTGCCGGTACTGATGGCCGTTTCCATGTTTCTGCAAACGCGGTTGAATCCCACGCCGCCAGACCCGGTTCAGGCCAAGATGATGATGTTCATGCCACTGGCGTTCTCGGTCATGTTCTTCTTCTTCCCGTCAGGACTGGTGCTGTATTACGTCGTGAATAACGTGCTTTCCATCGCGCAGCAGTATTACATCACGCGCATGATGGGACAGAAGAAGGTGGCGAAGGCTTAGGTTTTCACCCTTCGGTTGAATTGAAAATGCCCGGCTTGCCGGGCGTTTTTGTTTCTGTGGAATGTTTACGTATGCGCTTTATCGTTTCCCGCCCGCCCCATAAAACTGGTCAATAAGCTCCTCCAGCAAATACCGGTGATGCGGCGAAAGCGCCTCGATCTTCGACGCCAGCTCAAGCGTCTCCTCCGAGGCCGGATACTTTTCGTCGTGAATGATCGGCTTCGGCGCGCTTTGCGGATTCCCGGTTGGCGGCGGTCCGTAATGAAGCCAGTGCTGCTCGACCTTGAACCACTCGGCGAGTGTCGCCAGTTTGTCGGTAGTAGGAATTGAACGCGCGGTCAGCCACTTGTGCGTGGTTTGCGGCGACACGGGTTCGCCGTGATAACGCAAATTGAAATGCAAAGCGAGATCGGTTGCACCGCGCATTTTCTCGGGCGCGCGTGTCATCGAAAATTTGAGCCGATCCGAAAAATCGGTTTTCTCTTTGGGTGTTGGCATGGTCGCGATTGTGCGAGGCAAACGCTGTGACGGAGTCAACCGCCTACGCTAGATATGGCGCATCTTTCTCATTTTTAGCGCGCACAGGAAAAATAATGTCGGAATGCCGCGATGACCGCTTGATCGGCGTGGCCCAATACCGATCACATTTTCACGCAATGAAACGGAGCACGCCGACAGCCATTCCTAAAGTCGATCATATCCCACATAAGATAAATTGAGAATCATCCTAGCGACTCGTGCGGCCCAGCGAAACGAGGGCGCCACGCTACAATGCCGCCACTCGTTCATTCGCGTTCCGCTGGAAACAACCATGTCCAATAACGATACCGATCCGATTGTCGCGATCGCCACCGCGCCGGGGCGTGGGGGTATCGGCGTGATCCGGCTGTCGTTCGGGCGAGCGGGTGAGGCAGCGGCGAAACACGCAATGCTGGCGCTGTGCGGCCAATTGCTCGATGCGCGGCACGCGAGCTATGTACCGTTTATCGATGCACGCGGTGAGGCGATCGATCGCGGGATTGCACTGTATTTTCCGGCGCCGCATTCCTACACCGGCGAGCACGTGCTCGAGTTGCAGGGGCACGGTGGTCCGATCGTGCTGCAACTGCTGTTGCAACGTGCAGTAGAAACCGGTCGTGATTTCGGCGTGCGGTTGGCCGAACCTGGCGAGTTCACCCGTCGCGCATTTCTCAACGACAAGCTCGACCTGGCGCAGGCCGAGGCCGTAGCAGATCTGATCGAGGCAAGCACGGAAGCCGCGGCGCGCTCGGCGGGCCGCTCACTCGATGGCGCTTTCTCGCGCGAAATCCAGGCGCTTGTGGCAGACGTGATCACGTTGCGCATGCTGGTCGAAGCGACGCTCGATTTCCCCGAGGAGGAGATCGATTTCTTGGAAGCCGCCGATGCCCGCGGCAAGCTCGCCCGCATCCGTGCGTTACTCGACAAGGTGCTCGCCGACGCTCGTCAGGGCGCGCTGCTGCGCGAAGGGCTATCGGTCGTGCTCGCGGGGCAACCGAACGTGGGGAAGTCGTCGTTGCTGAACGCGTTGGCGGGCGCGGAACTCGCCATCGTCACGCCGATTGCCGGCACCACGCGCGACAAGGTCACGCAGACTATTCAGATTGAAGGCATTCCACTGCATGTCATCGATACCGCCGGCCTGCGCGACACCGAGGACGAGGTGGAGCGGATCGGTATCGAGCGGACCTGGGGGGAAATCGGCCGCGCGGATGTCGTCCTGCATCTCATGGACGCGCGCGAGGCGCTGAGCGCCGACGATGCCGCAATCTCGGCGCGTTTTCCGGCGGGCGTGCCGGTCGTGCGCGTGCTGAACAAAGCGGATCTGGCGGGCGTGGAAGCATCGGCGGAAACGGCTGGCGATGGCGTGCGCGACGTGCGGTTATCGGCGAAAACGGGTGATGGCATTGCGCTGTTGCGTAGCGAATTGCTCAAGATTGCCGGGTGGCAGGCGGGCGCGGAGAGCATCTATCTGGCGCGCGAGCGGCACTTGATTGCGCTGCGCGCGGCGCGGGAACATCTGGCGATTGCCTCGGACCATGCAGAGCAGAATTCGCAAGCACTCGATTTGTTCGCCGAAGAGTTGCGACTTGCACAGGATCAGTTGAATTCGATCACCGGAGAGTTCAGCTCCGATGATCTGCTGGGGGTTATTTTCAGCCGCTTTTGTATTGGAAAATAGGCGTCGCATGGCTCATGGCGATCCTTGATGTAGGATTCCCAGTAGAGAAGCCACGCAGGGAGCCCAAAATGGCCAAACCCAAGGGTCTCGAGGACGAACAAGCCATTCGCTGTCGAAGGCAGATAGCATTGGCGACCATCGCTGCCGTGATCATTATCGCGGGACTGTGGCGCATGGCCGTGCAGTATGGGTGGCTTGGCTTGTGAGTTCGGGCGACGCGTTTAGAGCGTCGCGACGACGCCCACCCACACCTCAAACGGCCTTCTTCCAAGCC
Organism: Caballeronia eucalypticola; assembly: GCF_047608185.1. Taxonomy (NCBI): domain Bacteria; kingdom Pseudomonadati; phylum Pseudomonadota; class Betaproteobacteria; order Burkholderiales; family Burkholderiaceae; genus Caballeronia; species Caballeronia eucalypticola. Next base: position 225,178 of record NZ_JBLKRU010000001.1, read on the forward strand.
GCCGCGAACACTCCCGCTCCCATTAACAGCGCGCCGCCGGTTCGATTCACCGTCCGTTGCACGCCTGGCCGCCGAATCGCTTTCCGCGCGACCGAAGCGAGCATCGCGTAGCCAAACGCATTCGCGGCCGCCAAGCCGACAAACGTCGCCTCCATGATCGCTATCTGCGAAATGCTCGCGACATGCGGATCGATGAATTGCGGCACGAACGCGACAAAGAAAATGATGCTTTTCGGATTGAGCGTGGTCACCGCGTAAGCGTGAGCGACGATCCGGCTCGTACGCAACTCGGCAGGCGCGCTGACGGCATCGGTGTCCATCACCGGGGCGCGCCACAACTTGATGCCCAGATAGACAAGGTAGGCCGCGCCCACCCATTTCAAGACGATGAACAATTCCGCCGATGCCGCGAGCAACACGCCAAGTCCGAGCATGGACGCGGTCATCGATGTGAGGTCGCCCAATGCGACGCCGGCCGTCGTGGCAAGCGCGTATTTGCGGCCATGGCCGAGCGCGTAGGAAACAACCAGCAGCACGGTCGGTCCAGGAATGGCAACGAGGATGGCGGAGGTGACTGCGAACGGCAGCCATTGAGCGAGGGTCATGGAAGCTCCTTTAAGAAGCATCGATTAATCCATGGGAATTCGCCTCTGACAAGAGAATATGTAAAAAATGGCAGCAACCACGACCCGGCCCACAGCGCGTCGTGGAGGTACAAAAAACGCGTCGTACCAAGTGCCTGTCTTGAAACAGTTTCTTCCGCAGAATCGCTGTTTCTTGAATCCATTTCGGCGTTCGGCACAGATTCTGCTTGGAACTAATCGGGCTTTGACCAGCGATCAGGCCTGAATTCTGTTGTGTCTCCTCCCTCACTTGTGAGGTTAATGCCCGGTTCCAGCGAACCGGGCATCTTTTATTGTATTTTCTGTTTGCGCCGCATCAATCCGGTTTTTGATTACGGTGCCGCGCGCTTAAAGCCGCTTAATCAAGAAAGCGCGTCTGCGACAATCTGTCGTGTTGCAAACGCACACAAGATGTGCTTGCCTCTTGCAAATTCTCATCTAGGATTAACGCTGCAAATTAATAACTAGTCACTGAATACATAGCTGAATCCCCGCTAAAGAGTTGCATGGAGGCTATAGATGAAAAAGCGCGCCATTGCTGGTTTCGTAATGATCGGCTTATTGGGCGCGATCACCTCGACCTACGCTCAGGACAAAGTGGTCCAGCCGCAACAAACGTTCAGTTTCATGCCTAATGCGTACGGTTGTTTATCGAAAGACAAATTCGATTCCGCCGATCAGCACGCCCAAGCAGGCGAACAGCAGAAAATGCAGGAATTCTTCGCCGGTTTTCAATGCATTCCCACACCGGAAGGCGCTCATTTCCGTGTAGTGCAGGTCGTCGGACATGATGTTGAATTCGTGAATGCTGCAAATAGCGATACCCAAGGTTTGTGGACTGCGGATCGATTCATTAAACAATGAGTTAATCACCGGCAGATCGCGATTTAAATCGATGACGGCGGTTTAAAAACCGCCGCTTATCTGCTATCGCGACGAAATCACGGAGCGAATTTATTCACTCCCATCGGGTTCGTTGCGTGTCCTGCGGGACAATCGCCGGCAGGATCGGTCACGCCAGCTCTCCCGTCTTTCCCCCGCAACACATCCCCTCCACCAACCTTTCCCCGCAACGAACGAACGCGTTCGGTATCATCACGCGTCGATAAGCAGCGGCTCCGCCCGAAACATCCGTTCCGAATTCCCTTTTTCCGGCCTCTTAAACAGGCTTTCTGGTGTTGCATGGCCCTTAAATCCACAATCTATAAAGCTGAGTTGCAAATCGCCGACATGGATCGGCACTACTACGGCGACCACGCGCTGACGATCGCCCGGCATCCGTCCGAAACCGACGACCGGATGATGGTGCGTGTCGCCGCGTTCGCGTTATTCGCCAGCGAACGCCTCGAATTCACCAAAGGGCTGTCCGACACCGACGAACCCGATCTCTGGCAAAAGGATCTGACTGGACAAATCGAAACGTGGATTGAAGTCGGCCAGCCGGAAGAACGGCGCATCGCCAAGGCGAGCGGACGCGCGGATCGGGTGATCGTGATCGCGTATGGCGGCCGCACCTCGGAAATCTGGTGGCAGGGCGTCAAGGCGAAGGTCGAACGCATGCAGAACGTGACCGTGTGGTCGCTCACCGATGGCGTGGCCGCAGCGCTCGGCGCTCTGGCCGAACGGACTATGCGGCTTCAATGCACGGTGCAGGATGGCGAGGCGTCGCTGGGAAGCGCGACGGTCGATCCGGTCGCTATCGATTGGACGGTGTTCAAGGGAAAACCGCGCTGACCGGATATCCGGGCACGCTCGCCAATCAAGCTTCCGGCGGCCCTTTCAGTTCGACGAGATTGCCTTCCAGATCGAAGAGATAAAGCGACGGGCCGAAACCTTCAGCACCGTAGCGACGCCCTTCTTCCCCCAGGCGCACGCCGTTTTCAAGCAAATGCGCGCGCAACGCGGCGGAATCGAACGGTTCCACGCGCAGGCACAGGTGATCCATGTTGTTGCCCGCGCCCGGCGTGCCGCTTTCGGGCCGGTCGATCTTCGCGCCCACCGCAAGCAGGTCGATCAGCGAGCGTCCTGCGCGCATCTGTACAAGTCCGATTTCTCGTTGTTCCTTCTCCACCGGACATCCCAGCACCGTCCTGTAAAAGCCGACCATGGCGTCAAGGTTCGCACAGCGAATGACAACGTGGTCAATCTCGCGAATGGGTATGTGCATCGCATGTCTCCGTTTTTTATCGTGCTGCCAACCAATGGATTGGCGCAATAACCAGACTGAAGTTTAGCAAGTGTTGCGAAACAGCACGGCTATCAAGGCTTCAAAGCGTACAGACGAAAAAAAGCCCACTCGTTGCGGAGCGGGCTGAATCCATATCAGGAGGAGACATGGAGGAGACAGTTCCGATATTACACAGCCGATACGAGCGATGCAACACTTATCGTAGTAAAAACCCCTATGGTGGTGATGTGTCGCATCTGTGCGTCATTTGTCCATGCGTGCACATCCCCGTCATTCAAGGAAGTAATGACAGAGCAAGATCCGGCGAGTACCTATAGACGTGCGCCTCTAAAGTAGTCACGTACCCTTCGCAAACCGAGGATTGTGATGAAAACCGAACACAGTGCCGCTACTTTTTCCAACGATGAAACCCGTTGGAACGCGTTGTTGAGCCGCGATTCAAGCGCCGACGGCGAATTCTTCTATGCCGTTCGCACGACCGGCGTGTTTTGCCGCCCATCGTGCGCGTCGCGGCAGCCGAAGCGTGAAAACGTCGAATTCTTCGATACCCCCAAGCAAGCCGAAGCCGCCGGTTATCGGGCGTGCAAGCGGTGTCAGCCGGGCAGCCTGTCGCGCGAATTGGCGATCGTGGAGCGGGCGTGCAAGGTGCTCGACGCCGACCCGCAGCAACGCGTGACGCTCGCGGAATTGAGCCGCGCCGTGCATGTCAGCGCATTTCATTTGCAGCGGCTGTTTTCACGCGTGGTTGGCGTGTCGCCGCGGCAATACCAGGCCGCCCGCCGCGCGGATACATTGCGCGGCGCGCTCCAGCGTGGCGACGACGTGACGCGCGCGATGCACGACGCCGGCTTCGGTTCGACATCGCGTATGTACGAAGCGGCGCCCGCCGAGCTGGGGATGACGCCGTCGACGTATCGACGCAAAGGAGCAGGGTTGGTCGTGCATTTCGCGACGGCGCAAACGGCGCTCGGGATCGTGCTGGTCGCCGCAACGGCCAAGGGCATCTGCAAGATCGCTTTCGGCGATATCCCCGCCGCGCTCGAAGCTGAACTCGCTCAAGAGTTGTCGGACGCGGAACGGATCAAGGACGAGGCGCGGCTCGCACCGTTTATCGTGCAGATTGATGCGTATCTGCGTGGCACGCGTGAGCACTTCGAGCTGCCGCTCGATATCAGCGCAACGGCTTTTCAGCAGCGCGTGTGGGACGCGTTGCAGAGGATTCCGTACGGGCAGACGCGCAGTTATACGGATATCGCCGAAACGCTTGGATCGCCGCGCGCGGTGCGTGCGGTGGCGAATGCGTGCGCGTCGAACCCGGTGGCGCTCGCGATCCCGTGTCATCGCGTGGTGCATAAGGACGGCGCGCTCGCGGGGTATCGATGGGGCACGGCGCGCAAGGTCGCGTTGTTATCGGCGGAAAAGGAACATCGGGAAACTGCGCCGCTTGAAACCGTTGGCGCGGAGGATCTGGGTTGATGGCGCGCTGCGGGTTTGTGGCATCACAATTACGTTAAACGATACGATGCCGATCAGCATCCTCGTTGCCCGATCCTCCTTGCTTTCGAACGCGCCTAAATTGCCACAAACCGAACCGACTCGCCTCCAGCTTCCCTACGTTGAACCCTACGATTGGCCGCGCGTCCTGCGATTTTTCGCGGGACGCGCGACGCTTGGCGTCGAAGCGGTGGAGGACGGTTCGTATCGGCGGGCTATTGAGTGGCTCGGTGATTCAGGCACGCTCAGCGTGACACAACACGCCAGCAAACCGTGTCTCGTCGCGACGCTCGAAGGCGCCGCGCGCCGCCATGCGAAAGCGATCGGCGAGCATCTGACGCGCATGTTCGATCTCCAGGCCGACGCGCCCGCCATCGCTGCGCATCTCGCCAAAGACCCGTGGTTCGCGCCGCTGACGCGAGCCGTGCCGGGCTTGCGCGTACCCGGCGCGTGGTCGGGCTTCGAGCTGGTCGTGCGCGCGATCGTTGGTCAACAGGTCAGCGTGAAAGCGGCATCGACTATTGTGGGAAGGCTCGTGGAACGCGCCGGTACGCCGCTTACCGATCACCCGCACGCCGGCACGGCCTGGCGTTTTCCCACGCCCGCCGCGCTGGCCGCGGTCGATCTCGAGAAGATCGGCATGCCCGGCAAACGCGTGGCCGCGCTGCAGGGTTTCGCCCGCGAGGTCGCGGCAGGCGCGCTGCCCCTGGACGATCCGACCGCGGACCGCACCGAATTGAGGGCAGCGTTGTTGGCTATGCCCGGTATCGGGCCGTGGACAGTGGAATATGTCGCGATGCGCGCCCTTCGCGATGCCGACGCGTGGCCCGGCACCGACCTGATCCTGATGCAGGCGTTGGTTGCACGCGATCCGTCGATGGCGAAAGCGGCCACGTTGCGCGCCCGTGCCGAGGCGTGGCGTCCGTATCGCGCGTATGCTGCTCTGCATGTGTGGAACGAGATTGCCGACCGGGCGGGATCGGCGAAAGGCGGATGACGCGCGGCATCGTTACATTGGCCCGAAGCCGATCCTGAAACCCACCGCGCTCACTGCTGCTTACGCAGCCAAATCGCCAACCCCGCATCGTCTATTTAAACCTGCCGCGGCGAACCGGCCCCAAACCACGCGTCAAACCGCTCGAATTCGCGCAAACCCTTATCCGATAAGGGTTCAAGCACGTCTTACACTGAGATGTTAAAGTGCCCGCTACCCAAAAATCTGGTTCGGCGCATTCTGTTCGGCGCCAGACACGCAACCGTCGCAGCAATGGCAAATACGAATTTCTCATCTCCGTCCGACAGCGCCTTCCAGCGCCGCTTATCCGCGCTGACCAGCGGCCCGCAAGGCGCTGCGTTGCGCCAGGGGCTGCGCGGCATCGAGAAGGAAAGCCTGCGGGTGACGCGCGACGGGACGCTTGCCACCACGCCGCATCCGCGCACGTTCGGTTCCGCGCTCACGCATCCGCTTATCACCACCGACTACTCCGAAGCGCTGATCGAACTGATCACGCCGGCCGAGCACGACGTCGCGCGCACGCTTGAGCAACTGGACGACTTGCATCGTTTCGCCTACGCGCATCTGGGCAGCGAACTGCTCTGGAACGACTCCATGCCCAACGTTCTTCCCGCCGATCAGGACATCCCGATCGGCTGGTATGGGACATCGAATATTGGCATGTTGAAGCACGTGTACCGGCGCGGTTTGTCGTTGCGATACGGCCGGACCATGCAATGTATTGCCGGGATTCACTATAACTATTCGCTGCATGAAGACGTGTGGCGCACGTGGGCCGCGCTCGATAACCGCAGCGCCGTGCCGCTCGTCGATTTCCAGTCCGAACGATATTTCGCGCTGATCCGGAATTTTAGGCGGACAAGCTGGCTGCTGATGTATTTGTTCGGCGCATCGCCGGCGCTCAACGAGCAGTTCCTGCGCGGCCGGCCGAATACGCTGGAGACGTTCGACGCCGCCACGCGTTATCTGCCGTACGCCACCAGCCTGCGGATGAGCGATCTCGGCTACACGAACAACCCCGCGCAATCCGCGCTGCTGCCGAGCTACGACACGCTCGACGGTTACCTCGACGTGCTCGCGAAAGCGGTCAGCGAGCCGTATCCGGCGTATGAAGCCATGGGCACGCAGCGTGACGGCGAGTGGGTACAGATCAACACGAACGTGTTGCAGATCGAAAACGAGTTCTACTCGACCATCCGGCCGAAGCGCATCACGCAACCTGGCGAGCGGCCGTTGCACGCGTTGTCGTCGCGTGGCGTGCAATACATCGAAGTGCGTTGTCTCGATATCGACCCGTTCCAGCCGACCGGGATTTCGCTCGAGACCACGCGGTTCATGGACGCGTATCTGCTGTATTGCGCGATCGAAGACAGCCCGCTTTTGCCGCGCGCCGCCAACGAAGAAGCCAACGAAAACTTCGCGCGCATCACGAAGGAGGGGCGCAAGCCCGGCCTGACGCTGGCACGCGATGGGCGCGAAGTTCCGATGCAAGGCTGGGCTGATTCGTTGCTCGATAACATCGAACCGGTCGCGCAGGCGCTCGACGCGCTGCATGGTATCGATGAACACATGACTGCCTTGAAGGCCCAGCGCGCGCGACTGGCCGATGTCTCGCTGACACCGTCCGCCCGCGTGCTCGAGACCATGCGCGAGAAGCATCAAAGCTTCAACGAATTCGCCCTGGAACTGAGCGCGAAGCACGCCGATTATTTCCGTGGCCGTCCGCTCAGCGCTGAAGCCGAGCGCGAAATGGCGGCGCTTGCTACAAAGTCACTGGACGATCAGGCAAGAATCGAACGTGAAGAAGTGGGTTCCTTCGATGCCTTCGTCGGTGCTTATCGTGCTTACACGCTGAATCGCATTAGCGTTTGAAGCGGCTGGGCGCCGGGTTAAAAACCGACGCCCATCAATCCAGCAGGTTTTTCCTCGCCGCACGGCCTCAGCAGCGGCAACCCTTACTTGTTTTGCAACAGTGCGCAACGCGTGGAAACGCTCGCGTGCGGGTCAGGTCTGAAAATAGCGACGTATCAGCTGAATCGGACCGATCAGCAGCTGGCCGGGTTAATCGGCCGGCCTGGACACATATCAAGGAGAGGAAGAACAATGAGAAAAAACCTGTTGGGGAACGCAAGCTTCGCCAAGACCGCGGCGACGAGTACGGTAGCGGCGGCAATCGCCCTGCTGGCCGGCTGCTCGACAACCGGCCAGGTAGCCGGCGAAACCATGGAGCAAGCCACCGCGCCGCTCACGTGTACGAATAAGGCCGAATGTGACGCGTGGTGGGCACGCGCGCAGGTTTGGGTCAGTAACCATTCCGAGTACAAGCTGCAGACCGTGACGGATTCGATCATCCAGACCGCCGGCCCGTCTGGCGGCAAACGCGCGCTCGCGTACCAGATCACGAAGACGCCGAGCAACGAAGGCACGGCGACGATCGGTTTCGCTGCTCATTGCGACAACATGCTCGGTTGCGAACCGAATCCGTGGAAGGCCGGCGCGGACTTCAAGCAGTTCGTACGCGGCGGCCCATCGCAGATGGGCACGCCGGGAGGCGCGACGGCGACCGGCAACGCTTTGCCTCCGGTTGCTCCCGCCCCGCCGACGCGGCCGATGCCGCAAAACCTGCCCGTGCAACCGATGCCGCCTACGCTTCAAAATCAGCCGGGGCAATCTGGTCAGGATCTGACGCCGCAATAGGGTTTTATCGATTATTGATTGCGAAGGCCGCGCTCTCGTCAGGAGGCGCGGCCTTTTTTTTTTGCGATCGGCTGATTTGGCCATCAACGGCGCAAATGTGGCGGCTACATACTAATTAGTGCATCGACAGACTCGTTACTATCGGTTCGATAGCTAAAACCCTTGCATAGGCATTGTTTTAATCCGCAGAGGTAATGCCGTGTCTTTTCGATATCCGACGCGCTTCCGGCGGCTCCGCTAAGCGTAAAACATCGGTTGATCTACTGAGCTGGAAGTGTCCGGATTGGCGTTGAACACATTCATTGCCTCACGTCCCCTCAGCTCTATGTTGCACATACGACTTCGGACGGAACGTGGACTTTCCAATGCACGCCGGTTTCCCGTTCGAAGCCGACCGTTCACAAAAAGCCCCTGTTCTAACGGGCTAAAAGCCGCAATTACCAACCTCGACAGCTCCGACTAACGGAATTCGCACGACGCTCAGACGCCCCGAACGATCCAACGAAGCACTGCTGGACACGGTACGCAAAACGGCAGCGGTGAAAGTCCCCAAACCGGAATGACGCGCTTAATTCGCCGACCAAACGGTACTCATGCAACGCAAGTCCGACTCTCGCGACTGAAAAACAACACTGCAAAAATTTGCTAAGGAACGCATCTTGAAAATCGATTGCATAGTCAATATTATTCTAAGCAACGAGTTACGCGCTGCGGCGCCACCCGAGACCATGTTCTGACCGAATAAAAGCATCGACCCATTCGATGCGTAAATGGATTTACCCGATGAACCGCGCTGCCCAAAACACCCTCCTCCTCGGCCGACGCTTCGGCCATTCAATATCCGCCGCCCTGGTGCACGTCCTGCCGCCCAACTTGAGTACATGGAAGTTGGCGCTATACGTGATCGTCTTCTTGCTGCCGGGTGGATCATTTGTCGTATTGGGCGCCGCGTGGTTCGAAAATCGCCGCTCGCGCAAACCAGAGCAATCGACTCCCGCCGCGAAGACTCCGCTGCTCTGTCGTCCCAAACATTGCGACGCCTGATATTCCCGTCGCCGTTCCTGGCAGGTCTTTACGCAACTCGCGCAGCACCGGGTGAGAGGCCCGCGTGCCGCGTAACCGTTGCGTAATCACCCGTAACCGATTCCGCACGGCGCGTAACACCCAGCTTCCTTTCAAACCGTTACCCTAACGCCTGCCCGACGCCCGCCCTACACGGGCGTTCAGTTACCATTCCGGACCGGTCGCACGAAACGCTTCGCACCGCATTGTGCTGAAGCACCCGCGCCCTCCGACAGGAATCCAGAGCAGATGCCGTTCACCCGAATACCCGTTTTTCCCGCCAAGTCCGCAATCGTCCTCGCATTGGCACTGACCATCGCCGGTTGTGCCGTCGGTCCGAACTACCAACGCCCCGATACCGCCGTTCCTGCATCGTATAAAGAAGCGCCGGAAGGCTGGAAAGTCGCGCAGCCTTCCGACCGGGTGGATCGTGGAAACTGGTGGGCGATTTATAACGACCCGCAGCTGAACGACCTCGAAACGCGACTGAACGCGTCGAACCAGACTATCGCGCAATTCGCGGCGGCTTATCGGCAATCGCGGGCGCTGGTCTCGGAAGCGCGCGCGGCGTATTTCCCTACGCTGGGGTTATCGGCGTCGGGCTCGCGGGCAGGTTCCTCGAGCCGCTCGACCAGCACGGTGTCGACTGGCCGCGGAATCACCAATAGCTACGATCTTTCCCTCGATGCGTCGTGGGAACCGGATTTGTGGGGCACCGTCAGCCGGACGGTCGGCGCGCAGCGCGCCGGTGAGCAAAGCGCCGCAGCCGATCTCGCCAACGCACGCCTCTCGGCGCAGGGTACGCTCGCGCAAACGTACTTCCAGTTGCGTTCGCTCGACACGCAGCAAAAGCTCCTCGACGATACCGTCGCCGCCTACCAGCGCACGCTGCAACTCACGCAGAACCAGTATGCGCAAGGCACGGCCGCCCGTTCGGACGTGATCCAGGCGCAGACGCAGTTGCAATCGGCACAAGCGTCGGCCATTGATAACGGCGTCGCGCGGGCGCAATACGAACACGCGATCGCCGTGCTGGTCGGCGAACCGGCGTCAACGTTTGCTCTCGCGCCATCGCCGCTGGACGCCACGCCGCCCGACGTGCCGCTGCAACTGCCGTCTGCCATCCTCGAACGGCGGCCCGATATTGCATCGGCCGAGCGCAAGGCGGCGCAGGCGAACGAGCAGATCGGCGTGGCCATTGCGGCGTTTTTCCCGACGTTGACGTTGTCGGCAACGGGCGGTTTTCAAAGCTCGATATTCTCGCAATTGCTGAGCGCGCCGTCGCGGTTCTGGACGCTCGGGCCGGATCTCGCCGCCACTATTTTCGATGGCGGCTTGCGGGCCGCCCAGACCGAAGCGGCGCGCGCGTCATATGACTCGGCGGTGGCGACGTACCGGCAAGCTGTACTGACCGCCTTCCAGGACGTCGAGGACAACCTGGCATCGCAGAGAATTCTGGCGAACGAGATCGGTATCCAGCAGCAAGCGGTGGCGTCGGCGCAGCAGGCGCTGGCGATTGTGACCAATCAGTACAAGTCGGGCACGGTCGGGTTTATCAACGTGCTCACCGCGCAGACCACGGCGTTCACCGCCGAGCAGAAGCTGGCGAATATCGCCGGGCAGCGGATGGTGTCGTCGGTAGGATTGATCAAGGCGCTCGGCGGCGGCTGGGATAGCGCGCAAATGGATCACGAAACCGGCAGCGCAGCGGCGCCTGAAGCAGCAGTTCCGGCCCCGGCGAGCGGCGTCGCAGTGAAGGGGTCGAGCGCTGCGGTGAGTCCCGCGCGGGGCTCGTCGACTGTTGCGGTCGCGAACGGCGATACGGCCAAAGAGTAAGGCCCTGAACTGAAAACTGCAGCGCCTCGCGTTATCGAACGAAGGTCAGCTCGACGGTATCCGGTCCGGTATGCCGTCCGAGCAGGTTCAACAATCCCGCCAGGTTTTCCCGGGCCTCCGGTGTGGCCGTTGCCACGCCGTTGAACGCGCTCGATGTCTTCGATACCGTCCCTTGCCCGCTCAACAATAACGGCCCCGGCGACGTCGTCGTCAGGTTGATCGTCCCGGCCTGGCCTTCCGCCTGAAACACCACTCGATAGGACCCCAACGGCTTCACGCGCGACACGCTGGACGCCATGTCGGCGAGCGTCACGATCACCTGCCCGTACGTGTTCTGCCCCAAGATCCGCCATTCGGTCCACGTCAGCCGTACATTGCCTTCCATGTTGAGCGTGTTGAACGGCGCGCCCAGACCCGCGAGCAGGCTCGCCGGCACGGCAATCGCGCCCGGGGAAACCGTCGAACTGGACAGGCTGGCATCGACGAAAACCGAGTCCGGCATGGATTGCGTCTGGCGCATCTCCATGCGCACGTGGCCGGTGAACAAGGGCCAGAAAGCCGTGTGCCACTCGATCCGTCCCGGCAGCAGCGTCGCGCCGTCGGCAGCGCCCGCGCCGCCGCCTGTTGCCAGCATCAGCGTGGCCGAACCCTTCCAGAGCGAACCGGCCGGATCGACGAGATTGACGTGGCCGTCCGTCGACTTCGCGAATTGCGGCACGATCCAGGCGGCCGGCAGCATGACGGCCAGCGTCACGACCACCGATATTCCCGCCACCACGAACCACGGCCAAGCCGCGAGAAGCCGCCGCATGCCGTAGTTCATGGCGCCTGGGCCGGTTGCAGCGATGCCGTCAGATCCACCTGGCCGTCGGGTTTGAGCGCCGTGATGTGCGCCTCGCTGACTTGCACCTTGAACTGCTTCCTGACGCTGTCGAGCCACACCGTCCATTCCGGGAACGATGCGTTCTTCAACTGGATCTGCACGCCCGCGGCGACCACCTGGACTTGGGCGGGGGGCATGTTGTTATCGGTGAGGGACTTTGACAGCGCGTCGCGCAACGCGGGGCCGGTCGGGGTGACGCCCTGGCCGCCGCCCGCAAGCGAGCGCGCCTCGTTCGCTTGCGCGGTCATCTGCGCGAGCTGGAGCTGCATGGCGGGCAGCGAGTTGCGAAGCCGCGCGCGGCCTTCGTAGGCAGGCGCCCACAGGACGAGATAAACCACGGCGATGGCCGCCACGAGGCCACCCCACATCAGGATGGTTTTTTCACGCTGGGTGCGTGCGTTCCAGAACTCGCCCCATGTGTCGATGATGGCTTGTTTCATTGGGCGCTCCTGACGGTCCACTTGCCGGAATTACTGTCGATACCACCAGCCAGTCCGTTCGCCTCCAACCGTCTTTGCAAGCCCGGATCGACCTTGGTTTCCGGCTTGAAAGTCACTTCCAGCCGCCGGTCGTGGTAATCCAGCCCTGCGATCCCGTTCACCGGGATCGGGCCGAGCGCACGGGCGAGGGCATCGGCGAGAGAAAGGAAATCGGACGGCGACAGTTGCCCGGAAACCAGCCGCAAGCGGTCGAGCTGACGCGACATCTGGTCGGGTGCGTCGAGTACGACCGTGGTTTTCGGGAACGTGTTGAGGAGCGTTTCGGTCATCTGCGCGTTGATCGCGTCGCGTTGCCGGGCGAGCTGCAGCCACTGGATGTTGATACCGATCATCGATATCACCAGCGCGCCGGCCAGCAGCGCCACCGGCAGTCTCAGGCGCCGCATGGTCGCGCGGTCGAGCCGCCACGGCTGCGCGGCGAACTCGAACTGGCACAAGTCGAAGTGGTTCGCGAGCGCGTTGCGTGCAAGGGTTTCGAACGTCAGCGGCTGAGCGCCGGGAAACGCGGGCCGCGTCGACGCCATCCGTGGCTCGGAGCCAGGAACGTCGCGCAGGCTGTACAGCGTTGCCGGCTGTGCGCCCGCGAGTGCGGTAAGCGTGGATGTCACGGCGTCGGCGGGAATTGCAAGGCCTTCGCCCAGCGCCGCGTGTTCGCCGCGCGCAATGGCGATCTCGACGCGCGTCGTCGCGCTTTCGGCTGGCCGGAGGGTATCGCCGCCGAGCAAAGCCGGGGCCGTTGCCACCACGTCACCCAGGATGCCCGCGACGAACGGATTCGGGGTATCGGCGACGCTTTCGTGCAGCGGCAGGCAGCGCATGGCCGGCACGGCCTTCACGTTCCGATGACCCGCGTTCGCAAACGCCTCGAGCACGAAGCGGAACCAGCCGCGGTCGATCACCGCCAGCACGCGCCGGCCGCTCGCGAGCGCGACCGGATCGACGGCGATATGGCACGTCTGCGGATCCTGGATCAGCTGGTCCTCGACCACGTTCGGCAAGGCCTGGCGCAAACGCGGCCCTTTCAGCGGCGGCATTTGCGCCGCCGTCAGCAACAGGTCGCGCGCAGCGACAATCAGCACCGTCGCGCTCGCGCGCGGCAGCAGCGACAGCGCGGAACGGCCGGACCGCTGCGTGACATTGCGCTTGTCGAGCAGCAGAAACGGCAGCTCCGGCAAATTCCACTCTTCGGAGCGCACCGCCGGGTCGCGCGGCGGCAGTAGGACGATCAATGTGCTCAAGGCCGCTCTCTAGTGTTCTGTATCGAAAGTTATTTACTGTACTGCGCGTACTACGAGATCGGTACGCATTAAAAACGCATCAAAGCTGGTCGCGTACATAGACGATACGCGTGGAATGCGTCGCCGGATCGCGATACAGCAAGGTCGTCCGGTCGACTTCCGACCGCTCGTGCTGCACGCGGCCGTGGATCAGGAAATATTTCGTGGTGACGTCCATCTGATTCGGGTCGATGTTCGTCGTTTGCGCACCCGCGCCGGTCAGCGCGAGATCCACATTGCTGACATCGTGGAAAAACACGGTCTCGCGGCGCGCGACAAACGCCTGCGCCTGCGACACCGACATGCCGGGCACCGTCGCGGCAATCACTTCGGCCGACGCGGTATTCATGTTCACCGATGTCGTGGTTGGCAGCACCGTCACGAACGGCCGCAATTTCTCCACGGCTTCCGGCGAAAAACCGGGAATATCGAGCAGCGACTCCACGTCGATCATCTGGAGCGGCGCGACTGGCGCGTTGCTGTCGGCATCGGCGAGGCCGGGGTCGTCGGTGAAATTGCCGCCGCCCGTTCCGCCACCCTGCGCGATCGCGGCCAGCGTGGAGGACGGTGTGCTGTTCGCGGCCGCGGTTGTCGATTGCGTCTGGAACCGCGTCGCCGATTGCGCCAATCCTGAGCGAATCCGCAGGGCGACGTTTTTCGCCAGCGACGCATCGAGCCCGAGCAGCGTCAGCAGCCGCTGGAACGACGCGATCTCCTGCACATTGATGATCAGCAAGCCCGGCGTGGGCGTGGAAACCAGGTTGCGCAGGTTGAACTTGGCCTGCGCGTCCTCAATCGATCCCGACAGATAAGTGGACGCGCCCTGCTGCGCCCGGACATCGCCAATCTGTCCGAGAAAGTCCGACAGCCGCGTTTTAGCGATCGGCACGCCCCACACGCCGCCGAGATAGGTGACATTCGGCGCGGAATCGGCTTCGGAACGCAGGATCAGCCGGGTCCAGTCGAGCGCGCTGCGCGAAATCCACTGTGCCTGCGCGAGCAGCCGCTGGTTCTCGATACGGCGGACCTGCACTTGCTGGCGCCACAACAAGCCCGACACGATGATCGCCGACAGCGCCACGACCAGCAGGGCGCTGATGATCGCCACGCCGCGCTGACGCTGCTGCCGCAAATGCCTGGAAGGCGTCGCTGGCCTGAGCCGTTTCGCCTGAGCCGATGAAGAATGCATGGTCATTCTCCGATCAGGAACACGCGCGTGATCGGCAGCGCCAGATTGCGCGCGCCGACCGCGACCTGAATACCCGTCACTGCGCGCGGCAACGGCTCGTTGCCGAGCTGCGGCACTTTCAGGTTGTTATCGTTCTGCGTGATTCGCGCAGCCACGTCGCCCATGCGCATCGTCCAGCCGGTTTGGGGCACATAGGCGCGCGTGGCGAAGGTCGAGACGCCGCCCATCAGCGGGATCGAGGTCCACCCATCCGAATTGTCCGACGCCGATAACGCCCGCCGCAGGTCACCCACATTTGCGACCAGCGGCGATGCAAAACGGACCACGCGGCCGCTTTCGGTCAAGCGGTAGCGCACGACCTGCAAGCGCGGCGCCACGCCTTGTGTGTAGACGCCGCGAACAATCTGCAGCGCATTCCCGCCGATAGCGACCGCGGCCTCGCCGGCTTCGTCGTCGGTGGCGGCCTGGCGGGCGTCGATGCGCATCTGGTCGAACAATTGCGCCACCACGCGTTCATCTTCCATCGCGTTCGTGATGGTCGTGCGGCCGCGCATGATCTGGTCGAGGCCACGCCACGAGAGCACCGCGATCACCGCGAGGATCGCGATAGCGACCAGCATCTCGATCAGCGTAAAGCCGTGAGCGCCACGATGGCCACGACCGCTGCGCCTAGAGCGAACGATTGGTTTCATTCGCCACCACCATGACCATTTGCGCGAGGTTGCCGGAGATTCCCGGCGACTCCACGACGACTTCCACGCGCCGGAAAATTGGATTCGGCGTGGGCGACACGCGGTCGGTACAAATCAGCTTGAGATTGCCCTGCGAGCAATCGAACGTGCGCGTTCCAATGTCCGGCCACTTATGCGTAAGACGCAATTGTGCGAGTTCGTTATCGGCGCTCCACCCGGCCAGCAGCCGCCGATGCAAATCCAACTCGCCGTTGGCAAGCGCGCCCACGGCGCGCAGCGACGCCGCCAGCGCCACCGCAATGATCGCCAGCGCGACGAGCACTTCGATCATGGTGAAACCACGCGTTGACCTTGGCTTTGACGGAGTCGACATCAGCGCACCTGATAACGGCCGTTGCCCGTTCCCACGATCGACACGCTCCCCGATGCCGAGATGAGCGTCACTTCCATCGGGGTATCGATAGCTTCAGTGCCGAACACCACCCGCGCCGCCGATTGATCCGAACCCACATACTGGATGGTTACGCCCGTCACGCCGCCTTCCCAGCGGCGCGGGCGCAGCAGGTCGTCGCGTAACGGCCGCCAGCCGTCTTCCGTGCGCATATCGAAGCGAAAACCGCCGTCGAGCGGCTGCCAAGCGATAGGCCGTGCCCGCACCTGCGCTTCGTCGCCCGCGGATTCGAACAGGAGCGCAAGACGCTGCGCTTCCTCATTCAGGTCCGTGCGCGGATTGCGCGTGAGCTTCACCGACGCCAGTCCCACCAGCAATCCCGCGATCACCAGCACCACCAGCATTTCCAGCAGCGTAAAACCGGCCTGCGGCCGCACCTTCGCGCGACGCGCCGCCTCGGCATCGGGTGCTGAACAGTCCGGCTTGTGCTGCATGTTCACGTCGATTAGCTTCTGTTAAAGAGCGGCAAGGAGAGGCTCAAAAAGCCTATTGCCACGAGCCGATATCGGAGTCATTACCCTCGCCGCCTGGTTTGCTGTCGGCGCCGTAGCTGAATACGTCCACCTCGCCATGCACACCCGGGTTCAGGTACTGATATTCCTTGCCCCAGGGATCCATTGGAACGCGATCCATATAACCGCCGCCTTTCCAGTTGTTCGGGATCGGTTCGGTGGTCGGCTTTTCGACCAGCGCACGCAGCCCCTGCTCCTGGGTCGGGTAACGGCCGTTATCGAGTCGATAAAGATTCAACGACTGCATGATCGAGCCAATATCCGCCTTCGCCGCCACGCGACGCGCTTCGTCCGGTCGGCTCATGATCTTCGGCACGATCAACGCGGCGAGAATGCCGAGAATCGCGATCACGACCATGATTTCGATCAGCGTAAAGCCGCGCTGGCGACGCGACTGCTGAGTACCTTGCGCCATTTGCAGCTCATAGCGGCGCTTCATCCACATTTGCATGACTTGATCTTCCTTTCCAATTGATTCGTAAAGCCCTCAGGCCCGAAACGATGTTCGATGCCCATCCGCCGCCCTGATCTGGACCATGGACTATTCGTCTGAACAATCAACGGTCGCGAAGGGCAGGCAAGCATTCTATAGCTCCGGCCTGGCAGGTTTCATTTCGTAAGCGGCGCCTCGTCCGATTGGCTTGATCTCGAACGGCTTCAGCGCACATTCAGCGCACATAAATGGTTGGGCCGGGCGCATTTGGCGGCAGGAAGATTTCCGAGCGCTTGCCGCCTCTGTCGATGATGATCGAACGCGCGCGCACTTCCTTGATCGTCACGCCCTGCGTCAGCGGCCCGCCCAGCGAGATCGCTTTCGCCGGTTCGCCGCCGTAGCTGACGATCGCCGCCGCGCCGTGTTGCAGCGCGAGGATCCCGAACAGGTGCACGTCCTGGTTTTCCTGATGCTGCAACTGCCCGCCGAACAAGGTAGCCGCCTGTTCCACCGATGGCGCGCGCCCTGCCGCCGCCGCCGGCAACGGCGCGCTTTGGTGAGTCGTCAGCGTGATCACCCACCACGTCAGCGTCGCGCAAAAAATGGCGAGCGCGATAAGCGATAGCAGGCGGGTCTGGAATGCATTCATGGGATGGGCTTCTTCACTGCACCAGATTATTCAATTCGATGATCGGCAGCATCACCGCCAGCACGATCACCAGTACGACGCCGCCCATCGCCAGGATCAGCAGCGGTTCCAGCAGGCTCGTGAGAAACATCGTGCGGCGTTCAAGTTCGCGCGCTTCGCCTTCGGAGGCGCGGTCGAGCATGGTGGTGACGTCGCCGGTCGCTTCGCCCGAGCGGATCAAGTGCACCAGCACGGGCGGAAACGTCCGCGTGTTACCGAGCGCGCGCGACAGCGACGTGCCTTCGCGCACCCGGATGATCGCGTCGTCGACGTTCGCGCTCATCGCGCGGTTGCTCAGCGTTTCGCCCGCGGCTTGCAGCGCGCGCAAGATCGGCACGCCGGCTGCGGTCAGGATCGCGAGCGTGCTGGCAAAACGCACGGTGTTATACCCGCGCACGAGTTTGCCGAGCAGCGGCGCGGTGAGCAGCCATCGGTCGAACGCCATGCGCGGCCCGGGCCGCGCGAGGAGACTCTTGATGATCCAGCTCAGCAACGCCACGCCGATCAACCCCGCCCACCACCAGTTCCGCACGAAGCCGGAGAGCGCCATCATCGCGATGGTGAGGAACGGCAGCGCCTGCTTCGTGCTGGCGAACACGTTCACGACTTGCGGGACCACGTAGCTCAGCAGGAACGTGACGATCCCGAAGGCAATCAGCGTGACGATCGCCGGATAGGTGAACGCGAGCACGATCTTCTGCTTCAGCGCATTGCGTTGCTCGATGTAATCCGCGAGCCGCGACAGCACCAGTCCAAGCTTGCCGGTATGTTCCCCGGCCGCCACCAGCGCGCGATAAATTTCGGGGAAATCACGCGGATGTTCCGCCAGCGCATTGGCGAACGAATGGCCGCCGAGCACTTCGCCGCGGATCGCGGCCATCAGCTCGCGAACGTAATCGCGCTCCGATTGATCGGTCAGCACCGACAGCGTCTCGCCCAGCGGCAAACCCGCTGTCAGTAAGCTGGCGATCTGCCGCGTGAGAATGGCCTGCTCGCGTTGCGACAAGCGTTTTCCCAGCGATAACCGCTGTTTGCGCTCGCCCCGCGTGCGAGTAGCCGCCGCTTCGACCACGAGCGGCGTCAGCCCCTGCGTCCTCAGTTGGCTGCGCGCGGCACGGGCGCTGTCGGCATCGAGTACGCCTTTCTGCGACTTGCCCGCCTGATCGATTGCCTCAAAACGAAACGCCGGCATGGATGTTTAATCTCCGCCCGTCACACGCAGCACTTCTTCCAGCGACGTTGCGCCGGTCGCGAGCCACCGGTTTGCATCCTCGCGCAGCGTGCGCATGCCCTGCTCTCGGCCGGCCGCCAATATTTCGGCATCCGATGCATTTCGATGAATCAACGCGCGCAGCGGATCGTCGAGCAGCAGCAGTTCATACACGCCGCGACGCCCCGCATAACCCGAGTGGCCGCACTTGTCGCAACCGACCGCGTGCCAATGAATGTGGCCATCTTCCGAGCTTTCTACCTTGCACACGGGGCACAACTGCCGCACCAGCCGCTGCGCCAGCACGCCGAGCAACGATGACGCGAGCAGATACGGTTCGACGCCCATATCGGTAAGACGCGTGACCGCCGATGCCGCGTCGTTCGTATGCAGCGTTGCGAGCACGAGGTGACCCGTCAGCGAAGCCTGCACCGCGATCTGCGCTGTTTCCAGATCGCGGATTTCGCCGATCATGATGATGTCGGGGTCCTGCCGCAAAATGGATCGCAACGCACGCGCGAAGGTCATGCCAATGCGCTCGTTCACCTGCGTCTGGCCAATCCCGCCGAGGTCATATTCGATCGGATCTTCCACCGTCATGATGTTGGTGGTGGCCGTTTCGAGCCGTGACATCGCGGCATAAAGCGTGGTCGTTTTACCGGAACCCGTTGGCCCGGTCACCAGCACGATGCCGTGCGGGCGGCCAATCAGCTTGTCGAAGTGAACCAGCGTGTCGCGCGCCATGCCCAGTGTTTCGAGATTCAGCCGCTGCGCATCTTTTTCCAGCAGACGCAGCACCGCGCGTTCGCCATGCCCGGTCGGCAGCGTGGACACACGCACGTCCACCGGCCTGCCGCCTACGCGCAGCGTAATGCGGCCATCCTGCGGCAGCCGTTTTTCCGCAATGTCCAACTGCGCCATGATCTTGATACGCGAGATCAGCGCGCCATGCAGCGCCTTCTTCGGGCGCACGACGTCGCGCAAGGTGCCATCGACACGAAAACGCACCACCGAAGACGTCTCGAACGGTTCGATATGAATATCCGATGCCTGCTCGCGCGCCGCTTGCGTCAGCAGCGCGTTGATCATGCGGATGATCGGCGCGTCGTCTTCCGATTCGAGCAAGTCCTCGATCTCGGGAATGTCCTGCATCAGCCGCGACAGATCGACTTCGCCTTCCACTTCACCGACGACCTGCGCCGCGCTGCCATCGTTTCGCGAGTACGCCGAATTGATTGCAGCCGAGAGTTCGGCCACCGGCAAACGCACGATCGAAAGCGCGCCGAAGTTGCGAGCGACTTCGGCGAGTGCGGCGTCGCTGGTTTTATCGCTGATCCACACTTCAATACTGTCCGCGTGCTGGTGCGCGACCAGGATCTGCCCGGTCCGCGCGAACGCGTAAGGAATCAGCCGTGCCGCGAGCGGCGACGGCGTGCTCGTGGCGACGTTCGCGACGGACGCGCTCAGCGTATTCACGGCTTGGCTCCCGCGTCGCCGTTGAGCGGCACGCCCGGCGCCGAATTATTCGGCACAGCGTAATTATTCACGTTCGCCGGCTGCCCCTGATACTGGCCCGGCGGCTGCGCCGTCTGATATTGCTGCTGGCCTTGATACTGTCCCTGTTGACCCTGCACCTTCGGAGGCGCCACTTGCGGCAACGTGGTGCTGCCGCCGCGTGACGGCGAGCGTGTCATGTTGTCCAGGTCGAACAGGTTCTGCGACGGCACGCCGCCCTGGCTCGGGCCGATCGGCGCCGGCGGCAAAACCGGCACGTCCTTATCCTTTTCGATGCGGTTATCGGAGGTGGAGTTGTACTGTTGCTGGCGCAGATATTCGTAGCGATCGTTCGAGATTTGCGAACTGGTCGCCTGATCACGCACGATCACCGGGCGCAGGAACACCATCAGGTTCGTCTTGGTCCGCGTCTTCGCTTCGCTGCGGAACAACTGGCCGATCCACGGAATATCGCCGAGCAAAGGCACCTTGCTGTTGCTCGTCGAATACTGGTCCTGCATCAAGCCGCCGAGCACGACGATTTCGCCGTCGTCCGCCAGGATGGTCGACTGGATCGAGCGCGTGTTGATCGTCACGCCGCCGGGATTGTTGATCGTGGTGTTATCGACGCTGGAATCTTCCTGATACAGCTGGAGCTTCAGGATGCCGCCGGTCGTGATCTGCGGTTTCACGTGCAGCGTCACCCCCACGTCGCGCCGGTCGAACGTATTGAACGCGGAGACCGACGTGCCCGTATTGGCGGTCGGCGTGGCGTACGAACCGGTGACCACCGGGACGTTCTGGCCGACCACGATCTTCGCTTCCTCGTTATCCAGCGTGATGAGGTTAGGCGTGGAAAGAATGTTCGCATCCGCCGACGTCGACAGTGCCTGAAGCAAACCGCCCAGGCCGAAGAAGTTGCCGAACTTGTGCAGCAGGCCGATGTTCAGGCCTTGCGTGAGGATGTTCGTCTGGCCCGCCAGCGCCGCCGGATTGTTCGCGATCGTGGCGCCGGCTGCCGTCAAGTCGACAATGCTCGACGTACCCGAGCCCAGGTTCGTGCTGCCGTACACGCCGTTGTTGCCGCTGTTTGAAAGCAGCGCGCCTTGCCACTGAATGCCGAGATTCGCGCCCGTCGTTGCCGACAGCTCCACAATCAGCGCTTCGATATAAACCTGCGCGCGGCGGGCATCGAGCTGGTCGATCACTGCGCGCAAGTTGCGGTACACGGGATCCGACGCGGTAATGATCAGCGAGTTCGTGGCCGTATCGGCCTGGATCATGCCGTTGCCGGGTTGATCGCTGGAACCGCTGCTGTTGTCGTTGTTGTTACCGAAGCCGGAGTCCTTGCTCTGGCCGCCGCCGCCCATCGGATTGCTGCCCGACGACGAACTGCTGCTGCCGAGTCCACCCGGCAGCGGCGGCAAGCCGTTGGTGCCGGTGGACGAACCAGAACCGTTCTGGCCAAATGAACTTGAACTGCTCGACGACCCCGATCCCGATGACGACGAACTGTCACTGCCGCCCTTGCCCATCATCGCGCGCAAGGTTTTGGCGAGACGCGTGGCGTCGGCGTTGCGCAGGGCGACCACGTGCATGTTGCCCGGCTGCGTGGTAGCTGCGTCAAGGCTGCGCGCAAGCTGCCTGGCCGCGGCGAGCCGTGCGCCGCTGGAGGCTTTCAACAGCAGCGAGTTCGTGCGCGGATCGGCGGTGACGGTGACTTTCAGCGTGGCGTCGGTGCTGCCCACCGAGCCCGGATCGAGCAGCTTGTTCAGTTGCTCCGCAACGTCGAGCGCGTTTGCGTTCTTCAGCGGTACCACGGCGACTTGCCGGCCCGCTTCTGTGTCGATGCCCGCGATGATGCTCGCGATACGCCGCACGTTGTCGGCATAGTCGGTGACGACCAGCGTGTTGTTCGCCGGGTAGGCCGCGATCGTGTTGTTCGGCGAGATCAGCGGACGCAGAACCGGCAACACGTTGTTGGCCGATTCGTTGTGCAGCTCGAACACTTGCGTGATGACCTGGTCGCCTCTCGCGGTGGGCGCATTACCGACGTAAGTCGGCACGCCCTGCAGCTTCGCGTCGGCTTCAGGCACAACCTTGAGCACGCCGTGATCTTGCACGAGCGAGAAGCCCTGCATTCTCAATGCGGACTGCAGCGTTTTCAAAGCCTGATCCTCTGGCACCGGATTTTCCGATACGAGGTTCAACTGCCCTTTGACCCGGGGGTCGACGATGATCGTCTTTCCGGTCGCTGCACCGATCGCCTTCGCAACCTGATCGATATCCGCGTTGACGAAATTAAGCGTTACCTGTGCGTGCGCAATTTGCGTGGTGGCAAGACCGGCCACCAGCAAAGCCATCGCGACGCGACGCAATGCCATACGTTTTCTTCTCATGGAGTGTGATGTCTAGACCTGCTGATCACGTCGCTGCAAGCCGCCGTGTCGTGCGTCTTTCGACGCTCTTAACACCATGAAGGCTTAAAACAGACGTTTCCAGGGCCGGTGCCCGGGCAATGCCATAACCCAAAAACGTGAACCATAGCAGCTTTTCATGTCAGGTTTGTCACAAAAGCACTAATCTCTGGCCGACTATCCTGAAAAATCAAAGCGTCACAAATCTGCGCAAAACTTCTGATAAAAAGCGATCTGCCTTGACCCTTACTCAGCCCTTTCCATATAGGGAAGAGGTTGAATTTGTCATATTTGTTCGCTTTCGCCCGTCCAGTAGAGCGATTCGGAGTTCATGCGCCTATAAAGACAAACGCGTTCGATTTGTCTAACTTTCTGATGCCTTTCGGACTAAATGGCGTCACGGGGCTTGGCTATGTCGGATAGAGAAATTTAAAACCCCATAGTCTGCCGGGTATGATACGAGCGCTGCGGCGCGCCGGATGCGTGGGTTTTCCCGTGTTTACCAAGCCTTACCGCGTCTTACCAAGTTTTCCGCGGACGCAGGGCGCACAGTCGATCAGGTGGTACCCAACATGATGAAAATATTCTTGCGACTCTTTCCGATTGGCTTCGGCGCCTTATTGGCAGCCGCGCCCGCGCACGCCGACTGCTTCGACGAAGCCGCCAAGTATCAAAAGGTCAATCCGCTGATCCTGCGGGCGATTGCCTGGCAAGAGTCGCACAATCAGCCAGACGCAATGAACAAGAACGCGAATGGTTCCATCGACTATGGTCTGATGCAGATCAATTCCGTTCACCTGACGCAGCTCGCCCAGTATGGGATCTCGACCACCACGCTGATGCAGCCGTGCAAGTCGGTTTATATCGCCGCGTGGCATTTGCGCCAGAAGATGAACAAGTATGGCAACACGTGGCAGGCGGTGGGTGCTTACCATTCGGAAACGCCAACGCTGCGCGATCAATACTCCAGGCAGATCATCGCTATCCTCGGCAAGTGGAAGTTGCTGACGGCATCGCGCTGATTCAGGTTCGCTTCACTTCGTCTGTTTCTTCTGTATTTCATCGCACGGCGCGGCGTTCCAGCCGCGTTTGATGCACAATTCCGCGTTCCAGTTCGCCGCTATTCGAGGCGGGTTTCCTTAAAAGCGCCACCGTTTTCAACGGCCGCTCGCGCGACTTCGCGCCCTCTTTCGATGCCAAACGCGATGAATCAACCCCTGCCCGTTACCGTGCTTGCCGGTTTGCCAGGCGTAGGCAAAACCACGCTGCTCGAGCATCTGCTCGCCCATCATGCCGGCACGTCCATCGCGGTGGTTCGCGGCCGGATCGATGATCTATCGAATGAAATCAGCAGCGCCGCGGCCGAAGCGCGCTTCAATGCGATCGTGGTGGAAGCGTCCGGTACCGACGACCCGCAGCTGATCGCCGAAAGCCTGGTCTTCGATAACGACATCGCGCATCTCGACACAATTGTGACGGTTGTCGACGCGGAGAGCTTTTCGCGCGATTACGCGTCGACTGATGCGCTGAGCGAGCGCGGCCTGGCAAGCAATGAACCTTGCGATGAACAGAATGACCGCACGATCGTGGAAGTGCTGATCGCGCAAATCGAGTTCTGCGACGTGATCGTGATCAACAAGACGGATCTCGTCGATGCCGAAACGCTCGCCAAACTTCGGCGCATCCTGCATGCGCTCAATCCGCACGCCGAGCTGATCGATGCCCTTCATGGTGCGGTCGCAGCGAGCGAATTGGTCAACGCGGATCGCTTCGACTTCGATGCAACGTCGAGCGCGCCCGGCTGGCTGGCGATGCTGAACGCCGATCCGGATGCGGCATCAGAATCCGGTGACGCCTATATCATCGGCTTTGTTTATCGTGCACGCCGGCCGTTTCATCCTGAACGGCTATGGTCGCTCGTGCATCAGGAATGGCCGGGTGTATTGCGTTGCAAGGGCTTTTTCTGGCTGGCGACACGCAGTGATATTGGCGGCTCATTGTCGCAAGCGGGTGGCGCGCTGCGTCATGGTCCAGCGGGCATGTGGTGGGCGGCGCAGGAGCGCAGCGAATGGCCGACGGGCGATGCCGAACTCGAAGCTGAAATTGCCGCGGACTGGTACGGTGAAGCGGACGATATGACTATCGGCGACCGTCGTCAGGAACTGGCGATGATCGGAACCGATCTGGACGAACCGCATTGGCGCGCGGCTTTCGACGCCTGCCTTGTCACCGATACGGAATGGTCGCAAGCGTCGGAGGGATTGCTGGCTGACCCGTTTCCATCGTGGGAGATGGATGACCATGATGATCACCACGATCATGACCACGGCGATGATTGCGACTGCGGCGCCCACGGCCACTAGCGCAGTCACAACCGCTGAGACAGACAAAACGCGAGCGAAAAAAAACCCGCCAAAGGCGGGTTTCATACTCACAATCGGCTAGCACTTACCGCTTGTTCACTGCGTCCTTGAATGCCTTCCCAGCCGTGAACTTGACGGTCTTGGCGGCCGGAATCTTAATGGATTCGCCGGTCTTCGGGTTACGGCCGGTGCGCGCTGCGCGCTTGCCCGAACCGAAGCTTCCGAAGCCAATCAACTGCACGGCGTCACCCTTCGAGACGGCCTTCTTGACCACTTCGAGCAACGTATCCAGCGTTTCGCCGGTTTGAGCCTTACTGGCGCCGGTCTGAGCGGCCACGGCGTCGATCAGTTCCTGTTTATTCATTAAGGTTCCTTTATCAGTTTAGGTTGACACGAACAGCGCGAACGCGCCGATTATACGTGCGCAGGCCTTGCAGTCGAGCACTGGCGCGGGTCCAGCTCCCTGGCCCACTATTCCGGCAAACCCTCGCATCCCAGTCGCCGGGCCTCCTCCTTACTCGGCGGTTGTTATCATAACGCAGCGCAAACCCAAGCGGGACAAGGGTTTCCAAGAGTTACGCATGATCTGAGGCAAACCGAAACCCTTTCCTTTACCCTTTTCATGCAAGCAATCCTTTCGTACTGTTCATTTCACGCTTCGTTGGTTTTTGCCAACGGTTAAGAGACGATCCGGTGTATCACGCGCTCAGCCTTACCCCTATTAGCTTTAAGGGATCGCGGCGCTTGGCCCGAGATCCACGGCGACGGTCATATCATCAGTTTGCTTTCAAACCTTTCGAATGACCCATTCCTTTTTTAGCGCAAACGTGCTTGGCGATCGCGCTCGCTGGGCCCGGCAGCGCACTTTCACGGTTCTACAAGCGGAATTCGACGCTGGGCGGCTGTTTATCGAAACATGGGCGGCTTGGCGCGCGGACCCGCAGCGCTCCGAGCGTCTGCATTTCGTCGCGGTCGGGCCGCTGGCGTCGATGAAACTCCCCGACGAACTCGCTGAGCAGCCCACGCTTTTCCAGTCGCTGATCCATGCATGGCCGATGCCGGTGACCGGCCTTCACAGGCTCGAGTTTGAAAACGGGCGCGTGGTGTTGACGCTGGCCATCGGCGAAATAGAAAGCATGCTGCCGAAAATCTGGCTGCGTGCCGATGCCTTTTATCTGCAGCTATCTCACGCCGATGCGAAGCTGGCCTATATCGCCAAAGCGCTGGCACGTATCGCCGGAAATGAAGCGACGTTATGCGCCGAAGCGCATCCGCAACTTCCAGACGCGCTCAAAGAGGCAGGCTTTATCTGCGATGAAACTCCGGATGGCGCTTATGTGAAAGCGTATTTCGCTCCACGCTGGCGGGTGCGGCGTCATGAGCCGCCGCTTCCGTTAGTAATAGAGAAAGAGAACGCCTCCACACATCAAACGCCGCGCCATGCAATTGTCATCGGTGCTGGCCTTGCTGGATGTGCGATCACCGAGCGCCTTGCATCGCGTGGATGGCGAGTCAGCCTGATCGAGCGCCACGACGATCTCGCCCGCGATGCGTCCGGCAACCCGGCAGGCGTCTTTCACCCGATCGTCTGGCGCGACGACAGCATCGCTGCCCGCCTGACACGCACTGGATTTCTCTACGCGTTGCATCGATGGTCCGAACTCGAGCGCGCTGGTCACCCCTTGGAACGCAGTCACCAGGGCTTGCTGCAAATCGCAGATTCCGTCGACGATGCGCGCGCAATCGCATCCGCGATCAAGCGATTCGGCTTGCCGCCGTCGTATGTCATCGCCGTCGATGAACGCGAAGCTTCTCGGTTGGCGGGCCAACCCGTCGCACGTCCCGGATGGTTTTTCCCTCACGGCGGCTGGATTTCCCCCGCCGCGATATGCGCCGCGCAATGCAAGGTTGCGGGAGATTTGCTAAACACGCGTTTTGGGACGGAAGTTGCGCGTATCGATCGGGAAGACGGCATGTGGACCGCCTTCGACGCAGCCGGCCACGTCTTGGCCCAAGCCCCCGTCCTGATCCTTGCCAATGCCGGCGATGCACAGCGCCTCGCCGGGCTTCACGGCGTGCCGACGCGCGGTGTGCGCGGCCAGCTAACGGTATTGGAGTCGAGCCCGCTCGATGGCTTGCGCGTACCCATCGTTGGTGATGGCTACGCCGTGCCGCTCGGTGCGCATCGCACGCTGACGGGCGCGACCTACGATATCGACGACATCAACACGCAGATTCAGGCGGCCGGTCACATCGAAAACATGGAACGTGTTTCGATGATGCTCCCCGCGCTGGCCGGGTTTGCCCCTCAAGCGCAAACACTGGAAGGTCGTGTGGCGTTCCGGTCGGTGACGATTGATCGCATGCCCATGATCGGCGCCCTCGCCGAAGAAACCGCCGCGCGTGCCGACGCCAGCCGCCTTTCCGGCGCATGGCCTCTCGATCTGCCGCGCACGCCCGGCTTGTACGGCGCATTTGCTTTCGGTTCGCGCGGTTTGGTGTGGTCGGCGCTCGCCGCCGAACTGATCGCGGCGCAAATCGAGGGCGAACCATGGCCGGTCGAGCGTGAACTAGCCGATGCCATCGATCCCGCACGCTTCCTTCTGCGAGCGTTAAGACAAGGCGAATTCAGTTAAAACGTCCGGCTGACAAGCTATCCACCGAAGCCTGTGGATAACGCGTCGAATTTCGCGCAAATGACCTGTGTACTCGCTGTGGGCGTAAACGGGACAACTCGATCACGCCGCACATCCGGCCAAAGTTGTTCCGGGTTCACCCTCCGGCGCCCACACGTTCACGCTCTGCTTATGCGCCCTTCAAGCTTTTGTAAACGTTGATGAAAAAAGAGTTATCCACAGAAATCGTCCGGCCTTGTTAACTACTACTACGTATATATAAACAAAACTTGTAAACCTTAAAACAAGCGTCATCGGCAGCGCTCAAAGTGGAAAAACCACGTTATCGCGGACGAACCGATGTGAAGATCCAACCCGCTAAAAGGTAGATTTTTCCTCGTACCGACACGCTAAAACTCATTGTTACCGCTTGGTCTCAACGGCTGTGGGGATTGAACAGGCGCAGCCGGGAGCTATGGCACAATCGCCGTTCTTTCGTTTGGCCGCCTTGCCGGCTTATCGCTTCAAACCGCGCTTTGCACCCGCGCGTGGATTGAAAAAAACGCTGTGATCCCTTGTCTCGCCGGCAATGGGCCGACTGGCCAAGCAGCGAATCAGCTGTCAATGGGCCGCCGTGTCCCAACGCGACTCGACGGAGCCTGAAGAATGATCCGGCCACGAACCTTTCCGGCAACGCGCACCATTGCCGCGCACTATCTGTCTGTCATTCACTGTCTATCCACACTAGCTGCGAAGGAGAAGTCCTCACGATGAAGTCGGCCTTTTCATTTTTACCGGTTTGGCCACTCACACCCGACGCCATTTTCTGGGCTGGCTTGGCGCTGGTCGCTGCGGGTCTATGCGGTGAACTGCTCTGGCGTGCATGGCGTTTGCCGCGGATCACGGGCTACGCCATCATTGGCCTGATTGCAGGCAACGCAGGTTTTGGTGTAATCGATGTCAGCTCGGCCGGAATTTCACGGCCTTTACTCGATGTCGCGCTCGGCCTGCTCCTGTTCGAACTCGGCAGCCGGCTCGACCTGCGATGGATTCGCCGCAATCCCTATCTGATCTTGTCGAGCATTGCTGAAAGCACGCTCACATTCGGCTTCGTCCTGATCGCGCTGACGCTGTGCAAAGTGCCGACGATGCCGTCAGTGGTGATTGCCGCGATCGCCATGGCAACGTCGCCGGCGATGGTGATTCAACTGCGTACCGAACTACGCGCCGAAGGCCAGGTCACACAACGACTGCTTACGCTGACCGCGCTCAACAGCATGTACGCGGTGATCGTGGAAAAACTCGCGGCCGGCGTTCTGCATCAGGAAATCTACGGCAATACGCTCGCGACGATCGTCCAGCCGCTTTATCTGTTACTCGGTTCGCTCGTGCTGGCGCTGCTCCTGGCGCTGGCTTGCAATCTGCTGTATCGAAGGCTGAATACCAACGACGAGCACTCGTTCGTCGCGCTGTTCGGTCTCGTGCTGCTCGCGATTGCGATCGCACATGTGTTCAAGCTGTCGACCATTCTTGCGTTACTGGCGGCTGGCATCATCGTGAAGAATTCGAATGAGCGGCCGCAATTGTGGCCGACGCATTTCGGGACGGCAGGCTGGTTGCTGACGGTGATCTTGTTTGCGTTGACGCTGACATCGTTTGAATGGCGCGATATCGCGCTGGGCGGACTGGCTGCGCTGGCGCTGATCGTGGCGCGGTTCATCGGCAAGCTGGCCGGTGTGCTGATCTTTGCAAAACCGAGCGGTCTGAACTGGAAACAGGGCGCGGCGCTCGGGGTGTCGTTGACGCCAATGTCCGCGCTTGCGTATCTGCTCGTCGACGATATGTACGTGCTGTATCCCGACTACGATCCCACGCTGCGGGCAATCGTGATGTGCTCGATCGTCGTGCTGCAAATTGTTACGCCGTTCCTCGTGTATCGAAGTTTGTCGGCGATCGGCGAACGCCGCGAGTAGCGTTTCAACCCGTCTTTTTTCTCGTTTTCATCGGGTCGCCGGGCGGGTCATCGAGCCGGTCATTGAGCGCTTGAGCGTGCTTTGAAGCTGCTGAGCTACCCGGCGCTTCGTGCCGATAAGCTCGTCCGCTGGCGACCCAGGCTTTGTCAATCAAGAGGCACCATGTCACTCGAACCTTTCATCAACTCGGAGCCGTTCACCTTTGGCGTCGAACTCGAGATCCAGGTCGTCAACACGCACGACTACGACCTGACCAAGGCCGCCTCCGATCTCATGCGGCTCGTCAAGGACGAAAAGATCCCCGGCAGCATCACGCCGGAGATCACCGAAAGCATGATCGAGTTGTCCACCGGCATCTGTACGACGCATGAACAGGCTGTAACGGACCTCCGCGCCATCCGCGACACCCTGGTGTCCGCTGCTGACCACCTCAACGTCGGGCTGTGTGGCGGTGGCACACACGCCTTCCAGCAGTGGAGCGATCGCCAGATCTTCGATACACCGCGCTTTCAGTATCTTTCCGAGCTCTACGGGTACCTCGCGAAGCAGTTCACGGTATTCGGCCAGCACGTGCACATTGGCTGCCCGGACCCGGACAGCGCGTTGTTCCTGCTGCATTCCATGTCGCGTTTCATTCCGCACTTCATCGCGTTGTCGGCTTCGTCGCCGTACGTGCAAGGCGTGGATACCGGCTTTCATTCCGCGCGCCTCAATTCGGTCTTTGCATTTCCGTTATCCGGCCGCGCGCCGTTCACGCTCACGTGGGACAGCTTCGAGGAATATTTCTCGAAGATGGTCAGCACCGGCGTGGTCAACAGCATGAAAGATTTTTACTGGGACATCCGGCCAAAACCAGGTTTTGGGACGATTGAAGTCCGGGTGATGGACACGCCGCTGTCAGTCGATCGCGCAGCGGCCATTGCTTGCTACATCCAGACGCTCGCGCGCTACCTGCTGCTTGACAAGCCCTTGACGCTGAAAGAGGACGACTATCTCGTCTACACGTTCAACCGGTTCGAGGCTTGCCGTTTTGGGCTGGAAGGCAGTTGCATCGATCCTCAGACGGGCGAGCGCCGCACGATTGCGGAAGACATCCTCGCGACGCTCGACATCATCGCGCCGCATGCCGACGCGCTCGGTTCGAACGAAGCGCTGCGCCAGGTCGGCGATATCGCCCGTAGCAACATGAACGACGCTACCTGGTTACGCGGTGTTTTCGACCGCGAGCGCTCGCTGCATGAAGCGGTTCGTCAGCAGTGCCTGCAGTGGCGCGAGTGACGGATCGGCCTTGGCTTCATTGGTTCGACCGCCAGCAAAAAAATAAACCTGCTTCCCCGGCAGGTTTTTTTTGTCATTTTCTTTCAGACCGATGCCGATAACATGTCTCTAAGGTTTGCTGTCATGAGTTCGTATACATACGTAATAGTAGTTAACAAGCAGCGTGCAATTCTGTGGACAACCGATAA
The DNA here is from genome assembly GCF_047608185.1 of Caballeronia eucalypticola. Taxonomy (NCBI): domain Bacteria; kingdom Pseudomonadati; phylum Pseudomonadota; class Betaproteobacteria; order Burkholderiales; family Burkholderiaceae; genus Caballeronia; species Caballeronia eucalypticola. Next base: position 256,256 of record NZ_JBLKRU010000001.1, read on the forward strand.
AATCTCCACAAACTCAACAGTTTGGAGTGCGCATAACTTCGGTGCGGAGCCTTGCATCGAAAGGGTCAACGCGGGATAACAAGCGGGTGCTTTTGCACACTTGGGGGGTTATCAAGAATCGGCGCACATCGAATAATGTGGTTATCCACTGCGTTGTCCACACTGTTTTGTGAATAACTAAGGTGTACGTTTGGTTCCAGTCGCTTAGAATGTCGGTTTTACCGGCAGGGAGATGTAACGCCGGTGAAACAAACGAAGCGCTCGACGGTCTAGAACAGGCGCCACGGAAAAACGTAGATGTCCTTATCCGGACGACGAACTAGCTGCATCGGTTTGATCGCCCGAATTTTGAGACGGTAGTTGATACGAAAGGATTCGCCGGTCGGATAAGTCGGCGATTGAGCCAGCAGCGGTTTGGGTAAAACGAGCGGGGTCTGACGTTTTACCGGTTTTCAAGCCGTTGCCGAACCATCAGATAAGCATCAAGAAAGACGAAGCGAACGACTATGAGCGAAGGCGTATACGGAGAGCAGGCCACAGGGCGGGTGACCCATGGCTTACTGCGGTTGAGCACGGCGATGCGTAGCCAGGCATGGGAATGGGCTGAGGGTGCGGGCTTGACGCCGACCCAGGGCGAAATTCTCGTGCTGCTGATGCAGCGGCGCGGTCCAATGCGGCTTGGCGAGATCGCACGGGAAACGGCGTTGACCGCTGCGACCACCAGCGATGCCGTCAGCACACTGGAAGGCAAGGGTCTGGTCGAAAAGCGCCGTGCGCTGGACGACGGGCGCGCGCTGGCTGTACGCTTGACCGCACGCGGAAAGACGGCGGCCAAGAAGGCGCTGGTATGGCCGGAGTTCTTGTCGAAGGCAGTCGGCACGTTGAAGGTCGATGAGCAATCACAGCTTTATCGCAGCTTGCTCAAGACCATTCGGCAACTGGAAGTGGTGCAGCAGATTCCACCGCACCGCATGTGCCTGAGCTGCACGCATCTCGAAGCGAGCAAGAACCCGAAGAAGACGCCGCATCACTGCGCGTTGCTGAACATCGACATGGCCGATACTGACCTGCGCCTCGATTGTTCGGTATACGAAGAAGGCGATCTCGCCAAGCAGAAGAAGAACTGGAAGATCTTCGCGCAAGTCGCGTAAGCGGCGCTGCCTGAAGCTTCACGTTTCGCTTCACGTCTCTCTTCGCTGCCCGAGTTTCGCGCCTTGAGCGCGAAGCTCGGCGCTGTCGGTTAGACTTGGCTGACGGGCTATTCGAGCCGCGCGCCCGTTGGCGGTGCGCTGATCGACCGTGCCTCTCCTTTGTGTGCGCCGCCTGATGCCGCGTGCGCCGATCCCAGCTTGCCGGCTCTCTTGGGTGACCGCCGATGAAACGTGAAGTCCTGGCGATACGCCACGTCTATTTCGAAGATCTCGGCAGCCTGGAACTAGTGCTGGGCGACCGTGGCCAACTGGTGCGTTATCTCGACGTGGGCCGCGCTCGCATCGACGCTCCTGATCCGCTCGATACTTCCCTGATGGTCGTCCTCGGCGGCCCGATCGGCGCTTATGATGACGCGCTGTTTCCCCATCTGAATCCATTGCTCGCCATGCTGGAAAAGCGCATTGCGGCGGGCCTGCCGACTATCGGTATCTGCCTGGGTGCGCAATTGATTGCCCGCGCGCTGGGGGCGAAGGTTTATCCGGCGGCGCAAAAAGAACTCGGCTGGAAAGCGCTGACGCTGACCAACGCGGGAAGGGCTTCCGCTCTACGGCATTTCGAAGCCGAAGGTCAGTCGACGCCGGTGCTCCATTGGCATGGAGATACCTTCGATCTTCCCGATGGCGCCACGCTGCTTGCATCTACGGATCTCTGTGAAAATCAGGCCTTCAGCTGGGGCGAGCACGTCCTGGGTTTGCAATGCCATCCTGAAGTGCTCGTCGACCGTTTTGAAAGCTGGCTGGTGGCGTACCCGGGCGAAGTGGCGGAAAGCGGTACTACGGTGACTGCTTTACGCGCCGATACCGCCCGGCACGGCCCAGCGCTCGAACGCGCCGCGCGCAAGATGTTTGGCGAATGGCTGGACCGTTTCGAAACAGCCAAATAAAGACTTAGACGAACTGAAGGTAGTGCACCATGAATCCTGTGATTGACGCCGTGCTTGCCGGAGAAGTTGCGCCGCTCGGCACGCAAGGCAAATACAGCGCGATTCACAAAGTGCCGCTGGCGTCGCGTGTTCGCGTGGGCGAAACCGGGCTGGAAGGTGACCACCAGTACGAGCGCAAACATCACGGCGGTCCCGAGAAAGCGCTGCATCACTATAGCCGCGACCACTACGCCGTCTGGCGTGACGAATGGCCGGCATTGTCTACGGGGCTGACTCGTTTTAATGCACCCGGCGCATTTGGTGAAAACATCTCGACGCACGGTTTGAATGAAGCAGATGTATGCGTCGGCGATGTGTTTCGTCTTGGCACCGTGATCGTGCAGGTGTCGCAGCCGCGCCAGCCGTGCTGGAAACTCAATCTCCATTTTTCACGCCATGACATGTCTCGACGCGTGCAGGACACGCGTCGTACGGGCTGGTATTACCGCGTGCTTGAACCTGGCGAAACCGGTGCCGGCGATCTCATGGAACGGCTCGCGCGGCCGCATCCCGAATGGACGATCGAACGATTGCTGCGGGTGTTTTACATTGATCGGGATGATCGCCCGGCGCTGGAACAAATGGCTGGGCTCGCGGCACTCACGCCATCGTGGCGAAGCACGGCGGCAAAGCGGCTCGATACCGGCAAGGTTGAATCATGGGCGATGAGATTGAATACGCCTGCAGGCCAGATGAAATAAGGGGCGAGGGCGCCGGCGTTGTTTGTCCGGGTGACCGGACTTGCTGTCAACACGGAAAAAACCGAAGTGCTATTCTAATTCGCCCCCTTTCCCTTCCTTCGGAAACTCCCCCATGAGCGCTCTGTTTTCGCCTTTCACGCTGCGAGGCGTGACGCTTCCGAACCGCATCGTGGTCTCGCCGATGTGCCAATACTCAGCCGTTCGCGGCGAAGCCACCGCGTGGCACATGATCCACCTCGGACACCTCGCGCTCTCCGGCGCCGGCATGCTCTGTCTCGAAGCAACGTCGGTGGAGCCTGATGGCCGTATCACGCCGGGCGATCTCGGACTTTGGGACGACGTGACTGAAGCCGCGCTCAAGCCGGTCATCGACGCGATCCGGCAATATTCGCCTATCGCCATCACGATGCAGATCAGCCACGCTGGCCGGAAAGCATCGAGTGCGGCACCTTGGGAAGGCGGTCAGTTGATCGAGGTTTCGAACGGCGGCTGGTTACCTTCGGCACCGTCGGCGATTCCCCACAAGGAAGGCGAAACGCCGCCTCTCGCACTCGATGCCGCCGGCCTGATCCGTATCCGCGATGCCTTCGTGGCGACGGCAAAACGTGCCGCGCGCCTTGGAATGGATGCGCTTGAAGTGCATGCGGCCCACGGTTATCTGCTGCACCAGTTCCTCTCGCCGCTTGCCAACCAGCGCACCGATGAATACGGCGGTTCACTCGAAAATCGCATGCGTTTTCCGCTCGAAGTCTTCGACGCGGTGCGTGCCGCTTTTCCCGCCGATAAACCCGTCGGCCTGCGTGTGTCGGCATCGGATTGGGTGGAGGGCGGATGGGATCTCGAGCAGACCATTGTGTTCGTGAAGGAGTTGCAGAAACACAAGGTTGACTGGATCGATGTGTCGTCGGGCGGTGTATCGCCGTTGCAAAAGATTCCCTTGTCGCCGGGATATCAACTGCCGTTCGCAAAAGCCATCAAGGAAGCCACGGGCGTGAACACCATGGGCGTGGGTCTGATCACCGATCCGCAGCATGCCGAAGAAATTATTGAGTCGGGCGAGGCGGATCTCGTCGCGTTGGCACGCGCGCTGCTCTACAATCCGCGCTGGCCGTGGCACGCGGCCGCGCAACTGGGTGCGACCGTCGTAGCGCCGCCGCAATACTGGCGCTCGCAGCCGCGCGAACAGAAGGCGTTGTTCGGCGATATCTCGTTCGGTCAGCGCTGAAACGCCCAGCTTGAATTTATGGAGCGGTTGAATTCGTGCGCGGCTAACGTGTACGATGCCGTTGTTTGCCTGTATGGTTTGAACTTCACACGTGCAGCAGATGAAGCACACGAAGTACCGAAACAATCAGTGCATTGAGAAAGACAGCAACGCGGCGGCGCCTCGCATTCAGGCCGCCGCGTTTTTTTAAGCCACGTTCCGGTTTGTCACCGTTCGCGTGAAACCGGGACGGGGCGAAGTTGAAGCGTCTGCTAAGCCAAACCGATTCGTTTTAAAGGATTCGTTCGATGAGTTCACGGAGGGTCGCCGTCCGCCGTTCGGGCATACACGGCAAGGGCGTGTTCGCCGCGATGCCGCTCGCCAAGGGCGAACGGATTATCGAGTACAAAGGCGAACGCATTTCGTGGAAAGAGGCGTTGCGCCGTCATCCCCACAACCCTGACGAGCCGAACCATACGTTCTATTTCGCGCTCGAAAACGGCAAGGTGATCGACGGCAAGGTCGACGGCAACAGCGCACGCTACATCAACCATTCGTGCGCGCCGAATTGCGAAGCGGAAGAGAAGGAAGGGCGTGTGTTCATTCACGCGCTGCGTGCGATCAAGCAAGATGAAGAGCTGTACTACGACTACGGTCTCGTCATCGACGGTCGCATTACCAAGAAGCTCAAGAAGGAATACGAGTGCCGCTGCGGAGCCAAGAAGTGCCGCGGCACCATGCTGGCATTGAAGAAGAAAAAGTAGGAATTTGCAGAAGGTGTCAGCTTAAAAAACGCCACGGCCCAAACTGCCGTGGCGTTTTTTCATGCCGTTTTCAAAGGCATCCGCACGATGAATCGCGCACCGCCTTCGGGCGCTGGAGCGTCTTCATAATGCACGCTGCCGTTGTGCAGGACCATGATGTCGTGGACGATCGCAAGACCCAGTCCGGCGCCACCTTCCACGCCGTGGCCATCGCCGCGAAAGAAGCGCTTGAATAGATCCGGCTGCTGTTCCAGCGGCACGCCCGGGCCGTTGTCTTCCACTACGATTTCGCCCATCTTCCGGCCGGTTTCGTCGATAGTCTGCGTCACCGTAACAGTCACCAGTGCGCCTTCGGCACGGGAAGTGGGGACGTATTTCAGCGCGTTATCGATCAGATTGCCAATCACCTCACGCACCAGCACGAGATTGCCGCGCACGAGCAGGGGATGCTCGTTATCAGGGTCATCGAGACGCTGGAAGCCCATGTCGATACCCACGGCCAGCGCGCGCGGCACCCATTCGGCGCCGGTTTCAAACGCGAGATTGGCGTAATCGAAGTCAATGAAACGCGCGGCCTGTTCGCCCGGTTCGGCGCGTGCGAGCGAGAGCAGCTGGTTCGACAAGCGCACGGCCCGATCCGCCGACGCCCGCAGCTCCTTGACCGCTTCCAGCACCTTGGCCGGATCCTTGGCGCTCGCCGCCTGCTCGGCGTGCAGCTTCACGGCGGTGAGTGGCGTACGCAACTGGTGCGCCGCGTCGGCGATAAATTTGCGCTGTCCGTCCAGCGCCGTTTTCAGGCGGTCGAGGAGGGCGTTCATCGCGCTCGTCAGAGGACGAATTTCGATGGGAACGAACGACTCATCGACCGGTTCGAGCGACGTATGCGTCTGCCGGTTGAGGGTATCGGCGAGATCGGTCAGCGGGTTGAGCTGCTGGTTCACCACGCGCCACACGATCACCCAGCCCGCCAGCAGCAGGAGCAGCAGCGGCATCATGATGGCGACCATGAACTCGACCGCTATTCGATACCGCGAGCCCACGCGCTGCGCCACTTCCACCACGATCGGATTGCCGTGCAACTGGTCGACGCGCACCTGTGCCGCTCGCACGCTCGTGCCCTGGTAGTTCGTTTCGAAGACGTATGCGTAGTGGATCCGGCGCACGTTCGTGCCGGTCAACGGCAGATCGCGTTCGCCGGCGATCTCGGTATCGCCGTCGCTGATCCGGTAGATCAGTTGCTCGATAGGATCCGAAAACATCGCGCGGGCAAGCGGCGGCACCGTGAGCGGTGCATCGACGCCTGCTAGCTGGATTTGCTTGGAGATAGCCGTGGCGAGGTCGGCCAGCGAGCGGTCGACTACGTGCTGCGTGTATTGCCACGCAAGCCAGTACGCCATCAATCCGCTCATCAACGCGAGCAGCGACAGCGGCGCGGCCAGGCGGCGCAACAGCGAGCGCCGCAGACTGGGCGGCACGCGTGCAGACGTGGTTGTCGAGCGCGCCAGATGCAGCCAGTCGGCGCGGTCGAAACGTTCGTCAAGCGTGCGCCGGGGTGGGAATCGCAAGGTGCTGGTTACCGCTCGTCAGGCTGGTTACGTGATTACGCCATCGACAAACCGCTTACGCGGCTGTCTGCCGGATTTCCTGCAGCAGGTAGCCGAACCCTCGCACCGTCACGATTTCCACGCGGCAGTTTTCGAGTTTTTTGCGAACCCGGTGCACGTAGACTTCAATGGCGGTGTCGCCGAGATCGCCGCCGAAGTGCGTCAGGTGATCCTGCAATTGCGCCTTGCTGACCACGCGGCCGTGGCGCAGCAACAGCATTTCGAGCACAGCGAATTCACGCGGCGACAGTTCAAGGGGTTTTTCATCGTTGAAAATGCGGCGATCCACACCCGACAGACGCAATCCGCCCAGCGATACTTCCGGACGCGGGACGTCGCCATGCGGGCCGCTGCGGCGCATCACGGCGCGAATGCGCGCTTCGAGTTCGGCGGGTTCAAACGGCTTGAGCATGTAGTCGTCGGCGCCGCTATTCAGGCCCTGGACGCGGTCATGCAGTTCGTCGCGTGCGGTCAGGATAATCACTGGCGTGTGGCGATTGCCCTGGCGGAAACGCGATAGCAGCGTCATGCCGTCGATACCCGGCAAGCCGAGATCGAGAATCACCAGTTCATGGCGATTTTGCGTGAGCGCTTGCTCCGCGAAAATGCCGTCGTGGACCATATCGACGGTAAAGCCGGCTTGTTCAAGGCTACTTTGAATGCCGCGCGCGATGGGGCGGTCATCTTCGATCAGAAGGATTCGCATGGAAGTCGCTCTTATACGATGAATTGGGCTCGATTGCATGCCGCGGCCGCCGGCCGGAATTGCTCACCTTTCTATACCGCGGCGCCGTCCGAGTTATATCAGCAATCTTTTTACGCCAAACGCTGCACCGCGCCTTGCTGTGCAGCAATTCTCCTGTGGCCGGACACGCCAAAATTCCCCGCTTCACGGATGCCACTCCGCGATCGGTCTCCAGCACGTCCGCCAAGCCCCTGTGGCGACCAAACCAGTCGTTGCAAGGGGTAAAACGGACTGTCCAAACCGTATGCGTTGCTGATTGTACAGTGTCGGTCTGTGCCGCCGATGGACTGGAGCCGTCAGAGCGCGCAGGGTCTGGTGAAAGATTACGCCTGTATTATAAGTTTTCTTTCTTGATGAAAGTTTTCGTTGCCGCAGACTTGCAAACACCTTTGTTTCTGCTTTCGAATAAGCGAGTTTTGGCCTCTGGCAGCTCTTTTCGGCCCCGCTTATTGCGGAATTTGAATGTCATTGTTTGTAATACGGCTGTTACGCATTTGTCGCAGTGATCAGGGTAGCGAGCGGCTTTCAGGTGCTTCAGGTTATGGCGTCGATGAATCTCGCAAGCGTTATATCGCGTTCCGTCAGACCTTTTGCCGTATGCGTCGAGAGCGTGATTTCCACTTTGTCGTACACATTCGACCATTCTGGATGGTGATCCATTTCCTGTGCCTTTATTGCCACGCGGGTCATGAAACCGAATGCCTCGTTGAAATCAGCGAACTTGATACTTCGCTGAATTGAGCTGTTATCCGCGCTAGCTTGCCATTGCTTTAATTCGCCGAGAAGCTTGGGCAATTCGTCAGCTGTAAGTTTCTTGATCATGCCGGTTCTCCTTACATGAGTGGTTGAGGTCAGCGACGCGAGGGCCTAAGAAGATCACGCGAGGATCACGCGGTAAGCTTGCGTCTTTCAGCTTTTCACGCAGGATATCCCCATGGTCGACCTTGATCACTTCGATCTCGCGCTACTTGACGTTCTTCAGCGCTTCGGCCGCGCGACGCATCAGCAACTCGGCGAGGAAGTGCCGCTGTCGCCATCGCAAATCGGGCGCCGTTTGCAACGCCTGGAGGCTACTGGTGTGATCGATGGCTACCGGGTTGTGCTGCGCCCCGAAAAACTCGGCCTCGGCGTCACCGCTTTTACGAGCCTCAAGCTGAAGCATCATGGCGATACCGTTATCGACCAGTTCCGGCAGCAGATTGAAGCGCTGCCCGAAGTGCTCGAATGCCATGCGACGGTTGGCGACGCCGATTACCTGTTGCGCATCGTCGCGCCGGATTTGAACGCGCTGTCGACGTTCGTCATGAAGAAACTGATGCGAGTTCCCGGCGTGGACAGCGTGCGCTCCAATATCGTATTGACCACATTCAAGCGCAACGGGCCGCTGCCGCTTGGGCATCTGGCGGCCAATCCACCGGATTCTGCCAATTAAGCCGGGCGGTTTAAGCCGGCTCGCTCAACAAGTCGACGTACGCAACCGGCACAAGGTCGCTCGCCGACACGCCAAGCTTCGCAAACAATTCCTCAGCTTCTTTCTCGCCGCCGGCTTCGTCGTCATCCTGGCCGAGCAGCACTTCGAGCTCGATGAAATCTCCCAGCCCGTCCACGCGGTCCAGATGAATCCGCGTGCGCCCGACGATATACACATGCCGTTCCTTATTCACGATGCCGCGCGTGTTCAGCGCTTGAGCGAGCAGCGCGTGGGTGGCTTCGGGATTGGTTACCGGGCTGCGTGAGTAGTACGACACCTTCGGGCCGTCGCGGTCATCGCGTTGATAGAAAATCAGTTCGGCTGGCGTGTTGTCATCGAATTGACGCAGTTTGAGGCGGCCGTTTGGCACATCGTAGAAAAAATCTTGCTGGCGGTAGATCATCGGCGGTTCGCTGGCTAGCGCAGCGGCGCTGGCCAGGAGCTGGTCGAATTGATGCGCGCGAGCCTTGATTTCGATATTGCGTGCCATGTTGAAATTTCCTGTTCACGTGGGCGCCAGATGCGCGTCCCTCAGACTAACAAAATTTAATGACCGGAAGATTCATCGGCTTCCGGTCACGACGTTCAAAACGGTGGTTCAGGCGACTATGTCGCCCATTGATCTTCAATCAGACGTAACGCCGCCGCGATGCTCGGCTCCTCACGGCGCTCCGCGAGCACGATGAACGAAAGCTGCGTAGGCACCGTGACGCCTTCCACGATTGTCAGCGCATGCGCGTGCGCTTCGGCCAGCGCGATGGAATCGCGCACGAGCGTCAGGCCCACGCCCGACTTGACCAGGTCGAGCATCGACGGCTCCTGATCCACCTCGGCCACTTTCACGGGCTGAACGCCGTGGGCATCGAAGATCCGCGTGAGCAAGCGGTTATGCGCCGACTCCGGCGGCGTCCAGATCCAGGGCAGCCGGGCAAGCGCGGCCCAGCCACTGTCGCCGCCCTCCAAACGCTCCGGCCGGTTCACGCGATCGTTCCAACCCGCTGGCGCCAGCACGCGATACAGATAAGGCTTCAGTTGCACGACATAAAAGCGGTCCGGATCGCGGGGTTCATCGATAACCGGATCGCCGATATAAAACCCCACATCGAGATCGCGCGCCTTGATGCGCTCGAGCACCCAGCCTGACATGCCGTGCCGCAGCGCGGTTTCAATGCGCGGATACGTCTCCACGAGCGCGCGCAAGAAACCCCCCAGGCGCAGGAATTCGGGATCAAGAATGGTCCCGATGGTCAGGCGCCCGCTGACCTCGTGGCGAAGCGCGGCGGCCACGCGCTGCACTTCGCTCGCGGCCGTGAGAGCCCGTTCAGCGTGCGGCAGGAGGGTTTCACCATCGCGCGTGAGGATCAGGCCGTGCGACGTCCGCGAAAACAACGTAATGCCCAGCGTCTCCTGCAGGTTCTTGATTTGCAGGCTGACGGCCGGCTGCGACACGTGCAGCAACACGGCGGCGCGCGTGAGATTGCCTTCGCGGGCGACGGTGACAAAAGCACGGAGAAGAGTCAGGTCCATGCCTGATATTAGCGCAGCTTATAAAGCTATTGAAGATATCTGATTGGATTGCTGCACTGCGTCCGCAGTAGCTTGTGCGTTTGTGACAAAGTGAAAGCCGCCTGAAGCGGCTTGGGCAGGAGACAAAATGAAACAGGACGCGCGCAAGCTTGAGGGCGAGTTTGATTACATTATCGTCGGTGCGGGAACGGCTGGTTGCGTGCTGGCAAACCGGCTGACCGAAGATGCCGATGTCAGCGTGCTGCTGCTCGAAGCCGGCGGCAGAGATAACTACCACTGGATTCACGTGCCGGTCGGCTATCTGTATTGCATCGGCAATCCGCGCACCGACTGGCTTTATAAAACCCAGGCTGAGGCGGGACTCGATGGCCGCTCGCTTTCGTATCCGCGAGGCCGCGTGCTGGGTGGTTGCTCATCGATCAACGGCATGATTTACATGCGCGGCCAACGCGAGGATTACGACGATTGGGCGCGCATTTCCGGCGATCGCGACTGGTCCTGGGATTCAGTGCTGCCGGTATTCAAGCGCAGTGAAGATCATCATGGCGGTGGGAATCAATGGCATGGCGCCGGGGGCGAATGGCGTGTCGAGAAGCAGCGATTGAAGTGGAAGGTGCTGGAAACATTCGCACAGGCGGCTCAGGAAAGCGGCCTTCCCGCTACTGACGATTTCAATCGGGGCGACAACACGGGCGTCGGTTATTTCGATGTGAACCAGCGCAGCGGAATTCGATGGAATGCATCGAAGGCATTCTTGCGGCCCGCGATGAAGCGGCCGAATCTCACCATCATCACGGGCGCGCATACGCAACGGCTAGTGATGGAGGACAAGCGCTGCGTTGGAGTTGAATATCGTGGCGGCGATACGGACTATCTAGCCAAGTCCCGTTGCGAAGTGATCCTGAGCGCGGGCGCGGTCAATTCGCCGCAATTACTGGAACTATCCGGCATTGGGAACGGCGCGCGGCTGCAGCGGCTGGGTATCGATGTCGTGCAGGACCTGCGCGGTGTAGGCGAGAATTTGCAGGATCATCTACAGCTTAGGATGGCTTACAAAGTGCGTGGTGTACGAACGTTGAACACGCTGTCGGCGCATTGGTGGGGTAAGGCGTGGATCGGCTTGCAGTACATGTTGATGCGAAGCGGGCCAATGTCGATGGCGCCCTCGCAACTCGGGGCGTTCGCGAAGTCCAATCCGGATGATTTGACCATTACGCGGCCGGATGTGGAGTACCACGTGCAGCCGTTATCGCTCGACCGGTTTGGAGAGCCGCTGCATGCGTTCAATGCGTTCACCGCGTCGGTGTGTCCACTGCGGCCGACGTCGCGGGGAAGTGTTCATATCGCAACGCCGGACGCGCGCGACGCGCCTTTGATTGCGCCTAATTATTTGTCGACAGATCGTGATCGCGAGGTGGCGGTCAATGCGATGCGCTTGACTCGGCGGATTGCGAGCGCGCCCGCGTTGGCGAAGTATTCGCCGGAGGAGATTTTGCCGGGTCCGGCTTTCCAGACGGACGCGGAACTTGCTGTTGCGGCGGGAAAAGTTGGGACGACTATTTTTCATCCGGTAGGAACGTGCCGGATGGGGACGGATAACGACCCGGCTGCGGTCGTTGATGCGCGTTTGCGCGTGATCGGGGTGAGTGGCTTGCGAGTGGTCGATGCCTCGGTGATGCCGACAATTACCTCGGGCAACACAAATTCCCCGACATTGATGATCGCTGAGCGGGCTAGCGAAATGATTCGCGCCGATCGACGGTTTTTGTTTTCGCTCGCGCCGGTGGAGGGGGTTCCTGGCTGACTTTAGCCGTAATCAACGGCATAAACCCCGGCCTCCAGGCCGGGTACCGGTGCGAACGACATTCAAATGCCATCCGGTGCTATCGAAAACCAGGCTCAAAACTAAGTGCAAATCCCGATGATTGCGCTGCATCATTGGCGCGACAATAACGCCAGCGCGCTTGTTGCACCGCAGGTCTGCATCACGATTGTGCAGCACGCAAGAAATGCAACAACGAGGCAGCAAAATCGCAACGGCAATTGCGCATGCACCTACACAAACACCGCCAGCAAAATCACGGGGCATGCGCCAAAAGCGCACCGAGCTGAAGCTGAAACAAAGCACGGAAGGGGACATGATTCTCGGCGATACGATTCTGGAAACCCGCGGCCTGACAAAAGAGTTCAAAGGCTTCACCGCCGTCAACGGCGTGAACCTGCGCGTGCGTCGCGGCTCCATCCACGCCTTGATCGGCCCTAACGGCGCGGGCAAAACGACCTGCTTCAACCTGCTTACGAAGTTCCTGGAACCGACCGCAGGACAAATCGTCTTCAACGGCATCGACATCACGGGTGAGCGGCCTGCGCAAATTGCTCGTCGTGGTGTCATTCGTTCGTTTCAGATTTCTGCTGTGTTCCCGCATCTGACAGTGATGCAGAACGTGCGCATCGGCTTGCAGCGTTCGCTCGGGACATCGTTCAAATTCTGGAAAAGCGAACGCGTTCTCGACGAACTCAATGATCGCGCGATGGACTTGCTCACGCAGGTCGGCTTGACCGATTTCGCCGACACCACCACGGTCGAACTTTCCTATGGCCGCAAACGCGCGCTTGAAATAGCCACCACGCTGTCGATGGAACCCGAACTCATGCTCCTCGATGAACCCACGCAAGGCATGGGTCACGAAGACGTCGACCGCGTGACGGCACTGATCAAGAAAGTATCGGCGGGACGCACCATCTTGATGGTTGAACACAACATGAACGTGATCGCAGGCATCTCGGACACCATCACCGTCTTGCAACGCGGCGAAGTGCTGGCGGAAGGCAGTTACTCCGAGGTATCGAAGAACGCGCTGGTGATGGAAGCCTACATGGGCAGCGCCGACGCATCCCTCGCCGGAGCGCACGCATGAGCACGATCGTGGAAGAACGCCGCGCGGAACAATTGCCTGGAGCATCGACTCAGGAGCCGGCGCTCGAGCTTGTCGGCGCACAAGCCTGGTACGGCGAATCGCACATCCTGCACGGCGTGGATCTGACCGTGCATCGAGGCGAAGTCGTCACGCTGCTCGGACGCAATGGCGCAGGACGCACCACAACGCTGCGCGCCATCATGGGCCTCACCGGTCGTCGCACGGGGTCGATTCGTATCGGCGGACATGAAACCATTGGCATGTCGACGCACAAGATCGCGCATTACGGCGTGGGGTATTGCCCGGAAGAACGCGGCATCTTTTCAAGCCTCTCTTGCGAAGAGAACCTGCTTTTGCCGCCGCTTGTAGGCCCCGCGAAAGACGCCATGTCGATCGATGAAATCTATTCGATGTTCCCCAATCTCAAGGAGCGCTGCAGCAGCCAAGGCACGCGCTTGTCGGGCGGCGAGCAGCAAATGCTGGCGGTCGCGCGCATCTTGCGCACCGGCGCAAACCTGCTGCTGCTCGATGAAATATCGGAAGGGCTTGCGCCTGTCATTGTCCAGACGCTCGCGCGAATGATCATGATGCTGAAAGCGCGTGGCTACACCATCGTGATGGTCGAACAGAATTTTCGGTTTGCCGCCCCGCTCGCCGATCGCTTTTATGTCATGGAGCACGGGAAGATCGTCGAGCATTTCAACTCCGGCGAACTCGAAGCGAAAATGCCGGTGTTGCACGAGCTGCTCGGGGTTTAGAACGTCAAACGCAAGTTCAACACATCAGCATGCGGCCCGCCGCAAGAACAACAACTCAACGGAGACTGTAATGAAGAAGAAGACCCTCGCGCGCCTGTCGGGACTCTGCGTAGCGATTGCGGCGGCCACGGCCTCGCTGATGGCTGGCAACGTCCAGGCAGCCCCCGGCGACACGGTGAAGATCGGCTATATCACGGACTTGTCCGGCCTGTACGCGGACATCGACGGGCAAGGCGGCCTCGAATCCATCCGCATGGCGATTGCGGATTTCGGCGGCAAGGTGAACGGTAAGCCGATTGAACTGGTCTACGCGGATCACCAGAACAAGGCGGATATTGCGGCATCGCGGGCGCGTGAATGGATTGATCGCGATGGCGTAAATGTGATCATCGGCGGCACGAATTCGGCAACGGCATTGTCGACGAATCAAGTCGCCGGCGAGAAGAAGATCCCGTACATCAACATTGGCGCAGGCGCGGACAACCTCACCAACGAGCAGTGCACGCCGTACACGGTTCACTACGCCTATGACACCATGGCGCTCGCCAAGGGCACGGGCTCAGCGGTGACGAAGCAGGGCGGCAAGACGTGGTTCTTCCTGACGGCTGATTACGCGTTCGGCAAGGCGCTGGAAAAGAACACGTCGGATGTCGTGAAGGCGAATGGCGGCCAGGTGCTCGGCGCGGTTCGTCATCCTTTGTCGGCCTCTGACTTCTCGTCGTTCCTGTTGCAGGCGCAAGGATCGAAAGCGCAGGTGCTGGGTCTGGCGAACGCAGGCGGTGACACGATCAACTCGATCAAGGCGGCGAAGGAATTCGGCATCACCAAGACGATGAAGATTGCCGCACTGCTGATCTTCTTGACCGACATCCACAGCCTGGGTCTCGAAACCACGCAAGGCCTGGTTGCAACGGACAGCTGGTACTGGAACAAGGACGCCACCACCCGCGCATGGGCACAGCGCTACTTCGCCAAGATGAAGAAGATGCCGACGAGTCTGCATGCAGCCGATTACTCCGCGGTCACCACGTACCTGAAGGCGGTGCAAGCGGCGGGATCGACGGACAGCGACAAGGTGATGGACCAGTTGCACAAGATGAAGATCAACGACTTCTACACGCAAAACGGCTACATCCGCGCGGACGGCAGCATGATCCACGACATGTACCTGATGCAAGTGAAGACGCCGGCGGAATCGAAGGAACCGTGGGACTACTACAAGATCACGGCGACCATTCCGGGTGAGCAGGCTTTCGACACCAAGGCGGAATCACGCTGCCCTTTGTGGAAGTAAGCGGCCGGGTTTAGTGGCACTGCTAGCGGCACTGCGGAGTCACGCGTAACGCCGATGGCTTGAATGGCCGCTACACGTTTCCGCATGATCGATCGACGCATGACGACTTGCTCACCTTGAGCCAGGCGGCATGCGTCGACACTACTCTGACGGCAGATTCGATGGAAATTTTCGGCATTCCGCTCGCGGCGATGATGAGCCAGTTGCTGCTCGGGCTGGTGAACGGATCGTTCTACGCCATCCTGAGCCTTGGCCTCGCGGTGATCTTCGGCCTGCTCAACGTGATCAACTTCGCCCACGGCGCATTGTTCATGCTTGGCGCGATGCTCACATGGATGGGTTTCTCGTATTTCAATGTGCCGTACTGGGCCATGCTCGTGCTCGCGCCGCTGATTGTGGGCGTGTTTGGCATCGTGATCGAACGGACGATGTTGCGCTGGCTCTACAAGCTCGATCATCTGTACGGGTTGCTGCTGACGTTCGGTTTGACGCTGGTGATTGAAGGCGTGTTTCGCTCGATCTACGGTTCATCCGGCCAGCCCTACGATGTCCCCGCGCTGCTGTCCGGCGCGACGAATCTCGGCTTCATGTACCTGCCGAACTATCGCGCGTGGGTCGTGCTGGCATCGCTGGTCGTGTGCTTCGCGACGTGGTTCGTGATCGAGAAAACGCGGCTCGGTGCGTATCTTCGCGCAGGCACCGAGAACCCGAAGATGGTCGAGGCGTTCGGCATCAATGTGCCGCTGATGGTCACGCTCACCTACGGTTTCGGCGTGGCGCTCGCGGCCTTCGCGGGCGTGCTTGCCGCGCCCGTGATCCAGGTCTCGCCGCTGATGGGGCAATCGATGATCATCACCGTATTCGCGGTGGTTGTTATCGGCGGAATGGGTTCGATCATGGGCTCGATCCTGACCGGCCTCGGACTCGGCGTGATTGAAGGCCTGACGCGCGTGTTCTATCCGGAAGCCTCTGCAACGGTGGTTTTCGTGATCATGGCGCTGGTGCTGCTCGTGCGCCCGGCGGGACTTTTCGGCAAGGAAAAATGATGGTTAGGAAAGTGCTCTACGGCGTGTTGCTTGCCGGCCTGATCGCGGCGCCGTTCCTCGGCGTGTACCCGGTCTTCATGATGAAAGTCCTGTGCTTCGCGCTGTTAGCGGCGGCCTTCAATTTGTTGATCGGCTACACGGGCCTGCTTTCGTTCGGCCACGCGATGTTCCTTGCCAGCGCCGGTTATTCTGCTGGTTACGCGATCCAGACGCTTGGTTTTACGCCGGAACTAGGCGTGATCGCGGGCACGGCGATCGCAACGTTACTGGGTCTCGTCGTCGGCTTGTTCGCGATCCGTCGCCAAGGCATTTACTTCGCGATGGTCACGCTGGCGCTCGCGCAGATGGTCTATTTCGTGTTCCTGCAGGCGCCGTTCACGCATGGCGAAGACGGGATGCAAGGCGTGCCGCGCGGCAAGTTGTTCGGTGCGATCAGCCTCAGTTCCGATCTGACGCTCTATTACGTCGTGCTGTTGGTGATGGTGCTGGCGTTCGGATTTATCGTGCGCGTGGTGCATTCGCCGTTCGGGCAAGTGTTGATTGCGATCAAGGAGAACGAACCGCGCGCGATCTCGCTGGGTTACGACACATCGCGTTTCAAGCTGCTCGCGTTCGTGTTGTCGGCGGGATTGGCGGGACTGGCTGGCGCGCTTCAAACGCTGGTGCTCGGATTCGAAACGCTCGGCGATGCTTACTGGACCATGTCCGGCCTGGTCGTGCTGATGACCCTGGTGGGCGGCATGAGCACCATGTTCGGGCCTTTGCTTGGCGCGTTCATTATTGTGGCGCTGGAAAATCGTCTCGGCGATATTGGCGCCGGGTTGTCATCGCTTACCGGGATTGACTGGTTCAACTCGCTCGGAGAGTCGGTGACGATCGTGACGGGTCTGATCTTTATTGCATGCGTGCTGCTGTTCAGGCGGGGGATTGTGGGAGAAATCATCGCACGGGTGAGGCCATTGCGCGGCTAAAACGGTATACGTGAAAGTCACGCAATTTAGTTGGTGATCCGAACTATATACTTCAGGATGTGCGGTTAACTTCCGCATTTGACAAGACTCGGATAAACGAGCGCCCAATAAAGGTGCCAACGTGCACCACTAGGGTAAATGCTAGGTTGTCGGTATTGGTTGCACAATCTAATATCCGTTTCAGTTCTGTTGCACCCGAATTTTGAGGTGGAGAACGAGGAGACAACGAGGCATCAAGTGCCCGACCGAAAGCGCTGTTGGATGATTCCAACAGCGCTTTTTATTTGTGCTCCGCGCTTTTGCTTAACTCTCGGATTCTCACGTCCAAATCGATTTATTTTGCCGCGATTAAGGGCCAGATAAATGGCCGCCGACTCTCGCCAATCAAATCAAATTAATCAATTTCATACGGGTTTTCCCGGGCATTTTTCATTACGTGCTTTAGCGCGCATTCGCTCGTTCAAATTCCTTCAAAACGCTTGCTCCGCGCGCTTCTCGTCCGCTACACTCCGGATTCACCGACCGCGTGGTCGGGATATAAAAATCGTAAAATCGCGCCGGTGAACAAAACACATTTACGGGGCATATCAATGAAGTTGGCTTTACGCTCGATCTCGAAGGCGGCACTCATCGCGAGCATGTCCGCAGTAGTCAGTACGCACGCTTTTGCAGACATAAAGATTGGTGTGACAGTGTCCGCGACTGGACCGGCTGCATCGCTGGGAATTCCGGAAAAGAACACCATTGCGCTGCTGCCGAAGGAGATTGCCGGGCAGAAGATGGATTACATCGTCCTGGATGATGCGACCGATTCCACGCAAGCCGTCAAGAACGCCCGCAAGCTGACGAGTGAAGATCACGTCGATGCCCTGATTGGTTCCACGGTAGTCCCGAATTCGCTTGCGATGATCGACGTCGCATCTGAGACATCCACGCCCATGATCTCCATGGCTGCGGCGGCTACCATCGTGGAACCGATGGATGCAAAACGCGCGTGGGTGTTCAAGACGCCGCAAAACGACATCCTGATGGCGACCGCGATCGCGCAGCATATGTCGAATCATGGCGTGAAGTCGGTGGCGTTTATCGGTTTCAGCGACGCTTACGGCGAAAGCTGGTTCAAGGAATTCACCAAGGCAGCCGATCTCGCGAAGATCAAGGTCGTCGCTAATGAACGGTTCGCGCGCAACGATACATCGGTGACCGGGCAGGTTCTTAAAGCCATGTCGCAGAACCCCGATGCGGTGCTGATCGCGGGTGCGGGCACGCCGGCCGCGTTGCCGCAAAAGACGCTGAAGGAGCGGGGCTACAAGGGCAAGATCTATCAGACGCACGGCGTGGCGAACAACGACTTCCTGCGTGTGTGCGGAAAGGATTGCGAGGGCACGTTCCTGCCGGCCGGGCCGTTGCTGGTCGCCGCGCAATTGCCCGATTCGAACCCCGTGAAGAAGTCCGCGCTGACTTATAAGCAGGCTTATGAAAACGCTTACGGTGCGGGTTCCATTTCCACGTTCGGCGGTCACGCATGGGACGCCGGCCTGTTGCTGCAACGAGCGATTCCGATTGCGTTGAAGAAGGGGCAGCCGGGCTCGCAGGCGTTTCGTGAAGCGTTGCGTGCGGCTATCGAAAGCACCCAGGATTTGCCCGGCTCGCACGGGATCTTCAACATGAGCGCGAACGATCACTCAGGACTCGATCAGCGGGCGCGCGTGATGGTGGAGATCGTCGGCGGGCAGTGGAAGCTCGCCAAAGACTGACGGGAACCTGGACAACAAGATAAATCGACTAAAGGCGCGTTGCTTCGAACGCGCCTTTTTTTCGACGTGTTATCGAGATGTTTACGAGTGTTTTAGATGGGCTCGGCAGCGCTGGCCTGATGGCTAACGTTGAGGGAAACCGGGTTCAGATACAGGTAATGACCGAAAATAGATTGAGCGGCAATCAAGCCAAGACCGCACGACAAAAGATTCATAACAACTCGCTGCAGCGCACAAGGCGTGCGCGATGGCATAGCGTCTGGAGACGATGCAATGAAAAAGACTACCTCGGTGAAATGGAAGGGACGGCTGACGAGCGCGGCGCTCGGCGTGACGCTGGCCCTGGGCGCCGGCGCCGCGATCGCGCAGGTGAAGATTGGCGTGACGTTGTCGGCAACAGGGCCGGCGGCATCGCTTGGCATTCCCGAGAAAAATACAATCGCGTTATTGCCGAAGGAGATTGGTGGGAAGAGCGTGGAGTACATCGTGCTCGACGATGGTTCGGACACCAGCCGCGCAGTGCAGAACACGCGCAAGCTGATCGATGAAGACCATGTTGACGCTATCGTGGGCTCGACCGTCACGCCGAATTCGCTTGCCATGCTCGACGCTGCAAGTCAGGGCAAGACGCCCATGATCTCGATGGCCGCATCGGCCGCAATCATCTCGCCTATGGATGCGAAGCGCTCGTGGGCCTTCAAGACGCCGCAGAACGACAGCCTGATGGCTGACGCCATTGCCGAGTATATGGAGAAGCACGGCGTGAAGACGGTGGGTTTCATCGGCTTCGCGGATGCGTATGGCGACGGCTGGTATAGCGTGTTCAACACGGCTGCGGCCGCGCACAACCTGAAGATTGTCGCGAACGAGCGGTATGCCCGCACCGATACCTCCGTCACCGGCCAGGTGCTGAAGACCATGAGCGCTAATCCGGATGCCGTGCTGATCGCGGGCGCAGGCACGCCTTCGGCGTTGCCCGCCAAGGCGTTGAAGGAGCGTGGTTACAAGGGCAAGGTCTATCAGACGCACGGTGTGGCGAACAACGATTTCCTGCGCGTGTGCGGCAATGATTGCGATGGCGAATTGCTGCCGGCGGGGCCAATCCTCGTGGCGGATCAATTGCCGGATAGCAACCCGGTGAAGAAGTCATCGCTGGCTTATAAGCAGGCTTATGAGAAGGCGTATGGCGTGGGGTCGGTCTCCACGTTTGGCGGCCACGCGTGGGACGCCGGACGCATGCTGGAGCAAGCCATTCCCGAAGCGCTCAAGACGGCTCAACCGGGTACGGATGCATTCCGTTCAGCGCTGCGTAGCGCGCTGGAAAACCTGAAGGATGTACCGCTTGCGCATGGCGTGATGAACACAACGCCGGCCGATCACAACGGCTTCGACAAGCGCGCCCGCGTGATGGTGCAGATCGTCGATGGCAAGTGGAAGCTGCAGAACGACTAGCTTGCGACATGGACCGCGCTCGCGCGCCTGCAATTTGGCGAGTTAGCGTTCCGGGGTTTCAACCATGGCTGGAGGCCGCGTTTTTCTGGCGGCATCAAGCCATATTTTCGATGGGCTGACCCGGCAGCCCCACCAGCAGATCGTTCCTAAAGAGGAAGTATGGACTTATCGATTGCGGCGATTCTCGCGCAAGACGGCATCACCACGGGCGCGATCTACGCATTGCTCGCGCTCGCGCTGGTCCTCGTGTTTTCGGTGACGCGCGTCATTTTCATCCCGCAGGGCGAGTTCGTCGCGTACGGTGCGCTGACGTTGGCCGCGCTGCAAACGCAGAAGCTGCCGGCAACGTGCTGGCTGCTGATCGCCATGGGCGTGGGGTGCTTCGTCGCGGAGATCGCGGGCATGGTGCGCCATCCGTCGCGACACCGGCACCTAGCGCGCACGCTCGCCGTGCTGGCGGGCAAGTATCTGCTGTTCCCAGTGGCAGTCTATGGGCTGACGCAGAGCGTGGTGATGCAGCCGCTGCCCATGATCTTGCAAGTTGCGCTCGCGTTGCTGATCGTGATTCCGATGGGACCGTTCGTGTACCGGTTGGCCTACGAACCCATCGCCGAAGCGAGCACGCTGTTGCTGCTGATCGTGGCGGTCGCGGTGCATTTCGCGATGGTCGGCCTTGGCCTCGTGATGTTCGGAGCAGAAGGCTCGCGCACAAATGCTTTCTCCGATGCCACGGTCAACCTCGGCAGCGTGTCCATCTCCGGGCAGAGCCTCTGGGTAGTCGGGACGGCCGCGGTGCTGATCGTTGCGCTGTATCTGTATTTCGACCGCACGATCTCCGGGAAGGCGCTGCGCGCGACCTCGGTAAACCGGCTTGGCGCGCGTCTGGTGGGCATCGGCACGACGCAGGCTGGACGGCTTGCCTTCACGCTCGCGGCCGGCCTGGGCGCGCTCTGCGGCGTCCTGGTGGCGCCAATCACGACCATCTACTACGACTCGGGCTTCCTGATCGGACTGAAGGGCTTCGTGGGTGCGATCGTGGGCGGCCTGGTGAGCTATCCGCTCGCCGCGGCGGGTTCGCTGCTGGTGGGGCTGCTTGAATCGTATTCGTCGTTCTGGGCGAGCGCTTACAAAGAGGTGATCGTCTTCACGCTGATCATTCCGGTGCTGCTGTGGCGGAGTCTGGCGAGTCCGCAGTCAGACGAAGACGAGGAGTGACGCGATGAAATTCGTCATGCGAAACAAGTTTTTCTGGGTATTCCTGCTGGTCGTGTTCGCGTTGCCGGTGCTGC
The DNA here is from genome assembly GCF_047608185.1 of Caballeronia eucalypticola. Taxonomy (NCBI): domain Bacteria; kingdom Pseudomonadati; phylum Pseudomonadota; class Betaproteobacteria; order Burkholderiales; family Burkholderiaceae; genus Caballeronia; species Caballeronia eucalypticola. The sequence goes on from NZ_JBLKRU010000001.1 coordinate 277,891, forward strand.
CTCATCCAATCCGCACGCCCGAGTACTGGATCACGCTGCTGAACTACATCGGTTTGTATTCGATCGTTGCTATCGGACTCGTGCTGTTGACGGGTATTGGCGGGATGACAAGCTTTGGGCAAGCGGCCTTCGTAGGTGTGGGCGCTTATTCAACGGCTTATCTCACGACGCAGTTCGGCGTGTCGCCGTGGCTTGCACTGATAGTAGGCGTCGTGCTGACAGCGCTGATCGCGCTGCTGCTCGGGATGGTGACTATGCGTCTTTCCGGCCACTTCTTGCCGCTCGGGACAATCGCGTGGGGGTTGTCGCTGTTCTTCCTCTTCGGGAACCTGGAATTTCTTGGTAAATACGATGGCATCAACGGCATTCCAGTGCTCAACCTGCTTGGATGGCATCTGGAATCCGGAAGGTCGATCTACTACCTGATCTGGGCCGTCGTGTTGCTCGCGGTCATATCTGTTCAGAATCTGCTTAATAGTCGTCCGGGACGAGCGATTCGGGCACTGCGTGGCGGCGGCACAATGGCCGAAGCCATGGGCGTCAACACCGCGTGGATGCGCGTGGTGATCTTCGTCTACGCCGCCGTGCTGGCCGCAATTTCAGGCTTCCTGTACGCGCATTTGCAGCGGGCGGTGAATCCGACGCCGTTCGGCTTGAATCACGGCATCGAATTCCTGTTCATGGCGGTGGTAGGGGGCGTATCGCATGTCTGGGGTGCAGTGCTGGGCGCGACGATCCTCACCGTTCTACAGGATTATCTGCAGACCTTGCTGCCCAAGTTGCTGGGATCGAACGGCAATTTTGAGATCATCGTGTTCGGGATATTGATGGTCTTGCTGCTTCAATATGCACGGCAAGGGGTTTGGCCGTTCGTCGCCCGGCTTTTTCCCAGTGGACCGCGCGCCCATGCTCCTGAGCAGGCGGAAGCGTTGCCACAACGACCAAAGCCTGTTGTCGGCGAGCCTTTGCTGGTCGTCGATAAAGCGCGCAAGGAGTTCGGCGGACTGGTCGCGGTCAACGACGTTAGCTTCCAGGTGAAAGCGGGCGAGATCATCGGATTAATCGGGCCGAACGGCGCGGGAAAATCGACGACATTCAATCTAGTCACCGGTGTACTGCAAGCCACCAGCGGGTCAATCACGTTTCAGGGCGAACGTATCGATGCCCTGACTTCACGTGAAATCGTCAAACGCGGTATTGGCCGGACTTTCCAGCACGTGCGGTTGTTATCGGGCATGACGGTTCTGGAGAACGTTGCGATTGGCGCGCACTTGCGGGGAAAGACGGGCGTCTGGCGGAGCGTCGCGCGATTGAATGCTGCGGAAGAAGGGCGTTTGATGGCGGAAGCGGCTAAGCAGATCAAACGTGTTGGCCTGGAAAAGCATCTCTACGATGAAGCCGGCAGTCTGGCGCTCGGACAACAACGCATTTTGGAGATAGCTCGCGCCCTGTGCTGCGATCCGACTTTGCTATTACTCGATGAGCCCGCTGCAGGTTTGCGCTATCAGGAGAAACAACAATTGGCGGAGTTGTTACGCCGCCTGAAGGGCGAAGGCATGAGCATCCTGCTGGTAGAGCACGACATGGATTTCGTGATGAATTTAACTGACCGGTTGGTGGTGATGGAATTTGGAACCCGAATCGCGGAGGGATTGCCAGAGGATGTGCAGAAAGATCCGGTGGTGTTGGAAGCGTATCTAGGCGGGGTGGACTGATGGCAGACGCAATTCTTCAAGTCTCTGGTTTGTCCGTCCGTTATGGCAAGGTCGAGGCGCTTCACGACGGGAAGCTCAACGTTGGCGCCGGGCAGATCGTTTCGGTTATTGGGCCCAACGGCGCCGGTAAGTCCACATTGCTTAATGCCGTCATGGGCGCGCTGCCTTCCACGGGCTATGCGAAGGGAATCGTTCTTTATCGAGGCGAGGATGTCTCTGTGCTGCCGATAGAGAAGCGCGTTTCACGTGGAATGTGTCTGGTTCCGGAGAAGCGCGAGTTGTTCGCGAGCATGACGGTAGAGGACAACCTGGTTCTGGGCGCGTATCGAAGGAAGCGTGCGGGTGAACGCAATTTTCTCGATCAGCTCGATCACGTATTCGACTTGTTTCCCCGCTTGAAGCAGCGTCGGAAGCAGGCAGCCGGAACATTGTCAGGCGGTGAGCGGCAAATGCTGGCGGTGGGTCGTGCGCTGATGGGCAAGCCCGATTTGCTGATGTTGGATGAACCTAGCCTCGGCCTCGCGCCGCTGATCGTGAAGGAGATATTCCGCATCATTAGTGCGCTGCGGGAAACGGGCGTCGCGACGCTGTTGATCGAGCAAAATGCGCGGGCCGCGCTGCAGATATCCGACTATGGCTACGTGCTGGAAACCGGTGAATTTGCGATGGAAGGTGTTGCTAGCGAATTGGCTCACAATCCGAAGGTTATCGAAACGTACTTGGGGTTGGCTAAGAAGGTTGCTTAGCGTATTTGCCACTTGGTTGTCGTAGACGGCGTGTTTCACGTGAAACACGCTATTTTTTCGCCTTGGATATTCCCAGTGGATTCCACGCGCCGATCGCTGGCGTGTTTCACGTGAAACATGCCAATTTTTTCAGCGTTAGTCATTCGGCTTGAATCGCCGCAAAAGCTAACCGGCTATAATTCTTCGATATCTCTTTCGAAGGTCCGCCATCTCGTGCGGAAACCCATGCTTTATCCAACTGAATTCGATGTGATCGTCGTTGGCGGCGGTCACGCTGGAACTGAAGCTGCTTTAGCCTCGGCTCGAACAGGCGCAACCACGCTTTTATTGACTCATAACATCGAAACGCTAGGTCAGATGAGCTGCAATCCCTCTATCGGCGGGATTGGGAAGGGCCATTTAGTTAAGGAAATCGACGCGCTCGGCGGCGCAATGGCCGCGGCAACGGATGAAGCGGGCATCCAGTTTCGGATTCTGAATTCATCGAAAGGGCCGGCTGTCCGCGCTACGCGAGCGCAGGCGGATCGGGTCTTGTACAAGCAAGCGATTCGGCATCGGCTCGAAAATCAACCGAATCTTTGGTTGTTCCAGCAGTCAGTGGACGATTTGATTGTCGAAGGTGACCGAGTTGTTGGGGCCGTGACTCAGGTTGGAGTGAAGTTTCGCGCCAAAGCAGTCGTGTTGACGGCCGGGACTTTCCTCGGCGGAAAGATTCACGTGGGTTTGAACAATTACACGGGCGGCAGGGCAGGTGACCCAGCCGCGGTGTCGTTGTCGGCGCGACTTAAAGAGCTTCAACTTCCGCAAGGTCGCCTGAAAACCGGTACGCCGCCGCGTATTGATGGTCGCACCATCGATTTTTCGAAGCTTGGAGAACAGCCGGGCGATCTCGATCCCATCCCGGTGTTCTCATTCCTTGGCCGCGTTGAGCAGCATCCACGACAAGTGCCGTGCTGGGTGACCCATACCAACGAGCGCACGCACGACATCATCCGGGCTGGTCTCGATCGTTCGCCGATGTACACAGGCGTTATCGAAGGCGTCGGTCCGCGTTACTGCCCATCGATTGAAGACAAAATCCATCGATTTGCGTCCAAGGATTCGCATCAAATCTTCCTGGAACCCGAAGGCCTGACGACAAACGAGTTCTATCCGAACGGTATCTCCACGAGCTTGCCATTCGATGTCCAACTCGAATTGGTCCGGTCCATGAAGGGATTGGAGCATGCGCACATCCTTCGTCCTGGATACGCGATTGAATACGATTACTTCGATCCGCGCGCATTGAAGGCATCGTTGGAGACGAAGGCGATCGGTGGCCTGTTCTTCGCCGGCCAGATCAATGGCACAACGGGATATGAAGAAGCTGCCGCGCAGGGCTTGCTGGCGGGTCTTAACGCCGCGCTGCAAGTTAGCGGCAAAGAAGCATGGTGTCCGCGTCGCGACGAAGCCTATTTAGGCGTGCTGGTGGACGACTTGGTCACGCAAGGCGTATCCGAGCCGTATCGTATGTTCACCAGCCGTGCTGAGTACCGCCTTTCATTGCGCGAAGACAATGCGGACATGCGTTTGACCGAAGCGGGCAGGGCGCTCGGCGTCGTGGATGACGTGCGCTGGAGCGTGTTCAATGAAAAGCGCGACGCTGTTTCACGTGAAACACAGCGTTTGAAATCGACTTGGGTTAACCCTAAAACGTTGCCTGTGGAAGAAGCCGTCGCATTACTCGGCAAACCGATTGAACACGAATACAGTTTGGCGGATTTGTTGCGTCGACCGAGCGTCACCTATGCGGATGTTTGTGCACTGCGGAATCACACATCTGGTCCGGAAACGCCGCTGGCCCAAGATCCAATTTTGCTTGGCCAAATTGAAGAGCAGGTCGAGATCGCGGTGAAGTACCAAGGCTACATCGATCGCCAAGCTGGCGAGATCGAGCGGAATGGCACACACGAAAATACGCGTTTGCCAGAGGCATTCGATTACGCAGAAGTGCGTGGATTGTCGTTCGAGGCCCGTCAAAAGCTGATGCAGCACCGACCGGAAACGATTGGCCAGGCATCGCGTATCTCGGGCATTACGCCAGCCACCATCTCCTTGCTCATGGTTCACCTCAAGCGGGCAATGGGCCGGCGCGATGGGACAACGGCTCAAGCGTCGGGAAATAACCGGGCAGGGCGTAACAGCGCTCGCTCCGCTTCGTGATGCAGCGTGAAGCCGGGGATGCCGGACTATCAACACTTCTAAACGAAGGAATCGAGCAACTCGGCATGGCCGTCACCGACGCGCAGCGCCAGAAGTTGCTCGATTACGTGGCCCTGCTGGGTAAGTGGAACGCGGTGTACAACCTGACGGCGATCCGCGATCCGCGCCAGATGCTGATCCAGCACATTCTCGATTCGCTCGCGATCATCCCGTTTCTCACGCGCCGCACAGGGCCTCAGTCGGCGCTCGATGTCGGCTCCGGTGGTGGCCTGCCGGGGATCGTCATGGCGATCGTCTTGCCCGCTTGGCAAGTCACGCTGAACGACATTGTTCACAAGAAAACGGCCTTCCAATCCCAGGCGAAGCTGCACCTCGGCCTGACCAATTTGTCGGTTGTGACAGGACGTGTCGAGAACCTGCACCCGGGCGTAGAAGTCCCAGCTCTTTTCGATGTAATCGTCTCGCGCGCATTCGCAGAGCTCTCTGACTTCGTTACACTTGCGCGTCATCTGGTTGTTGGCAACGGCCGCATCTGGGCGATGAAAGGAATCAGGCCGGACGCCGAGATTGCTCGCCTTCCCGCCGACGCGAAAGTCTGCAGTATCGAACGTCTCCGCGTGCCCATGCTCGACGCCGAGCGCCACCTGATCGAAATTGAAATCGGAGCGGCCCCACATTGAACACTGCAGTCGACATCTCACGCGCACCTGAAATCCAGTCAGGAAAGAAGGGACACATCACGATGGCAAAAATCTTCTGCGTCGCGAACCAGAAGGGCGGCGTCGGAAAGACGACGACAGCAGTCAACCTCGCGGCCAGTCTGGCGGCGCTCGACCAGCGGGTTTTGCTGGTCGACCTGGACCCGCAGGGCAACGCAACGATGGGCAGTGGCGTCGACAAAGCGGCGGTCGAAAGCACCGTGTACGACGTGCTGGTCAACGGAGTCACGGTACTTGAAGCGCGTACTCGCACCGATGCCGTCGGCTACGACGTCTTGCCGGCTAATCGCGAACTGGCGGGCGCCGAGGTGGAACTGGTCAGCGTCGAAAACCGGGAACGCGTGCTACGTAAGGCGTTGACCGAAGTTGAAGCCGAATATGACTTCATTCTCATCGATTGCCCGCCGGCTTTGTCGTTACTCACGCTGAACGGGTTGTGCGCTGCTCACGGCGTCGTCATTCCGATGCAGTGCGAGTATTTCGCGCTGGAAGGCTTGTCCGATCTCGTCAACACGATCAAGCAGGTTCACGCGAATCTCAACCGCGACCTGAAGGTAATCGGTTTATTGCGCGTCATGTTCGATCCGCGTATTACATTGCAGCAACAGGTATCGGATCAACTGAAACAGCATTTCGGCGACAAGCTCTTCGACGTCGTCATCCCCCGCAACGTCCGTCTGGCCGAAGCGCCCAGTTACGGTCTGCCCGGCGTCGTGTTTGATCGGGCATCGCGTGGCGCGCAGGCGTATATCCAGTTCGGTACGGAAATGATCGAGCGCGTACGCGCGCTTTAACGGACACAGCGTCAAGATGGCAGAACGAGGAAGCAAGATGAGCGCGACGATGAAGAAGAAGGGCCTTGGGCGTGGTCTGGAGGCCCTGCTGGGCGGAAGTTCGGATATCACCGAGGCCGTGCGCAGCGAAGGGTTGCCGAGCGCTCTGCGCCTCGACGTGATGCAGGCAGGCAAGTATCAGCCGCGTACGCGAATGGACGAAGGCGCGCTGCAGGAGCTGGCCGCGAGTATCCGTGCGCAAGGTGTGATGCAGCCAATCCTGGTGCGTTCGATTGGCAACGACCGGTACGAGATCATTGCCGGCGAACGCCGCTTCCGGGCGGCGAAATTGGCTGGCCTTGAAGAAGTGCCGGTGCTGGTGAAGAACGTGCCGGATCAGGCCGCGGCCGCCATGGCCCTGATCGAAAACATTCAGCGCGAGGATCTGAATCCGCTTGAAGAAGCGCAGGGTATTCAGCGTCTGCTCGATGAATTCGATTTCACGCATGAGCAAGCTGCAGAGTCAGTCGGGCGTTCGCGCAGTGCCGTATCGAATTTGCTGCGCTTGCTGAACCTGGCTACGCCGGTTCAAACCATGCTGCTTGCAGGCGATCTCGACATGGGTCATGCCCGCGCACTGCTTGCCGTCGATGCCGCCACGCAGATCCAGTTGGCCAACCAGGTGGTCAACCGGCGCATGTCGGTGCGTGAAACCGAGAAGCTGGTTTCATCGACGACCAAGGAAGCGCCCGCGACAAAAGCGCGCACCGCGCACGATGGCGGCCGCGACACGCGCCGGCTCGAAGAGGAGTTGTCCGACCTGCTGTCGGCGAACGTGAAGATCAAGATGGGCGGGCGAGGGCGCGGCAAGTTGCAGATCGACTTCGGTGACCTCGACGCGCTCGAAGGCATTTTGGGACGGCTGCGCACGGGCGCAGTCAACGGCAAGGCGACTACTGACAACACATCCGCAGCGCAGGCCTAGGCCGCAATGCAGTTGCCCGCCGAAGCCAAGCCCGCTCAGACGAACCCAATGTCCAAAGCGTGGGCGCTCGTCAGCAAAGAACCCGTCTTGGCGATCCTGATTGTTGCGCTCATCGCGCTGCAAATCCTGCATCCCAAGCCGTGGGCATCGTTGCCTGCGCTGATCGACTGGCAGACCGTGCTGACGCTCGCTGGTTTGCTGATGTTGACCAAGGCGGTGGAGCTGTCCGGCTTCCTCATGTGGATGGCGCACCGCGTTGTGCATCGGATTCATGGCGAACGCGGCTTGGCGTTCTTGCTGATCGGTCTCGCCGCAGTGCTCTCGACCTTGCTCACCAACGACGTCGCATTGTTCGCCGTCGTGCCATTGACCTTGTCGCTGCACAAACTGGCGCCGCTTCCTATCAAGCGGCTGGTGATCTTCATTGCGATTTCGGTGAATGCCGGATCGATCCTGACACCGCTCGGCAACCCGCAGAACCTGTTTCTCTGGCAGACGAGCGGCGTGTCCTTCGGCGGCTTCGTCTGGGCGTTGCTGCCGTTATGTGCGGCGCTGATGGCGATGCTTTACGTGCTGGCCGCCGTGATGTTCCGCAACAAGCCACTCGATCTTTCCGGCGACACAGAAGCGCATTCCGTCGATATCCCGCTTTGCACGGTCGCGGGCATTGCGTTCGTCGCTTTCGTGGTTCTCGCCGATGCGCACTATGCCGGCATCGGCCTGGCCGCCGTTGCTGTCGGTTTCCTGTTGTGGCGACGTCAAGTCGTGCTGAAGATCGACTGGTTGCTGTTGCTGATCTTCGTGCTGATGTTCATCGTGCTGCGCAGCGTGGCCGCGTTGCCGTGGGTGCATCACGCAATAGCCGGTCTGGGCCTGAATACGCCGCTCAAGGCATACGCAGCCGGCGCCGTGTTGTCCCAGGGAATCAGCAACGTTCCGGCAGCGATCATGCTCGCCGAGTTCTCGAAAGACTGGCGCGCGCTGGCATTCGGTGTGAGCGTGGGTGGTTTCGGCATCGCGATCGGTTCACTCGCCAATCTGATTGCCGTTCGGCTTTCGGGCGAGCGCGGCATGTGGGGTCCGTTTCACCTTATCTCCATTCCATTCTGGATCGTCGCAGCGGCTATTGGCGCGTGGCTTGTTTAATCCGATAAAAATGGTGCGGCGCACGCAATGCAATTTGCGTCCTGTTTAAAAACGACGTGAAACAAGTCCATATCCGGCGTTAATCAAACTCGTTGTCCGTACAAGCGAAATCTCCTTTTGGAGACGTGTTTTTCAGGCTCGTCCGCTTGTTTTTTGATGGCCCTAAGCTATTGAATCTGTGACAACAATCGCTTACAATCCCCCGGATTTATCAGCTTGGCGACTCCGAAAGCGCTACGTAAGTATGTGGTTGAATGCAGCCATGAACGGAAGGTAAACGCGCTGGCTGTAACTGACTTTTAGTGAGATGTGTGATGGCGGTGCGAGAGCAGGATCGAGCGCCGGAAGGCGGGCAAGATGGGCGCGATTCACGCCCTGCCGCGAATTTGACCGGACACAAAACGTCTGGTTCAACGCCTGATTCCATTTCTTCTGGTCAGTCGGGTCATGCGCCGAATCATCCGTTTGACGATTCGTGGGACGCCGAAGCGCAAGATAACAAAACTGTTCCGCTTACGCGGGCAGAGGCGGAGACGCTGTTTGGTCCCGGAGTGAGTCGTCCATCGCGTGTCACGCCGTTCAAGGTCGTGGCGGCGCAAATGGTTTTGTCCCTGTGTGCGACGTTGGCATGGTGGCTGTTCTACAGTCCACCGGGTGTCGCCGCGCTGTCGGCGTTCCTCGGGGGAGCGATTTGCTGGGTGCCGAGCGGATTGTTCGCGGCACGTCTGAAAGCGAAGAGCGGCGCGGAAACCGTCGCGAGCTGGGTGATCGGCGAAGCAATCAAGATGGGCGCGACTATCGCCATGTTCGCGGCGATCGCGTACGGTTTCAAAGGTGTGCTGTGGATACCGCTGCTGGTCACGTACCTCATCGCATTGAAGACGTACTGGATCGCAATGGCCTGGAAATAACGCAGTGCGTTTGCAGACTTGACGTGCCAGGTAAGTGACGTACCAACGGTATCAGAGCAAATTAATACGTGCGGAGTAACTCTCCTGCACGCGGGCCCGCGCCCGGCGAACCGTCAACCATGTGGCGGCTCGAGGATCACGCGGGCGGCGGAAGATTTTCGACAATTTGGGTGGCTTTAAAGTTATGGCAGCTAGCGAAGGAACGCACGCGATGGATCCGTCGGAGTACATCGCGCACCACTTGCAGAATCTTTCCACTTCGCAACAGACGTCGATTTTCGACATCCATGTCTGGAATCTCGACACGTTGTTCTGGTCGATTCTTTGCGGCGTCGTCACGATCATCATTCTCGGTCTGGCTGCGCGTAAGGCGACATCCGGCGTGCCAGGCCGCTTCCAGTGCGCGATCGAAATGCTGGTCGAGATGGTGGAAGACCAGTCGAAGTCGATGGTCCACGGCAGCCGCCGTTTCATCGCCCCGCTCGCCCTTACGGTGTTCGTATGGGTCGCGCTCATGAATTCGCTCGACTTCATCCCGGTAGACTTGCCCACGCGCGTAATCGGCTGGCTGGGTTTGTCGGAGACGTTCCCGCATATGCGCATTGTCCCGACCGCTGACCTGAACGGCACGCTGGGCATTGCTATCGGCGTGTTCGTGCTGATGATTTACTACAACTTCAAGATCAAGGGCGCCGGCGGCTTCGTGCACGAACTGCTGTCCGCTCCGTTCGGCGCGCATCCGCTGCTGTGGATCCCGAACCTTGCACTCAACATCATCGAGTTCGTCGCCAAGACGGTTTCCCTCGGCATGCGGCTGTTCGGCAACATGTATGCAGGCGAACTGTTGTTCCTGCTGATCGCACTGCTCGGCAGCATGTGGCACTTCGGCGCGGACGCCTCCGTGCTCGGCTTCTTGGGCCACGTGGTTGCAGGAACGGTTTGGGCGATCTTCCACATTCTGATCGTGCTGCTGCAGGCGTTTATTTTCATGATGCTGACACTGGTGTATCTCGGCCAGGCACATGATTCGCACTAAGCACGCGATAACGTACTCAGTATCGCAATCAGGCAGCAGGGAAGGGTCACAGTAGTTCGGTAAAACGCTGCAGAACACCGCAGCGAAAGAACGTAACAGCGACCAAAAGTCAGCAAAATCGTATCGAGTTTCAATTTTTTATAAATCTAAGTTCCAAAGTCTTTTCACATAGGAGTAGTCATGAACGCTTTCATCGCCAACATCCAGGGTCTGACCGCCATCGGTATCGGCATCATCATCGGCCTGGGTGCAATCGGCGCCTGTATCGGTATCGGCCTGATGGGCGGCAAGTACATTGAAGCGTGCGCTCGCCAGCCGGAACTGATGAACCCGCTGCAAACCAAGATGTTCCTCTTGGCTGGTCTGATCGACGCGGCGTTCCTGATTGGCGTTGGTGTGGCAATGCTGTTTGCGTTCGCGAACCCGCTGCTGTCGAAGCTCGTCGCAGGCTGAGGTTCCTCGGAAGTGTGCGCTCGGGCTTTCAAGCTACGGGCGCAGGACGGAACGTGCAACGGCGCTTAATCGATGCAACCCTCGATCAGGCGCCTTGCCGTTTCACTCTCCGGATTAGCAACGTTTAAGGAAACACCGTGAATCTCAACGCAACCCTGTTTGCGCAAATGGTCGTGTTTCTGATCCTCGCGTGGTTCACGATGAAGTTCGTGTGGCCGCCGTTGATCAACGCCCTGGATGAGCGCTCGAAGAAGATCGCCGACGGCTTGTCAGCCGCCGAAAAGGGCAAGGCCGAACTCGAAGCCGCACATAAGCGCGTCGACCAGGAACTCGCGCAAGCCCGTAACGACGGCCAGCAGCGTATTGCAGATGCTGAAAAGCGCGCAGTCGCAGTCGCCGACGAAATCAAGGCTAACGCCCAGGCCGAAGCCGCGCGCATCATTGCGCAAGCGAAGGCTGATGCAGAACAGCAAGTCGTCAAAGCGCGCGAAGCATTGCGCGGCGAAGTCGCGGCATTGGCCGTGAAGGGCGCCGAGCAGATCCTGAAGCGCGAAGTCGATCAATCGGCTCACGCCGAGATGCTGAATCAACTCAAAGCCGAGCTCTGATCATGGCCGAACTTGCAACCATCGCACGACCCTACGCGGAAGCCGTATTCCGCGTGGCCGAAGCGGGTGAGCTCGCCGCCTGGTCCGACTTCGTCGAGGAGCTGGCTCAGGTTGCGCGTTTGCCTGAAGTGCTGTCCATCGCGACGAGCCCGAAAGTGAGCCGCGATCAGGTCAGCGAGCTGTTGTTGTCGGCGGTGAAATCGCCGCTCGCGCAGCAACCCGAGGCCAAGAACCTGGTGCGGATGCTGGTGGACAACCATCGGTTGACGCTGATGCCGGAAATTGCCGTGCAGTTCGACGAGCTGAAGAATTCCCGCGAAGGTGCGGCCGATGCGCTGATTGTCAGCGCATTTCCGCTGGAAGGCGCACAGTTGACCGACCTTGTCGCGAATCTCGAACGCAAGTTTCATTGCAAGCTGAAACCTACTGTTGAAGTCGATAAGTCGCTGATTGGCGGTGTTCGCGTGACGGTAGGCGACGAAGTACTCGATACCTCGGTCCGCGCGCGCCTTGCCAGCATGCAGACGGCGCTGTCCGCCTGACGCGCTTTGCGCCGGCGCGGTTAAGAATTGACTATCAGGAGTGACTAATGCAACTCAATCCCTCTGAGATCAGCGAGCTGATCAAGAGCCGGATCCAGGGTCTGGAAGCGAGCGCAGATGTTCGCAACCAAGGCACTGTGATTTCCGTGACCGACGGTATCGTGCGTATTCACGGTTTGTCGGACGTGATGCAGGGCGAAATGCTCGAATTCCCGGGTAACACCTTCGGCCTCGCGCTGAACCTCGAGCGCGATTCGGTCGGCGCCGTGATTTTGGGCGAATACGAACACATTTCGGAAGGCGACATCGTCAAGACGACGGGCCGTATTCTCGAAGTGCCGGTAGGTCCGGAACTGCTCGGCCGTGTGGTCGATGCACTGGGCGTGCCTATCGACGGCAAGGGTCCGGTCAACGCAAAGATGACCGACGCTGTCGAAAAGATTGCACCGGGCGTGATTTGGCGTAAGTCGGTTTCCGAGCCGGTTCAAACGGGTCTGAAGTCCATCGACGCCATGGTGCCGGTTGGCCGTGGCCAGCGCGAGCTGATCATTGGCGACCGCCAGTGCGGCAAGACCGCTGTCGCCATTGACGCGATCATCAACCAGAAGGGCAAGAACCTCTTCTGTATCTACGTTGCGATCGGCCAGAAAGCTTCGTCGATCATGAACGTGGTGCGCAAGCTGGAAGAAAGCGGCGCGATGGAATACACGGTCGTGGTCGCGGCTTCGGCTTCGGAATCGGCTGCGATGCAATACCTCGCACCGTACGCGGGCTGCACGATGGGCGAATACTTCCGCGATCGCGGTCAAGACGCGCTGATCGTGTATGACGATTTGACCAAGCAAGCATGGGCGTATCGTCAGATTTCGCTGTTGCTGCGCCGTCCGCCGGGTCGTGAAGCGTATCCGGGCGACGTGTTCTATCTGCACTCGCGTTTGCTGGAACGTGCTGCTCGCGTGTCGGAAGACTACGTTGAGAAGTTCACGAACGGCGAAGTGAAGGGCAAGAGCGGTTCGCTGACGGCACTCCCGGTCATTGAAACGCAAGCTGGCGACGTGACCGCATTCGTTCCGACGAACGTGATCTCGATTACCGACGGCCAGATCTTCCTGGAAACCGACTTGTTCAACGCCGGTATTCGTCCTGCTATTAATGCAGGCGTGTCCGTGTCGCGAGTGGGTGGTGCAGCGCAGACCAAGGTCATCAAGAAGCTGTCCGGCGGTATTCGTACCGACTTGGCGCAGTATCGTGAATTGGCCGCGTTCTCGCAGTTTGCATCGGACCTGGACGAAGCGACGCGTAAGCAACTGGAGCGCGGCCGCCGCGTGACAGAACTGCTGAAGCAGCCGCAGTATCAGCCGCTGCAGGTTTGGGAACTGGCGATCGCGCTGTTTGCCGCGAACAACGGTTACCTCGACGATCTCGAAGTGGCTCAGGTGCTGCCGTTTGAAAAGGGTCTCCGCGACTTCTTGAAGACGAAGCACACGGACATGATCAATCGCATCGAACAGAACAAAGACTTGTCGAAGGACGACGAAGGCGCATTGCATGCCGCGCTGAAGGACTTCAAGAAGTCGGGCGCTTACTGATCCTCGTATTGATCGAACTTCGAAGCGGTGCGGGCCGCTTTTAGAACCAACGAAGCATCCCGCACCACTTCGATAGCTTTGCATGGGCCCCGAGTAACGCTCACGCGCTAACTCGGGCCGACCGCGAAGCATGGGAACCGAGTAAGCGCTGAAGCGCTAACTCGGATCGACAAAGGAGTAAGCAATGGCTGGAATGAAGGAAATCCGCGGCAAGATCAAGAGCGTGCAAAACACGCGCAAGATCACCAAGGCGATGGAAATGGTGGCTGCGTCGAAAATGCGCCGCGCGCAGGAGCGCATGCGCGCTGCTCGCCCGTATGCCGACAAGATCCGCGACGTCGCAGCTCACATGAGCGCTGCCACGCCTGAGTATCGCCATCCGTTCATGGTTGAGAACAAGGGCGCGAAAGCGGCCGGCATCATCCTCGTCACGACCGATAAAGGTCTGTGCGGCGGCATGAACACGAACATCCTTCGCGCGGCGCTCCTGAAGTTCAAGGAGCTCGAGCAGAAAGGTCAGACGGTCGAAGCGTCGGCGATCGGCAGCAAGGGTCTGGGCTTCCTGAACCGGTTGAAGGCCAAGACCGTGTCGCAAGTCACGCATCTGGGCGACACGCCGCATCTGGAAAAGCTGATCGGCGCGATCAAGGTGCAGCTCGACCTGTATTCGGAAGGCAAGATCAGCGCGGTTTATCTGGCGTTCACGCGCTTCATCAACACGATGAAGCAGGAAGCGGTGATCGAACAATTGCTGCCTTTGTCGGCAAGCGATTTCGCGCGCAAGGACGGCCTCGATAAAGACAGCGAACCGGTCACGCCGAAGACATCGTGGGATTACATCTACGAGCCGGATGCGCAGACCGTTGTCGACGAATTGCTCGTGCGGTATGTCGAAGCGCTTGTGTATCAGGCAGTGGCGGAAAACATGGCATCGGAGCAATCGGCTCGCATGGTCGCCATGAAGGCCGCGTCGGATAACGCGAAGACCGTGATCGGTGAATTGCAGCTCGTGTACAACAAGAGCCGGCAAGCAGCGATTACGAAGGAATTGTCAGAAATCGTCGGTGGCGCTGCAGCGGTCGGTTGATCGCGGGTGTCGAATCGAACTGCGCCTGTCGCGCGAGTGAAGAATTCAAGTATCTAAAGGAAATGCGATGAGTACTACTGCTTTGGTAGAAGGCAAGATCGTACAGTGCATCGGCGCGGTTATCGACGTGGAATTCCCGCGTTCCGACATGCCGAAAATCTACGACGCGCTCGTTTTGGAAGGGTCGGAACTGACGCTCGAAGTTCAGCAACAGCTGGGCGACGGCGTGGTCCGTACCATTTGCCTGGGTGCATCGGATGGATTGCGGCGCGGTACGGTCGTGAAGAACACGGGTAAGCCGATCAGCGTGCCCGTCGGCAAGCCGACGCTTGGCCGGATCATGGACGTGCTGGGTCGTCCTATCGACGAAGCCGGCCCGATCAACTCGGACGTGACGCGCGGGATTCACCAGAAGGCGCCGAAGTTCGAAGATCTGTCGCCGTCGACCGAACTGCTCGAAACCGGCATCAAGGTGATTGACTTGATCTGCCCGTTCGCCAAGGGCGGTAAGGTTGGTCTGTTCGGTGGCGCCGGTGTGGGCAAGACCGTGAACATGATGGAACTGATCAACAACATCGCTAAAGAGCACGGTGGTTATTCCGTGTTCGCCGGTGTTGGCGAGCGTACCCGCGAAGGGAACGACTTCTATCATGAAATGAAGGATTCGAACGTTCTGGACAAGGTCGCGCTGGTGTACGGCCAGATGAACGAGCCGCCGGGCAACCGTCTGCGCGTAGCGCTGACCGGCCTGACGATGGCCGAGCATTTCCGCGACGAAGGTCTGGACGTGCTGTTCTTCGTGGACAACATCTACCGTTTCACGCTGGCTGGTACGGAAGTGTCGGCTCTGCTGGGACGTATGCCGTCGGCAGTGGGCTATCAGCCCACGCTGGCTGAAGAAATGGGCCGTCTGCAAGAACGGATCACGTCGACGAAAACCGGTTCGATCACGTCAGTGCAAGCCGTGTACGTTCCTGCCGATGACTTGACCGACCCGTCGCCGGCGACCACGTTTGGTCACCTGGACGCAACCGTCGTGTTGTCGCGTGACATTGCTTCGTTGGGTATTTATCCGGCTGTGGACCCGCTCGATTCGACCTCGCGTCAGATCGACCCGAACGTGATTGGCGAAGAGCACTACGCCATCACGCGCGGCGTGCAGCAAACGCTGCAGCGCTACAAGGAATTGCGCGACATTATCGCGATTCTGGGCATGGACGAACTCGCGCCGGAAGACAAGCTCGCCGTTGCGCGCGCTCGTAAGATCCAGCGTTTCCTGTCGCAGCCGTTCCACGTCGCGGAAGTCTTCACGGGCTCGCCGGGCAAGTACGTGCCGCTAAAGGAAACCATCCGCGGCTTCAAGATGATCGTGGAAGGCGAATGCGATCATCTGCCGGAGCAGGCGTTCTACATGGTCGGCACGATCGACGAAGCCTTCGAAAAGGCCAAGAAGATTCAATAAGGATGGCCGGGCGCGGAAGTTGTAGAAACCGCGCCCTATTGGAGTCGATATGGCAACTATTCAAGTAGACGTCGTCAGCGCGGAAGAGCAGATCTTCTCGGGCCGGGCGAAGTTCGTCGCATTGCCGGGCGAAGCGGGTGAACTCGGCATTTTGCCGGGTCACACGCCGCTCATCACGCGGATTCGTCCGGGTGCTGTGCG
Organism: Caballeronia eucalypticola; assembly: GCF_047608185.1. Lineage (NCBI taxonomy): Bacteria > Pseudomonadati > Pseudomonadota > Betaproteobacteria > Burkholderiales > Burkholderiaceae > Caballeronia > Caballeronia eucalypticola. The sequence goes on from NZ_JBLKRU010000001.1 coordinate 294,066, forward strand.
TATCGAAGCGGAGAACGGCGACGAAGAGTTCGTGTTCGTTGCAGGCGGGATTCTCGAGATTCAACCGGGCGTGGTGACGGTTCTTGCCGATACCGCGATCCGTGGTCAGGATCTCGACGAAGCGAAGGCGCTCGAAGCGAAGAAGCGCGCTGAAGAGGCGTTGCAGAACACGGGTTCGAACCTCGAGTACGCGACCGCGCAAGCGGAGTTGGCGTACGCGACGGCTCAGATCGCGGCGATTCAGCGGCTGCGGAAGCTGCGCGGTAATCACTAAGCGTTTCGCGAGTCTGGCGAGATGAAAAAGCAGCCTTCGGGCTGCTTTTTTTATGGGTGTTCAGGACCGCGATGCAAGCGCCCATGACCTGGGCGCTTGCGCGCAAAACTGCACAACGAACATGCGTTGATCCTCGCGGTTTTGCGGGTAACACTCAATGCCCTAGCGCTCCCTGGCGATGCACAATCAGGCTTCCGAATCGCTTTCATGGCGCTTCATCGTTGTCTCATTGCGCCGTCCCACGGAGGAGCTCTTCGATATGCCTACCCAACCGATCCATACCGGGCCGCAGATCGAACCACGCGACGGTGTGTCGTACGTTCGCGGCTCGACGGATATGCCGCTGAGCGATGCCAGCGTGTCTCGCTTTCTCCGCGATACGACCGCGAAATTTCCCGACCGTCCCGCGGTGATCTTCCGCGAGCAAAGCATCCGTTGGACCTGGCGGCAGTTCGCCGATGAAGTCGATGTCCTCGCGTCCGGTTTGCTCATGCTTGGCGTTGCCGCCGGCGACCGCGTGGGCATTTGGTCGCCGAATCGCGCCGAGTGGTTGCTGACGCAATTTGCCACCGCGCGGATTGGCGCGATCCTGGTGAACATCAACCCGGCGTATCGGCTGGCGGAGCTCGAGTACGCGTTGAACAAGGTCGGCTGCAAAGCGCTGATCGCAGCGGAACAGTTCAAGACATCGAAGTATCTGGAGATGCTGCAAGCGTTAGCGCCGGAGCTTGCCACCGCCGAACCGGGCGCGCTCAACGCGGCGCGCTTTCCCGATTTAAAAGCCGTGATCCGGATGGGCGAGGGCGCGACGCCCGGCATGCTGCGTTTCCCCGACGTCATGTCGCGCGGCCGCGATGCGCTCAACACAGCACAACTCGATGCGCTGGAGTCGACGCTCACACACCACGATCCGATCAATATCCAGTTCACGAGCGGCACCACCGGCAACCCCAAGGGCGCCACGCTTACTCATCACAACGTGGTGAACAACGGCCGTTACATCGCGCACTCGATGTTGCTCACCGAGCAGGACTCGCTGTGCATTCCCGTGCCGCTATATCACTGCTTCGGCATGGTGCTGGCGGTTCTCGCTTGCATATCGGTGGGCGCGGCCATGGTATTCCCCGGCGAAGCGTTCGATCCCGCCGCGACGCTCGCTGCAGTCGATGAAGAACGCTGCACCGCGTTGCACGGCGTGCCGACAATGTTCATCGCGGAACTCGATCTCCCGAACTTCGATAAATACGACCTGAGCCGGCTGCGCACCGGCATCATGGCGGGTTCGCCGTGCCCTATCGAAACGATGAAGAAGGTGGTTTCGCAGATGCACTTGCGCGAAATCACGATCGCGTACGGAATGACGGAAACGAGTCCCGTGTCGTTCCAAAGCTCGACCACCGATCCCCTCGATAAACGCACCACGACGGTCGGTCAAATCCAGCCGCATCTCGAGGTAAAGCTGGTCGATCCACTCGGCGAAATTGTCCCGGTTGGCGAAACGGGCGAGCTTTGCACGCGCGGATATTCGGTAATGAAAGGATATTGGGGCGACGAAGAAAAAACACGCGAAGCGATTATCGACGGCTGGATGCATACCGGCGATCTGGCCACCCTCGATGCCGACGGTTATTGCAATATCGTCGGACGATTAAAAGACATGCTGATTCGCGGCGGCGAAAACATTTATCCGCGCGAGATCGAGGAGTTCCTGTTCCGGCATCCAAAGATTCAATCGGCCCAGGTATTCGGTGTACCCGATATTAAATACGGCGAAGAAGTATGCGCATGGATTGTTCTGCGTCCAGGTGAGCATGCGAGCGCGGATGACATTCGCGGATTCTGTCAGGGACAGATAGCGCGCTACAAGATTCCACGGCATATCCGCTTTGTGGATGAATTGCCGATGACAGTTACCGGCAAGGTCCAGAAGTTCATCATGCGGGCGAAGATGATTGAGGAGTTGCAGCTATCGGAGGCTAAAACGGCGTAAGTATCCGGCAAGCACTTGGATCTACAAATGAAAACGGCTGCCTGAGATAATCGCGGTAGCCATTTAAGTTTTTACGCAAACGTTTGTCCAGGCGAAAAAAAAGCGGGCCTGGAGCCCGCTAAAAACCACACGCTACGGGGTTAGCGCGAGGAGACCAAGGGTGGGACCAGCCAGTAAAATTTCACCGGCTAACGACCCCAACAAACATGTCCCTGAAGCGGGGATTCGGCGCACATGCCGACCGTCGAATGCAACTTGACGTTGTAGTTGACCAACGCTGCACCCGATCACATCCGTGTTGAGACCGTTGAAGTGATTGTGGGCGAATAATCGGGGCATCACCGTAACAAAGTGTTTCAGGTTGTAACCCTTGATGCGCAAGGCTCAGCGTTTATTCTGTCCAAATTTTGTCGATTATGGTGATTTACAAGTCGATATTCGGCCCATTTTAGAAATGCTTGCGCTGCCAAGCGCGAGTCGTACATTTTAAGGACAATCAAAATTCGTCGACCCAACTGGTCGACAAATTGCACTGGAGACATTCGCATGACCATCGACGCAGACCTTCTCGCCTATTACGCCAAGGTTGCCGCAGCCTTCCCCCTTCTGCCGCCCGATGCCGATCCATTGACCGTGCGGCGCCGGTTTCAGGATGTCGCGCGTGAGTTTGCGGGGCCGCGGCCAACGAGCGTCGACGTTGAGAACACGCTCTTGCCGCTTCAAGGACGCGCGCTGCGGGCGCGGGTTTATCGGCCGGCAGGGGCCAGGAAGCCGCTGCCTCTCGTGGTCTATTTTCACGGAGGCGGCTGGGTGGTCGGGGACCTGGACACCCACGACCTGATGGTCGCGCAATTCGCCCAGGACTCGCAAAGCGCGGTCGTGAGCGTGGATTACCGCATGGCGCCGGAGCATCCCTTCCCCGCGCCAGTCGACGATGCACTCGATGCACTCCTGTGGCTCGCCGAACATCGTTCGCGCCTTGGCTTCGCGACCGATCGGCTAGGCGTGGCGGGCGACAGCGCGGGCGGCCACCTTGCCGCCGTGGCTGCGCGGGCTGCGAATGATCGCGTGGCGGGTCTGGTGACAGCGCAATTGTTGATTTATCCCGTGGCGCGCTGCCGCTTCGAGGGCGGCAGTTTTACGGCCAACGCGGAAGGGCCGGGCCTGACCACCGAAGAAATGCGTTTTTACTGGGCTCAATTCCTGACGGCCGAACCGCCTGCCGACGACGACGTGCGCGCTTTCCCGCTCGCGCAATCCTACGATCGGACGCCGGCGCGGGCATTGATCGTTGCTGCTGCCTACGATCCGCTTTACGACGACGCTCACGAAATGGCGCGTTTTCTGGAAGCGAATGGCGGCCGCACCGAGGTCATTAACGCGCACGACATGACGCACGGGTTCGGGCGGATTCAGGCGCATTCGAAAGCGGCGGCGGCATGGATGAAAAAAACGTCGGAACGCTTCGGTGAACTGTTACATGCACAGCGTTGACTTTTCGATGTCGAGCGCCATTGGCTTACGTAAGGTTTACGTAGGATTGTCAATTCGCCACATGTAACAGGCGCGTTAGCGTTGTGCGAAAAGTTGTGCAAAAAGGCGGCCTCACTTCGGCCGCCTTTTTATTTATTTCAGCCATTTATCGAGTACGGCCTGAAATTCGCCCGTCGAGCGCGACAGGTGCAGCCATTGATCGACGTATTGCTGGAAGACCACATCGCCGCGCGGCAGCAGATACGCCTTTTCCCCGAACTGGAACGGTTTGTCCAGATGAACCGAGCACAAGCCTGGATTCAGCTTTTGCTGAAGCAGGGTTTCGGAGGCATCGGTGACCATCACGTCGGCTTGGCCATCGAGGATTTGCTTGAAGATGGTCACGTTGTCGGGGTACTCGATCAATTGCGAATGCGTGAAGAACTGCTTCGCGAATTTCTCGTTCGTGCCACCCGGATTCACGATGGTGCGTACGCCCGGTTGATCGATTTGCGCGACGGTCTGATATTTATCGACATCTGCGCAACGGACGATGGGCGTCTTGCCGTCGACCATATAGGGCTGGGTGAAGAACGCGCGTTTCTGGCGTTCGAGCGAGGTCGACACCCCGCCGACCGCGATGTCGCATTTCGCGACGAAATCGGTCATCAGGTTTGACCACGACGTCTTGATGAACTCGGCCTTGACGTTCATCGACTGGGCGAGGTTTTGCGCGGCGTCAATGTCGATGCCTTCGAACTGGCCGTCCGGCTTCAGGAACGAGTACGGTTTGTAGTCGCCCGTCGTGCAGATACGCAGCGTGCCGCGTGCGAGGATTTCGTCGAGTCTCGATGAGGCGAGCGGGGCCGCTGGCGCGCTGGCGGGCAACTTCGCGCTGGGAGCCGCGGTGATGCTGCCGGCTTGCATGGTCTGCGCCTGCGCGCTGATGACAAAGCCAAAGCCAAAGCCAAAGCCGAGGCCGAGGCCGAGTAGCAGGGCACAAACGCCCGTGCGAAAGACACCGCAACCAGAGGCAAGAATTTTCATCGACACTCCCGGAAAGATTATTTCAGCCGCCGATGATATCGAAGGGAATCATCGTTGGCACCTGCCGCAAATCCCGAATCGCCGAGTACGAACGCAAACCCCTGTCCGGTAGAATGCCCTTTTGCCTACGCTCCAAGACACGTGCCTTCCACACTCCTGAACGACACCTTCCTGCGCGCGCTGCAGCGCCAGCCGACCGACTACACGCCGATCTGGCTGATGCGTCAGGCGGGGCGTTACCTGCCCGAATACAACGCCACGCGTTCGCGCGCCGGCAGTTTCATGGGCTTGGCGACCAATCCGGATTACGCAACGGAAGTCACGCTCCAGCCGTTGGAACGTTTCCCGCTCGATGCCGCCATCCTGTTCTCGGACATCCTGACCATCCCCGATGCAATGGGCCTCGGCCTGACTTTCGTCCAGGGCGAAGGTCCGCGATTCGAACGCACGGTGCGCACGGAAGAGGACGTCGCGAAGCTGCGTGTGCCGGATATCGACGCCACGCTGGGTTACGTGACCGAGGCGGTATCGCAAATCCGCCGCGCGCTGACTGACGCCCAAGGCCGCCAGAAAGTGCCGCTGATCGGCTTCTCAGGCAGCCCGTGGACGCTCGCGTGCTACATGGTCGAAGGCGCTGGATCGCCCGATCACCATATGGTCAAGGCCATGGCCTACACGCGGCCGGACCTGATGCATCGGATCCTCGATATCAACGCGCAAGCGGTTGTCGCTTATCTGAATGCGCAGATCGAAGCGGGCGCGCAAGCCGTGATGATCTTCGATACCTGGGGCGGCGCTCTGGCTGACGGCGCGTATCAGCGCTTCTCGCTCGACTACATCGCGAAGGTCGTCGCGGGATTGAAGCGCGAGCACGACGGCGTCAAAGTGCCGGTCATCACGTTCACGAAGGGCGGCGGTTTGTGGCTGGAACAGATTGCGGCCATTGGCGTGGACGCGGTCGGACTCGACTGGACCGTGAACCTGCGCCAGGCGCGCGAAAAAGTGGGCGATCGGGTGGCGCTCCAGGGCAACATCGATCCATCGGTGCTGTTTGCGTCGCCGGCCGTGATCCGCACCGAGGCACGCGCGGTGCTCGATAGCTTCGGTAACTTTCCCGGCCATGTCTTCAACCTCGGTCACGGGATTTCGCAATTCACGCGTCCCGAGAACGTGGCGGAGCTCGTTGATGAAGTGCATCGGCATAGTCGCGCCATTCGTTCAAAGAACTGAAGTTTGTCAAAAAAGATTGCTGCGATGCGTCATGAAAAGCTTACGTCAAACGTTTGACTGATTAGACAAAAGTGCCGCGAAATGCCCGTAGATTGGCCGTTCCGCCAATGTCAAGAGTTGACTTATGCACATTTTGTACGTTGCGGCGCGCCATCTTCAAATCAGACCTAAGTGCCCTTAAGAAGGCATGTTTGGTGTCTTCAAATACATGATTAATAAGAGAAATTTGAGACCAACCCGAAATGTGGGCTACCGCACACAACGAGCGAGATCGCCACTTTTTGTCCCTGTCAATCAAAGTTCTCAACAAAGTTATCCACAGGCCTGTGGAAAGCTTCGAAATCTCAAAAATAATCCGCAGCTTAGCGTCGATTGTGATGTTTCACTTTAACTTTGCCCCACACAGTCCCATGGTCAGGTGGAGCGACCGCGCTGGCGTGGCCTGCGGCGGGTGCGTCAATTGAGCATCTTCGTCCGGGTCGCGCTGGACCATCCACTCCAGACGCTTTTCGACTATCGATACGATCTGGCGCCCACGCCGTTGCCCGGCATGCTGGTACGAATTCCCTTCGGACGTCGCGACGCCGTCGGCCTGATTTGCGAGGTCACGGATCATTCCGATGTCCCTGTGGACAAGTTGCGCGACGTAGCGGCCATTTGCAGCACGCTCGCGCCGCTCGCCGATGAATGGCGCGCGCTGACGTTGTTCGCCGCCGAGTATTACCAGCGCGGTTTGGGCGAAGTGGCGCTGCCCGCGTTACCGCAGGTTCTGCGCGACGCCTCGCGCTGGGCGAAGTTGCTCGCGCCCGAGGAGCGGTATCGGCTGATGCCGGAAGGGCGCGCAAGTTTGCCCGACGCGTTGCCGCCGCGCGCCACCGCCTTGCGCCGTCTCGCCGATGCCCTCGCCGCCAATCCCACGTTGCCTGCTGCCGAGGCGCGCGCGCTGCATCCTAAAGCGCGTGCGACGCTCGATGAATGGCAAACGCGCGGATGGGTATCGTTGGAAACCGGCGATGTGCCGGAGCCGGAGATCGGGCTCGCGCCTGCGGTCGAAAAGGGCGCGCTGCACGCAACCGACGTGCTTTTGCCGCGATTGACCGCCGAGCAAGCCGATGCCGTCAATGCCATCACCGGCGCGGAAGGTTTCGCCGCGTTCCTGCTGCATGGCGTGACCGGCAGCGGGAAAACGGAGGTTTATCTCCACGCGCTGGCGCATTTGCTCGGTTCGCGTCCCGACGCCCAAGCGCTCGTGCTCGTGCCGGAAATCAACCTCACGCCCCAATTCGAAGCCGCGTTTCGCACGCGGTTCGCTGCGTTGCCGGAAGGCGCCATCGTGACGATGCATAGCGGGCTGGCCGAAGGCGAGCGCGCCCGGAACTGGCTCGCGGCGCATACGGGCCGAGCGCGGCTCGTGCTGGGAACGCGGCTCGCGATTTTGGCGTCGTTGCCGAAGCTGTCGCTGATCGTGGTCGATGAAGAACACGATCCCGCCTACAAGCAGCAGGAAGGCTTGCGCTATTCGGCGCGTGATCTGGCGGTTTATCGGGCGAACAAGCTGGGGATTCCGGTGGTGCTGGGGTCGGCGACGCCATCGCTGGAAAGCTGGTGGCAAGCCGAGCAGGGCCGATACACCAAGCTGACGCTCACGCGGCGCGCCGTGGCAACGGCGGTTCTGCCGAGCGTCCGGCTGATTGACCTGGAAGAGGAGCGGCAGCGCGGACGGGCGTCGGTGGAAGGCTTGTCGGGGCCGCTCATTGCCGCGATGAAAACGCGCCTCGAACGCGGCGAGCAAAGCCTCGTGTTCCTCAACCGGCGCGGCTACGCCCCTATCCTTTCGTGCGACGCCTGCGGCTGGGTCGCTGGTTGCCCGCGATGCAGCGCGTACGTCGTGCTGCACAAGCCCGAACGCGCGCTGCGTTGCCACCATTGCGGCTGGGAATCGCGGATTCCCAAGTCCTGTCCGGACTGCGGCAACGTGGATATCGCGCCGATGGGCCGCGGCACGCAGCGCGTGGAAGAAACGCTCGCGACGGCGGTGCCGGGCGCGCGGGTGTTACGTATCGATGCCGACAGCACGCGGCGCAAGGGCAGCGCACAAGCGCTTTTCTCCGATGTCCACGCGGGCGAGGTCGATATCCTCGTCGGCACGCAGATGATCGCGAAGGGCCACGACTTCCAGCGCGTGACGCTGGTCGGCGTGCTTAACGCCGATACCGCGCTTTTTTCCCACGATTTCCGGGCGAGCGAGCGCCTTTTTGCCCAGTTGATGCAGGTGAGCGGTCGAGCTGGGCGCGCCGGCTTGCCGGGCGAAGTGATGATCCAGACGCGTTACGCGCGGCACGCGCTTTATCACGCGCTGGCCCGGCACGATTACGTCGGGTTTGCCAATTCCACGCTGGCCGAGCGCCGCGATGCGCATTTGCCGCCGTTCGTTTATCAAGCGATGCTTCGCGCCGAAGGGCGCACGCTCGAAGCCGCGCTGGACTTTCTGGGCGCTGCGGCAGCCGGGTTCGCCGCGCTGGCCGGGGCCGAACGCGTGACCGTGTACGACGCGGTGCCGCTGACTATCGTGAAGGTGTTTAACGTGCACCGCGCGCAGTTGTTGCTCGAATGTGCGTCGCGGGCCGTGTTGCAGAATGCGTTGCGGGCGTGGCAGCCGGCATTACGCAGTCTCAAGGTGAAGGGTGTGATCCGATGGAACGTCGAAGTCGATCCACTCGATATTTAAGGCCGGTGGTTCAATCCAGGCCTTAGCCTTCTCAGCCGTTCAGCTATTGCCGCGGTCCGCGCCTTGCACGCGTGCAACCGTCAGGCCGCCAACCGTCATGTCATTGACGCTATCGCGGTCACGCACTGGCCGCTCGACATGCGGATGCGCGCCACGGATGAAAAACACCACGCACATTGCGCTCATCGCCCAGATGCTGCAAAAAATCGTCCAGCTGCTCATGTCCTTCTCCCCGAAACCGCTTGGCTAATTAGTAGGACGGCTGGCGAATTTTTTGTCGCTCTATGGCCGTACCCGTTCTTATCGGCACCCGGCAGCGATTAATTAGGGGTGACCGAAGAAAAATTATCGAACGCGGAATGCTAGAACGCGTCCAGCCCAAACGGCCATATTCAATTACCCCTAATCCCTTGTTCCAAAAGGATTTTTTGAAAGGTGCAACCCGTCTCGAAATGTTGGTTGCACCTTTTTTATGAGCGGGTTACGATTCGGCCACTTTTCAAGCTATCGCCGGCTCCGATTCCGGCAAGGAAGGATATATGGCGAGCACCACCCTGGGCGTCAAAGTCGACGATCTGCTGCGCACCCGCCTGAGAGACGCCGCTACGCGGCTCGAGCGGACCCCGCACTGGCTTATCAAGCAAGCCATCTTCGCGTATCTCGAACGCATCGAACATGGACAGTTGCCACCTGAACTGTCCGGTGCAATCGGTTCGGCCGACGCGCTCGAATCCTCCGTGCACGCCGATTCCGAAGAGGACGGTGCGCCGCATCCCTTCCTCGATTTTGCCCAGAACGTGCAACCGCAATCCGTACTGCGCGCCGCGATCACGGCGGCGTACCGACGCCCTGAGCCGGAATGCGTGCCGTTCCTGATCGGTCAAGCCCGGTTGCCGGCGAGCGTCGCTGCCGAAACGAATGCCATGGCGACGAAGCTGGTTGAAGCACTGCGCAAGAAACAAACGGGCGGCGGCGTCGAAGGCCTGATCCACGAGTTTTCGCTGTCCAGCCAGGAAGGCGTCGCGCTGATGTGTCTCGCTGAAGCCTTGCTGCGCATTCCCGATCGCGCCACGCGCGACGCGCTGATCCGCGACAAAGTCAGCAAGGGCGACTGGCGCTCGCACATGGGCCAAGCGCCGTCGCTGTTCGTGAACGCGGCGACGTGGGGCCTGATGATCACCGGCAAACTGGTGACGACGAATAGCGAGGCCGGGTTGTCATCGGCGTTGACGCGTTTGATCGGGCGCGGCGGTGAACCGCTGATCCGCAAGGGCGTCGATATGGCCATGCGCTTGATGGGTGAGCAATTCGTCACGGGCGAGACGATTTCGGAAGCGCTGGCGAACAGCCGCAAGTTCGAAGCGCGCGGTTTCCGCTATTCCTACGACATGCTAGGTGAAGCCGCGACGACCGAAGAAGATGCGGTTCGCTATTACGCGTCGTACGAGCAGGCGATTCACGCGATCGGTAAAGCTGCCGGATCTCGCGGCATTTATGAAGGCCCGGGGATTTCGATCAAGCTGTCCGCGTTGCATCCGCGATATTCGCGCTCGCAGCAAGAACGCACGATGACCGAGTTGCTGCCGCGCGTGAAAGCGCTGGCCTTGCTCGCGCGCCGTTACGACATCGGCTTGAACATCGATGCGGAAGAAGCCGATCGGCTGGAAATTTCGCTCGATCTGCTCGAAGCGCTGTGCTTCGATCCCGAACTGGCGGGCTGGAACGGTATTGGTTTCGTGGTGCAGGCGTATCAAAAGCGCTGCCCGTTTGTTATCGATTATTTGATCGATCTGGCGCGTCGCAGCCGGCATCGGATCATGGTTCGCTTGGTGAAGGGCGCTTACTGGGACTCGGAAATCAAGCGCGCGCAAGTCGATGGCCTCGAAGGTTATCCGGTCTATACGCGCAAGATTTATACGGACATCTCGTACGTGGCCTGCGCGAAGAAATTGCTTGGCGCGCCCGATGCCGTCTACCCGCAATTCGCCACGCATAATGCGTTCACGTTGTCGGCTATCTATCATCTCGCCGGTGGGAACTATTATCCCGGCCAGTACGAGTTCCAGTGCCTGCACGGCATGGGCGAACCGCTGTACGAAGAAGTCACCGGCCGCGACAAACTCAACCGGCCGTGTCGCGTGTATGCGCCTGTCGGCACGCACGAAACGCTGCTCGCGTATCTCGTGCGGCGCTTGCTTGAGAACGGCGCGAACACGTCGTTTGTGAATCGGATCGCGGATAAAACCATTCCGGTCAGCGACCTCGTGCAGGACCCTATCGACGAAGCGTCCAAGCTCACGCCGCTCGGTTTGCCTCATGCCAAGATCGCGCTGCCGCGTCAGTTGTTCGGCAGCGAGCGCCTCAATTCGATGGGCTTCGATTTGTCGAATGAGCATCGGCTGGCGTCGTTGTCGTCGGCGTTGCTCGCGAGCGCGAATCATCCATGGCGCGCGGCGCCGATGCTGGAGTCCGCCGATGTAGTGGACGGCGTCGCCCGCGACGTTCGCAATCCCGCCGACTTGCGCGATCTGGTTGGAACCGTGGTTGAGGCAACGTCTGAGCAAGTTTCCCTCGCGCTGAGTAACGCCGTCGCCGCCGCGCCGATCTGGCAATCGACACCTGTCGATGAACGCGCCGATTGCCTCGCCCGCGCAGCCGATCTGCTCGAAGCTCAGATGCATACGCTGATGGGTCTCGTCGTGCGCGAAGCAGGGAAATCGCTGGCGAATGCGGTCTCGGAGATTCGCGAGGCTATCGACTTTTTGCGTTATTACTCGGCGCAAATCCGCAGCGAGTTTTCCAACGATACCCATCGTCCGCTCGGCCCCGTGGTCTGCATCAGCCCGTGGAACTTCCCGCTCGCGATCTTCATGGGACAAGTGGCGGCCGCGCTCGCTGCTGGTAATACGGTGCTCGCGAAGCCGGCTGAACAAACGCCGTTGATCGCGGCGCAAGCGGTGCGCATCCTGCGCGAGGCCGGCGTGCCGCCGGGCGCGGTCCAACTGCTGCCGGGCAATGGTGAAACCGTGGGCGCGGCGCTGGTCGCCGATCCGCGCACGCGTGCCGTGATGTTCACCGGTTCCACGGAAGTCGCACGTTTGATCAACAAGACGTTGTCGGAACGGCTCGATCCGGATGGCCGGCCGATTCCGCTGATCGCGGAGACAGGCGGACAGAATTCGATGATCGTCGATTCATCGGCGCTGGCTGAGCAAGTGGTCGCGGACGTGTTGCAATCGTCGTTCGATTCCGCCGGTCAACGTTGCTCCGCGCTGCGCGTGTTGTGCCTGCAGGACGACGTCGCGGATCGCACGCTTGAAATGCTGACCGGCGCCATGCGGCAACTCGCGATGGGCAATCCCGATCGTCTTTCCACCGATGTCGGCCCGGTGATCGATGCCGAAGCGAAGCAGAGCATCGACGCGCATATTGCATCGATGCGCGAGAAGGGTCGCAACGTCGTGCAATTGCCCATGCCCGAAGGCTGCGCGCAAGGCACGTTCGTGCCGCCGACACTGATCGAAGTTGATTCCATCGATGAGCTGAAGCGCGAGGTCTTCGGTCCCGTACTTCACGTAGTGCGGTATCGCCGGGCACATCTTGATAAACTGCTCGACCAAATTAAAGCGACGGGCTACGGGCTGACGCTGGGCATCCATACGCGTATCGATGAAACCATCGCGCACGTCGTCAGCCGCGCTCACGTGGGCAACATCTACGTGAACCGCAACGTGATCGGCGCGGTGGTCGGCGTGCAGCCGTTCGGCGGCGAAGGGTTGTCGGGCACGGGACCGAAAGCGGGTGGCGCGCTGTACTTGCAGCGGCTGCTTGCCAAGCGTCCCACGGGCTTGCCGAAATCGCTGGAAAGCGCGTTGATCGTGGATCAGACGGCCGCGAACGAAACGCCGGCTGCGTTGACCGCGTTTCGCGATTGGGCGATCGCCGAACGCGATCCGCAAACGGCGGCACGTTGCGAAGGCCATCTGCAACACGTGATGGCCGGTGCGACCGCCGTGCTGGCCGGCCCGACCGGCGAGCGCAACACCTACACGCTCGGCGCACGCGGAACGGTTCTTTGCGTGGCATCGACGGCAAGCGGCGCTCGCGCGCAACTCGCCGCTGTGCTCGCCACGGGCAATAAAGCGCTGTTTTCCGGCGCGGCGGGCGAACAACTCGTGGCGGCGTTGCCGGCATCGATCAAGCCGTATGCATCGACGCGCAAGAGCCAGGACGCGGCCTTCGATGCAGTCTTGTTCGAAGGCGACAGCGACGAATTGATGGCGTTGGTGAAGGACGTCGCGAAACGCCCGGGACCGATTGTTTCGGTGCAGGGCGTGCCGGCGGGAGCCTTCGCTGACGACGCCCACGATGGCGAGCAGGAATACGCGCTCGAACGGTTGCTGACGGAACGCTCGGTGAGCGTGAACACGGCGGCCGCGGGCGGCAATGCGAATTTGATGACGATCGGCTGAGCTGTTATCAGCGTGGCGGTTGGCTCAAACAAACGGCAGCAGGCACGGCGATCCCGGCACACGCTGCCACTTACATGGGAATCAGGAGAGTTTATGGATTACACGATGAAGAAGCTGGCAGCAGCAATGTTGGTCGCAGGTCTGTCGGTTGCTGCAACAGCTCAGGCGCAAACTGCTGAAGACGTGAAGGTAGGATTCGCCGGCCCGATGACCGGCGCGCAAGCGCACTACGGCAAGGATTTCCAGAACGGCGTGGTGCTCGCAGTCGAAGATTTCAACGCAACGAAGCCCGTGATTGGCGGCAAGCCGGTTCGCATCGTGCTCGATTCCGCCGATGACCAGGCCGACCCGCGCACCGGCACGACCGTCGCGCAGAAGCTCGTTGACGACAACGTCAAGGGCATGCTCGGCCACTTCAACTCGGGCACGACGATCCCCGCTTCGCGCATCTACGCGAACGCCGGCATTCCCGAAATCGCGATGGCAACCGCGCCGGAATATACGACGCAAGGTTACAAGACCGCATTCCGCATGATGACCTCCGACACGCAGCAAGGCTCGGTGGCTGGCGAGTTCGCGGTGAAGACGCTGAAGATGAAGAAGATTGCGATTGTCGATGACCGCACGGCTTATGGCCAAGGTCTCGCCGACCAGTTCGAGAAGGCTGCGAAGGCATCGGGCGCGACCATCGTGGATCGTGAATACGCTAACGACAAGGCCGTCGACTTCAAGGCAATTCTGACGAAGATCAAGTCGTTGAATCCGGATCTGGTCTACTACGGCGGCGCCGATTCGCAAGCCGGCCCGATGGTCAAGCAGATGAAGACGCTGGGCATGCGCGCGCCGTTGATGGCGGGCGAAATGGTCAAGACCGATACGTTCCTGAAGATCGCAGGCAATGCAGCCGACGGCACGGTGGCGTCGCTGGCTGGTTTGCCGCTCGATGAAATGCCGGGTGGCGCGGCTTATGTTGCGAAGTACAAGGCGCGTTTCAATGAGGACGTGCAAACGTACTCGCCGTACGCGTACGACGGCGCAATGGCCATGTTCACGGCAATGAAGACGGCGAGCTCGACGGACCCGGCGAAGTATCTGCCGCTGCTTGCTAAAACCGACATGGCTGGTGTGACGTCGAAGCAGCTCGCGTATGACTCGAAGGGCGATTTGAAGAACGGCGGCATCACGCTGTACAAGGTCGTCGATGGCAAGTGGACGACGCTGCAAAGCGTGGGTGGGAAGTAATAGTTTTCCCGCTTTAGTTCAAGGAAACCCCGCATGCGCTCCGCGCTGCGGGGTTTTTGCCTTGTGCGCTCTGCTTTGCGCAGACTAGAGAATACTCATCGCTTTCATGAGCCAGGCAGGGGACTCTATGCTGTCCAGCATGTTCTTCAACGCCAGCCCTAATTCCGTATTGCCTTCGATCCGCAACTTGCGCTGAAAGAACAGGGTGTCGGGGTCTTCTTCGCGACGCAGCAGTTTCAGATAGTCCGCTGCGCACGCTCGAAAACTGACGTCGGCGGCTTCATGCGCGCGAGCCGGACAAAAGCGTCCGTTACGAAGGCAAACTGCCGCCTGCTTGCCGAGATCGTCGATGCGAACGCATACGGTCTTGCCATCCAATAGGGATAGATCCTTGGGAAGCGCGTTGGCGCGACGGGCCATTTCCAGCGTGATTGCCATTGCGTCCGACCAGCATCGTTTTGGAAGATACGGCGCGATACGCGCGAGAAGTGGTAATGGCGAGGGGAATTTAGACGCAAACATTTGCAGCGTTCTCCATTTGAATACCGGGCTGACCTTGCCAATAACCGTTGCACAGCGAGATAGGGGCATACGCAGCCAGTTCCGCGTAGTCGATTGCCTTGCCCGCGATGCACTCGCGATGGAGCTCGACAATGCGCCCGGTATGCTCCCGTTGCGGGCTGAGCCGAATCCCGGTGACGCCCATCGCGGCCATGGCGGCCCAATGCGGAAGTAGCGATTGCGTAGCGGCCGACGGAGTCTGGATACCGTTGATGGTCAAAAATGCCTGACCTTCACGTGTTTTAAGATCGAGACCATCCGGAAACTCAAGGCAGCGGTACTCGCAATCGTCTTTTTTCAGATTGAAATGGCGAGCGGTAAAGCATCGTGCCGATAACGCCAAGGGTAGGCGGCCCCATGAGAACACTTCGGTCTCCATGCCGGGCGGGGCATCCTGGAGGACGGCCGCCAGCCTGTCTTGTGCCATTTCCACCGGCGGAACCCAGCGCATGGCGCCTTGCCGTGCAAACAAGGCGAGTGTGGTGGCGTTATAGATATTCAGCGTCGTGCCAGCAACCCAGCGCCTGTCGTTCAGCAGACGTACCGCGCCCAGGTCGTTAGCCTCCACAATGAATTCGCCGTTTTCTGTGAAGCGGCGCAGCGCCCTGAGTTCGTTCTCCGACTCGAGCAACGCCTGACAGGACAACACCACCTCCTTGCCGGCATCGCGCAGATCACGGGCAACGGCGAGCCAGTCGTCTGTGCGCAGTTCCCGCCGGCGACTGCACACCACTTCACCGAGATACACTGTATCGACCGGCCATGACGTGACTTCGGCATAGAACTTCATGACTTCATCGCGCGTCCAGAAGTACAGCAATGGACCCAGTGTCAGTTTCATCGTTCGTGCTCCTGTCATTTCCACGGTCTCGAGTAAGCGCCCAATGTTGCCTGCTGGCCTTCAGACACCTTCCCCAACGATTGCCGCCATGCCGGTTTCACATGGAAGCGCGGCCCTCCGGCCGTTGCTCCATCGATGGCGGCACGCAGCGTGCGCGTCACTTCGCCGACATAAGCCGGGCTCCGTTGCCGCCCTTCCACCTTAATGGCGGAAACACCGATCCGGAGCAGTTCGGGCAGCAGTTCCAGCACATTGAGGCTGGTGGGTTCTTCAAGCGCGTAGTAGATGTCGTTGTTGACCTGGAAGCGGCCTTTGCACAGCGTTGGATGGCCGGCCGGCTCGTCCTGCCCATATTCGTCGATCAAGATGCCCGACAAGCGCGCCTGCGTGCCGTTAGCCGTTTCCTGCCAGCGCACGGCTTTAGCCGGCGAGCATACGCCGGCCGTGTTGGGTGACTCCCCCGTGGCATAGCTCGACAGCAGGCAGCGGCCTTCCACCATGACGCACAGACTCCCAAAACCGAAGACTTCGACTTGCACGGGAGTGTTGGCAATAACGTGTTTGACTTGCGCCAGCGTCAAAACGCGCGGCAGCACAACCCGTTCGATGCCGAACAGGTCGCGGCACAAGTTGATGGCTTCGTAATTGGTCGCCGAGCCCTGGACAGACAGGTGCCGGCGCAGGTGCGGATGCGTGCGCGCAGCGTAATCAAGCAGGCCCATGTCGGCCATGATCACGGCATCAATGCCAAGATCCGCTGCCATGTCCACGGCTTGGTGCCAGCGTTTTTCCTCTCCGGCTTGCGGGAAGGTATTGATCGCCATCAGAACCCGGCGATGACGCGCGTGAGCGTAGCGGATACCTTCGCGCGCGGTATCGATATCAAAATTCAGGCCGGCGAAATTGCGCGCATTGGTGGCGTCTTTCAGACCCATATAGACGGCGTCGGCACCATGATCGACCGCGGTTTTCAGCGCCGGCAGATTGCCGGCAGGGCACACCAGTTCGGGCTTTTGCATGTACAGAATCCATTGTTTCGCGGAAGCCTACGAGCATGTGGCTGTTGAGCGCTACACGGCTTGTCGTCGATCAATGGATATTTCACTTGAGAACCGGGGGTGCCAATTTTGATCGCAGATTCGATGTGAATTCAGCTTTTCCGAATGGAGTCGTGTCTTCCTACGGATGTTCTGTCACGAATGCTTTATGACCGACACACTTTGTCGTGGGTATCGAGTCGACTCCCGGATTGACTCGATACCCCGGTTCCGGCGACAGTACAGCGCGTTCAAGTTTCTACGCGCTGAAATCCTCTTCCCAGTATTCATTCTCCCGGCGTGCGTCGCTGCCTCGCGCTTCTTCGGTTTTCCTTAGTTCTACGCGACGAATTTTCCCAGAGATCGTCTTCGGCAATTCATAGAACTCGATGCGTCGAATGCGCTTGTAAGCGGCGAGTTTCTGCGCGGCGAACTTCAGGATTTCACCGGCGGTTTCCCTGGTTGGTTCATAACCGTTGCGCAACGCGACGAATGCTTTCGGCACCGATAGCCGCAGCGGATCCGGACTCGGCACAACCGCCGCTTCACCGACCGCCGGATGTTCGATCAACACGCTCTCCAGTTCGAACGGACTGATGCGGTAATCCGCTGCCTTGAAGACATCGTCGGAGCGGCCTACGTAGGTGAAGTAACCATCGTCATCGATAGACGCTACATCGCCCGTCCGATAATGCCCGCCGCGCATTGCGTCCTGCGTCTTCGACGGATCGTCCACGTAGCCGTCCATCAAACCAAGCGGCTTGGGGTCGAGGATCAGCGCGAGTTCGCCTTCCTGGGCGGGATTGTCGTCGTGATCGAGCAGCGTGATCCGGTAGCCGGGTAATGGCCTGCCCATCGAACCTGGTTTCATCGGTTGACCCGGCGAATTCGCGATTTGCGCGGTAGTTTCGGTCTGGCCGAAACCATCGCGTAACGTGAGGTTCCAGGCCTTTTTTACGCGCTCGATAATCTCCGGATTCAACGGCTCGCCGGCGCCAACGACTTCGCGCAAGTGCACCTTATACGCCGATAAATCTTCCTGGATCATCATGCGCCAGACGGTCGGCGGCGCGCACAGCGTAGTGATCTGGTGCTCGACGAGCGCCTCCAGCGTGGCCTTTGCGCTGAAGCGTGACGTGTTGTGGATGAACACGGTCGCGCCCGCATTCCACGGGGCGAAGACGCAACTCCACGCGTGTTTCGCCCAGCCCGGCGAGCTGATGTTGAGATGGACATCGCCAGGTTTCAAGCCGATCCAGTACATGGTCGACAGATGCCCCACCGGGTAGCTCTGGTGACTATGCAGCACCAGCTTCGGACGGCTAGTGGTGCCGCTCGTGAAATACAGCAGCAGCGGATCGGTCGCGAGCGTCCTGCCTTCGGGCTCGAACGAAGGACTTTCGTTGAAGGCATCGGCGAAATTCAACCAGCCTTCGGGCAACGTCGCTTTCTGCGGGATAGTGACGGCGATGCGAGTTTTGTTTGCATCGATGGAATCGAACTTCGCGGTTTCACTCGATGCCACGATCACATGCTTCACTTCGCCTCGCGTCATGCGGTCGGCTATGTCGGCCGGCGTCAGCAACATGGTCGCCGGAATGGTGACGGCGCCGAGTTTCATGGCGGCGAGCATGGTCTCCCACAGCGCCGGCTGGTTCGGCAGCATCAGCAAGATCCGGTCGCCTCGCTCGACACCTTGCTGCCTCAGCCAGTTGGCCAACTGATTCGATCTCGCCGACAACTCCGCGAACGAGAGCTTCGTCTCGTCTCCGTTCTCCTCGACCACCCACAGCGCCGGCGCAAGGTTGCTGCGTGCGTATTCATCGAACCAGTCGAGCGCCCAGTTGAACTCCATGAGTTCGGGCCACGCGAAGTCTTTGTACGCGGTGGCGTAGTCGTCGCGATGACGTAACAGGAAGTCTCGTGCCTGCAGGAATGCTTGCGATGCCATGGTCTTGCGTCTCCTGGATTGTGTTCGCTTTTGCGCGGGTCTTTGTGAAACCCCCTTGTTCGCGAATATGCATCGCCGCCACGGTGAGCGGCTGGCGTTTATTTTTGCCGCAATTTCTCTCCCTGCTCTCTCACTTGATCCAACGTTGCCGCCGGGGTGCTCGCATCTTGCGGAATCCTTATTTCTATCACTGACGGCAATCCCGTTTTCACCGCGCGCTCGAATGCCGGCATGAATTGCGCCGTCGATTCCACGAGTTCTCCGTGCGCGCCAAATGCACGCGCGTAGGCGGTGAAGTCGGGGTTCGTCAGCGCCGTGCCGTGCACGCGGTTCGGATAGTGGCGTTCCTGATGCATCCGGATCGTGCCGTATTGCTGGTTGTTCACGACCACGAAAATCACCGCGAGCTTGTACTGCATTGCCGTCGCCAATTCCTGGCTCGACATCATGAAACATCCATCGCCCGCAAACGCCACCACGACGCGCTCCGGATACAACGACTTCGCCGCGATGGCCGCAGGCACGCCGTAACCCATCGCGCCGCTAGTCGGCGCGACCTGCGACCGGAAGTGCCGATACGCATAGTGCCGATGCAACCACGTCGCGTAATTCCCCGCACCGTTCGTCACGATGGCATCGGCGGGAAGATGTTCGCTGAGTTGCTCCATGATCTCGCCGAGCTGGACATCGCCGAGCATGGGCCGAGGTTTGCGCCACGCGAGATACGCGTCATGCGCCGCTTCAATCGCGCCGCTCCACGGAATGGCTGCGGGGGGCTTGAGCGCTACGAGCGCCGAGACCATTTCCGGCATGCCTGAAACGATCGGCAGATCCGCTGAATACACGCGCCCCAGTTCTTCGGCGCCTTGGTGAATGTGGATCAGCGTTTGTTTCGTCTTGGGGATGTCGAGCAGCGTGTAACCGCCGGTTGTCGATTCGCCCATTCGGGGGCCGAGGACCAAGAGCAGGTCGGCATCGCGGATGCGTGCGGCCAGCGCTGGATTGATCCCGAGGCCGACATCGCCGGCGTAGTTCGGGTGATTATTGTTCAGCGTGTCCTGGAAGCGGAAGGCGCAGCCGACTGGCAACTGCCACGCTTTGACGAAGCGCGCGAAATCCGCCGTGGCTTCGGGCGTCCATCCGCTGCCGCCGGCAATGACAAATGGTTTCTTCGATGCCGCGAGCATCTCGTGCAAACGCGCGATCTGCGCAGGCGCGGGTGACGCTGCCACACGCTGATAACGCGGCGCTCCGGGCACGGCTTCGCATGCGTCGCTCAGCACGTCTTCCGGCAAGGCGAGCACGACCGGGCCCGGCCGTCCGGAGGTTGCGATGTGGAACGCATGGCTCAGATATTCGGGAATGCGGCGCGGATCGTCGATTTGCGCGACCCACTTCGCCATTTGTCCGAACATGCGCCGATAGTCGATTTCCTGAAACGCCTCGCGGTCCATGTGTTCGCGTGCGCATTGGCCGATGAGCAGGATCATCGGCGTGGAATCCTGGAATGCGGTGTGGACGCCGATTGATGCATGCGTGGCGCCCGGGCCGCGCGTGACGAGCGCCACCCCGGGGCGGCCGGTCAGCTTGCCTACCGCTTCAGCCATGTTGGCCGCGGCGGCTTCGTGGCGGCACACGATGGTCTGGATGCGGCTGGTTTCATCGTGGAGGGAATCCAGGATGGCGAGGAAACTTTCGCCAGGCACGCAGAAGACGCGTTCGACGCCGTGCGTGAGGAGCGCATCGACGACCAGGCGTGCGCCCGTGGTCGGAAGGGTGTTTGCGGACGGGACAGCAGATGTCATGCGATGAAATCTCCCAGAAGGTTTCGCGCTAGTGGCAATGGGCAGGGGATTTCATAGCTTACGCTCGGGCGGGGCGCGGGCGCTAGGGAGGGGTTTTGCTGGGGGGCCCTGGGTGCTGGTTTTGGGGTTAGCCGTCGACCCAGACCGCTAACCCTGGCAAACGGATTCGCTCAACACTCAACAATATTCACCGCCAATCCACCCCGCGACGTCTCTTTGTACTTGGTCTTCATATCGGCGCCGGTCTGCATCATGGTTTTAATAACCGAATCAAGCGACACGTAATGGCTGCCATCCCCGCGCATTGCCATGCGTGCAGCGTTCACGGCTTTCATCGATCCCATCGCATTGCGTTCGATGCATGGAATCTGCACCATCCCGCCAACTGGATCGCAAGTCAGCCCGAGGTTGTGTTCCATCCCGATCTCGGCGGCGTTTTCAACTTGCGTCGGTGTCCCGCCCATGACCGCTGCCAACCCTGCTGCTGCCATCGAACATGCAACGCCCACTTCGCCTTGGCATCCGACTTCGGCGCCGGATATCGACGCGTTCATCTTGTACAGAATCCCAATGGCCGCTGCCGTCAGCAAGAAGTCGATCACGCCCTGCGCATTCGATCCCGGCATGAACCGGTCGTAGTAGTGCAGCACGGCCGGAATAATCCCCGCTGCCCCATTCGTCGGCGCTGTGACAACGCGCCCGCCCACCGCGTTCTCCTCGTTCACCGCGATGGCGTACAGGTTGATCCAGTCGATCATGGAAAGCGGATCGCGCAGCGCCTGCTCGGGTTTATCGACCAGCGCCCGATACAAAACCGGCGCTCGCCGCTTAACCTGAAACGGACCAGGCAGGCAACCATCGGCGTCGGGATTATCGATTCCGCAACCGCGCTTCACACACGATTGCATCACTTCCCAAATGCGTAGCAAGCCCGAACGAATCTCTTCTTCGCTACGCCAAACGCGCTCGTTTTCCCACATTAATTGCGCTACAGATTTGCCTGTTTCACGGCACAACGCGAGCAATTCATCGCCGGATTGGAACGCGTAGGGCAACTGTTCAATCGCGGTCAGCACCTTCACATTCGATGCCCCCGCCGTCACCACAAAACCACCGCCCACCGATAAATATGTCGAGTCGCGCAGTGAAACGCCGTTGGCATCGAAGGCGTGGAGTTTCATGCCGTTCGGATGCTCAGCCAGCGCTTGCCGCAGAAACGCAATGTGTTCCTTCAGCACGAACGGAATCTCGTGACGCCCCAGCAGCATGAGCTTTTTCGTCGCGCGCACGGTCTCCAGACGCGTGCTGATGGTCCCGGCATCGACCGTATCCGGCGCGTCGCCCATCAAGCCGAGCATCACGCCTCGATCCGTACCGTGACCCTTTCCGGTTGCACCAAGCGAGCCATACAACTCGCATTTCACGCTAGCCGTGGCGTCCAGCAGACCATCGCGTTCGAGCCCTTGCACGAACATCAGGGCGGCGCGCATCGGCCCGACCGTATGCGAACTCGACGGACCGATGCCGATTTTGAAAAGATCGAAAACGCTGACTGCCATGACTGCTCCTGCAAAGGTGCTGCTAAAAAATCAGCGCGCCGGCAACGGCAAACAAACTGCGAGCCAGGCCGGCGGCGTGGGCGCCAGACGCAGCGCAATGGGCGCGTAACGCCCGTCAAGCCGCGCCGATAGATGAAACAATTCGGCCGCGTTTTTCGGATCCCACGTGCCCGAATAACCGGGCAAACCGGCCTCGCGGCGGGTGGCATCGAAGGGCACGTTCGAATGAACAAATTCTTCGTGCGTGCGCGTACCAAGCGCATAGGGCGTGAGCCAGTTCAGCGCGGCGGCGAGCGTCGCGCCCGACTGTGATCGCTCAGTCAGCCAGTTGCGGTTATGACGCCGCGCCGCGAGCGCGGCCGTGACCAGCGGCTGTAGATCGTAGGTCACGTAGTGCAGCGCGTCGCGTTCGGCGAAATCGACGGTCGAACCGTCCGGCGCAATGTTGTCCCCAATATGCTCCACATACAGCCGCTGCGCCGCGTTGATCAGCTTGCGGTCATCGGTCGTGAACGCGCCCATCGAAATCAATTTGATCCGATGGCTCTGCCAGTTGTTCCGATACGTGCCGGTCAGCGGCCGTTTCTGCTTGTCGATATCCGCGACATACCCCGTCACCATCTTCGAGATAAACGCACTCGACGCGTTGCGTGTCTTCACCGGCAATGCGCTCGCCGTCAGGTCGTAGGCAAGGATCAACGACTCGAAATTCGTTTCATCGATAGGATTAAAACTCGGCCGATAGGTCGTGACCCACGCGAATAAAAACCGGTCGACGAGACGCAAATACGCTTCGTTGCCCGTTGCGCGCCACGCCAGCGCCGCGTCGCGCATTAATCCCAGATCCTTTTCCGCTTCTTCGCTTTCGTCACGGATGCCCTGATGGGGCAAGGTGCCTTCCGTATGAAGCGTTGCCCGCGCCTTCGGCTGGTCGTTCAGCCGCGACTGCACCATTTGCACCAGTGCTTTTACGCCCGGATCGGCGTTCGTGCGCTCACTGGTTTGCATCGCGGGCGCGGCGCAAAAATTCATTGCGGCAAACGCGCTTGGCGCACTGATTGCCGATGTTGCAAGGGCCGCGATGATCGCCGGAACACGCCACGTTTTACTCACCACTCGCACCTGTCGCGCCATGCAAAACTCCCTGATTGGCTTGGTTCGGGAGAGATGGTATCTGGTGTTGTGTGAATCCGGCAAAACTGTCCGGCTTTTAGCAAAGGCGGACAGTTCGAAACGCATGCTTATTCGCCGTACTCGGACAATGGAATGCACGAGCAGAACAGGTTGCGATCGCCATAAGCGTTGTCGGCGCGGCCGACCGGCGGCCAGTACTTGCGCGCAATCAGCGATGTCAGCGGATACGCCGCCGTTTCGCGCGAATAGGCGTGGCTCCAGCCATCCGAAACAACCACCGCTGCCGTATGCGGCGCGTTCTTCAGCGGATTGTCTTCGCGATCCGATTTGCCTTCTTCCACCGCGCGAATTTCGTCGCGAATGGCGATCATTGCATCGATAAACCGATCCAGCTCCTCCTTCGATTCCGATTCCGTCGGCTCGACCATCAGCGTGCCCGGCACCGGGAAGCTCATGGTCGGCGCGTGGAAACCGTAATCGATCAGGCGCTTGGCGACGTCATCGACGGAAATGCCGCTGGTTTCCTTCAGCGGACGCAGATCGAGAATGCACTCGTGGGCGACCAAACTGCCCGCGCCGCTGTACAGCACGGGGTAATGCGGCGCGAGCCGGTTCGCCACATAGTTCGCCGCGAGAATCGCGCTTTCGGTAGCGTTCGTGAGCCCTTGCGCGCCCATCATCGCGATGTACATCCACGAGATCGGCAGGATAGCAGCCGAGCCGTAAGGCGCCGACGATACCGCGCCAATGCCAGCCGCATCGCGTTGATAACCGGTCGAATGCTGGTTCGGCAAGAACTTGGCCAAATGTGCGCCGACAGCGACTGGACCCACGCCCGGTCCGCCGCCGCCATGCGGAATGCAGAAGGTCTTGTGAAGATTCAGGTGCGATACATCGCCGCCGAACTGGCCTGGCGCGGTGAGACCGACCATCGCGTTCATGTTCGCGCCATCGACGTACACCTGCCCGCCGTGCGCGTGCACGATCTCGCAGATCTCGCGCACGTTCACTTCGAACACGCCGTGCGTGGACGGATACGTGATCATGATTGCCGCCAAGTTCGCGGCGTGCTTGTCGGCCTTCGCCTTCAAGTCGGCGATATCGACGTTGCCTTGTTCATCGCACGCAACGACCACGACCTGCATGCCGGCCATTTGCGCCGATGCCGGGTTCGTGCCGTGCGCCGACGACGGAATCAAACAAATGTTCCGATGCCCTTCGCCACGCGACTCGTGATACGCGTGGATGATGAGCAAGCCGGCGTACTCGCCTTGCGAGCCGGCGTTCGGCTGCAGCGATACCGCCGCGTAACCGGTACACGCAACCAGCATTTGCTCGAGTTGATCGATCATCGTCCGATAACCGACGGTTTGCTCAGCAGGCGCGAACGGATGAATCTGCGCGAATTCAGGCCACGTAACGGGCAGCATTTCGGACGTTGCGTTCAGCTTCATCGTGCAGGAACCGAGCGGGATCATCGTGCGGTCGAGCGCGAGATCCCTGTCCGCCAGACTGCGCAAGTAGCGCAGCATTTCGTGTTCGGAATGATGACGGTTGAATACCGGATGCGTGAGGTAATCGCTCGTGCGTTCGAGTGCTTTCGGCAAGGAGACTTTCGCGTCGGCATCGAGTGCGTCGATATCGAATGTCTCCGTCTTGCCGACCACTTCCGCGAACACTGCAAAGAGCTTGAGCAGGTCGTCGCGCGTGGTGGTTTCATCGACGGAAACGCCTACGTGCGTTGCATCGATATGCCGCAGGTTCACATGTACCGCCGATGCTGCCTGATGCAGCGCCGTGGTATTCGCGCCGCTGACGATGGTGACGGTATCGAAGAACGTCTCGTTCGCGAGCGTATAGCCGAGCTTCTGCACGCCGGCGGCGAAGATCGACGCGACGCGATTCACGCGCAACGCGATGGTCTTCAGACCGTGCGGCCCGTGGTACACGGCGTACATGCTGGCCATGATCGCGAGCAACGCCTGCGCCGTACATACATTCGATGTCGCCTTTTCGCGGCGGATATGTTGTTCACGCGTTTGCAGCGCGAGACGCAGCGCGTGCTTGCCTTGGGCATCGACGGTTACGCCGACAAGACGGCCCGGCATCTGACGCTTGAAGTCATCGCGTACGGCCATGTACGCCGCGTGTGGACCACCGAATCCGACCGGCACGCCAAAGCGCTGCGTATTACCGATAGCCACGTCCGCGCCCCATTCGCCCGGCGGCGTGAGCAGCGTGAGAGCGAGCAGATCGGCGGCGGCGATCACAAAACCACCGGCCGCATGAACCGCCTCAGTCAGAGCGCGATAGTCGCGCACGTCGCCATTCGCGCCCGGGTATTGCAGTAGCACGCCGAATGCGTTGGCCGTGGCGGCCTCGGCGGCGGGACCAACTTTGACTTCAATACCCGCAGGTTTCGCGCGCGTTCGCACGACTTCGATAGTCTGCGGCAGTACATCGTCAGCGATATAAAACAGGTTCGATTTCGGCTTGCCCGCGCGCTGCAGCAGCGTCATGGCTTCGGCGGCGGCGGTAGCTTCATCGAGCAAGGAAGCGTTCGAAATCGCGAGACCTGTCAGGTCGATAATCATCTGCTGGAAGTTCAGCAACGCTTCCAGGCGGCCTTGCGAAATCTCCGGCTGATACGGCGTGTAAGCCGTGTACCACGCCGGATTTTCAAGCACGTTACGCAGGATCACAGCGGGCGTGTGCGTGCCGTAATAACCTTGCCCAATGTAGTTCCTGAACACCAGGTTCTGATCCGCGAGTTTCCTCAGCGACGCCAGCGCTTCCGCTTCGCTTTTCGGCTGCGTGAACGCGCCGAGCGGCAGCGTTTCGTGGCGCCGGATGGCCTCGGGAATCACCGCGTCGATGAACGCTGCGCGCGACGCGAAACCGAGCGCTTCAAGCATGGCGTGCTGGTCGGCCGCATCCGGGCCAATGTGCCGCTGGGCAAATGCATCGTGGCATTCGAGCGCGGCGAGAGACAAGGATGAGCGGTTCATCAGACGGTCCGGGTGTTCGAGCTTCATGAGAATTCCTGCAGGTGCGGCGTGGTTTTGCTTTCGAGCCCAAGCACGCCGCACGGTCGTTAAAAGATTTACTCGCCGATCGACGTGCCGTACGCACCGGCATCGATCAGCCGATCCGTGTTTGCATCGGCGGCGGGCTTGATCTTGAAGAGCCAGCTTTCGTACGGCGTGCCGTTGATCTGATCCGGCGTGCCGGTCAGTGTTTCGTTCGCGCCGACAATTTCGCCGGACACGGGCGCGTAGATATCGGATGCTGCTTTCACCGATTCAATCACCGCGATGGCGTCGCCGGCGGCCACCGTCTTACCGACCGGCGGCAATTCGATGAACACGACATCGCCCAGTGCTTCCTGTGCGTGATCCGTAATGCCGATGGTCAGCGTGCCGTCGGATTCGGTGCGCACCCATTCGTGCGATTCGGTGTATTTGAGGTCGGCCGGGATGCTCATGCGAATGCTCCAGTTGTCTTTAAGGGTGGGACGTGCGTGGCTGTTTCAGCAGGTGATTGCAGGCGGTTTAAAGCGCCGCCAACACCTTGCCGTTGCGCACGAAAGGCAGTTTTACCACGCTTGCCGGCAGTTGTTTGTCGCGGATCACGACGTGCACTTTGTCGCCCGGTTTCACGCTCGCTGGCAACCGGGCGAACGCGATGGATTCCTGCATCGTTGGCGAGAATGTGCCGCTCGTGATCTCGCCTTCGCCGTCAACGGTGACGACTTTTTGGTGAGCACGAAGCACGCCACCGGCACGGCCGTTTTCCTTCTGCAGAATCAAGCCGACAAAGCGCGCTTTCGAGCCGTTCTTTTCCAGCGCGGCACGGCCAACGAACGCGCGATTTGCATCGTTCAAATCGACGGTCCACGCGAGACCTGCGTCGAGCGGGGAAACCGTGTCGTCCATGTCCTGGCCGTACAGGTTCATGCCCGCTTCGAGACGCAGCGTGTCGCGTGCGCCGAGGCCGGCGGGTTTCACGCCTTGCGCGATCAATGCGTTCCAGAACGCTTCAACGTGCGTGGAAGGCACGACGATTTCGAAACCGTCTTCGCCCGTGTAGCCGGTGCGCGCGAGCATCACGTCGCCGAACGAGCTGGCGGGAAATTGCACGGCGTTGAAAGGTTTGAGTTCGGCGGTGGCGTCGCGCGTTTCCGGCAGTACTTGCCAGACTTTTTCGCGGGCGTTCGGACCTTGCACGGCCACGATCGAAAAATCGCGGCGCGGCGTGATGGTCAGTCCAAAACCGCCTTCCGCGTTGAGATGGCCGAACCACGCAATGTCTTTTTCGGCCGTGCCGGCGTTCACTACAACGCGATAGTTGTCATCGGCGAAGTAATAGACGATCAGGTCATCGATCACGCCGCCTTCCGGGTTCAGCAGGCACGAATACAGCGCCTTGCCGGGAACGGTGAGTTTGTCGACGTTGTTGGCGATCGCGTGCTTGAAGAACTCGCGCGCCTTGTCGCCGGTGAAATCGACGACGCGCATGTGCGACACGTCGAACATGCCGGCGTCGGTGCGCACCGCGTGGTGTTCGTCGATCTGCGAACCGTAATTGACGGGCATGTCCCAGCCGCCGAAATCGACCATGCGTGCGTTGAGCGCAAGGTGAGTGGCGTGCAAGGGCGTGTGTTGAAGATCAGACATGGAGCGGGCCTCGGGCGTGCGCGAAAACAAAAAAAGGCCATGCGACGAACCCGCTCGGGGTTCGAGCTTTGAAAGCAAAGCCCAAACCGCTTAGCGATCCGGTACATGACCCCTCTGTCCTCGGTACCTGAGAGATTGCACGCCGTTCGCCGATCAACCGGCGTCCAACGCGCGCCCCTTCGGTGGGCATCTGACTGGTGATTCTGATCAGCCGATGCCGCTCTCCAGAGTTCGACCTTCCGTTTCTGGCGCCTGGTTAAAGGCGCGATTCATAGACGGAAATTCGACGCGGCCGGTCCTTTTGCCTGAGAGTTTGTGGGTGTGCCCCTTCGGCGGCGCTTGCTTCGTTTCAAGTCGTTCTCGATGCGAACAACCGAAGCCAGCGCGCTCTCCCGACGCGTGCGGCGAATTTACGCGACCGAATTCAGCTTGTCAAACAGCGGTGGCGGTTAATCCTTGCTGAGGCCTGGATCCACGCGCTTGCCGATATCGCGCAGGCGCGCGAGTTGATCGACTATGTACGGCGCTTCGTCGAGGCTGCTGACAAAGGTCCAGAGATACGTCATCACGGCATAGACATGCCCCGCCTTGACCGCGGGCGCCATCGCCAACTGACTGATGGCGATGACAAACAACACCGCCGCTACGCAGCCGACGAACAAAAACGCCGCGGCTTCACGGTTCGAGAGGTGAATCCGCAACCTGGACAGCACGCGATAGTGCCGTTTCAGCGTGAGCGTTCCCACTTTCGCGACCAGGCCGATCTCCTTCTCCAACCGGTCATTCAGCCGCTGATGCAAGCTCTGGTTGCGTCGTGCAAAGCGTGGCAGCAAGGCCAGGCACAGCAGCAATCCGCCCAGGCTGGCTACGCCGATCCAGGGCTCGATCGCCAGCAGCATGACCACGGCGCCGATGATCGATACGAACGCGGTGACCATCGTCGGCACGTGTTTTTCGAAGAAATCGACAAACTCCCGGGCCAAGACCACGCGCGCCGCAGCCGTCGACGTACTTTGGTTCTGCAGGCGCTGGTTCAGGATCACCGGCACGGCCAGATCGGCGTAAATCCGCGTGAAGGTGCGCGTATCCACGGCCCGTCGAGCGGCGCCGACTACCCAGAACGCCAATACGATGACCGCGTAGAACAACGCGCTGCGGGCATCGCCGCGAATGATCGAGTCGACGGCAAATCCGGCAAACAACGGATACGCGAGCAACAGCGCGTTCTCCAGCGCGACGAGCGACAACGTGCAAACCAGCTTGCCCGGATAAGCGCGGGCAATGGCTTTGAGCGTGGATGTGGCGGACTGCTGACCGAGCTTTTCGCTCTCAACTATCCGGACTTCTGATGTGACGAATGACATGACCGTACCTTGGGTAAAATCGCCGTTATAATTTGAGCGACTGCTCAAATTATAATTGAGCGGTCGCTCAAAGCGCAAGCTCAACCAGAATCTGTACACGCTAGAAAAGGAATCGAATATGTCGCGGTCGTCGCCCGAACGCAAAGATCAGATCATTGCGGCCGCCCTGGAATTGTTTCGTCAGAAAGGTTTTGCCGACGTCTCCACGCGCGATCTCGCCGATCACGCGGGGTTGTCGCGCAGTCACATTTATCACTACTTCGGCGACTGGAACGAGTTGCGTCGTGAGGCGTTCGTGCACTTTGCTAAAGAGCAACTCGAAGAAGCCGGCGCGCGTTTGTCCGATAAACCGCCGGTCGACGCGTTGCTCGGTTTTATCCGCGACTGCCTGCCCGCCAGCAAGGATGACGGTTGGGGGCTGTGGCTCGATGCGTGGGACGAAGCCATGCACGACGCAGAACTGGCGCGAGCGTATCTAAGCGAGATCAGCCGCTGGCAAGCGATGCTGTGCGGGATTATCGAAAAGGGTGTGGAGGCGAAGGTGTTCCGATGCGCATCGCCGGAACGCGCTGCCCGGCAAATCTTCGCGCTGGCAATGGGTTACGCCGATGACCTGTTGCTGGCGCCATCGGCTGAAGCCGTTGAAGCCGCGATGCAGGAGGTCGTGGAAATAGCGGAGATGGTGTTGGGTTTTGAGCTTGGCGCGCCTCAGGCCGAACGGCAGCCATAGAGCAAGCCATCCGTTCGGCGCATTAAGAACTTACTGGATCGCGTGCTGCAAACCGTCCAGCTCGCCGTTCAGCGTGTGCTGTTCTTCACCCGACAAACCGCCGCCATGCTGCGAAGCCATGTCACGCGCTTCCTGACGCACTACATCCAGTCGATGATGGAAAGCCTCGCCCTGTGGCGGCGGATAAAAGCCCTGGCCCACGCGCTGATCGACGTGATGCCACAACGCGTTGATCCGCCCGTTCACCTGATCCATCCGATGCACTGCTTCCATGTGCGGATCGGGGCGCGCCGGCGTTTCCTGGACGACATCGACCTGGCGCGTCGGTTGGACGACACACGCCGCCAGCGATCCCGCGAGCGCCACGCCAATCAGCGCGCGGGTAAAACCTGCTTTAAGCGTCAGCATTGAAGTTCTCCTCGTTTGGTTTTTAAGATAAGACGATAACGACTGGAGAAGAACGGTCCGCGCACCGCTCCGGCTGACGTCGGAGCGGCGCGCAAATGTAACGCTGTGTGTTTGAAAGTCGCGCGTGGGCCGTTTGTTATTAGAGCGGCGTGAAATCGAGTCGGCGGCCTTCGGCGTTGCTGCGGATGGCGATATCGATGATGGTCATGACATCGACGGCATCTTGCGACGCGACCGGGAACGGCTTTCCGTCAAGCACCGATGCCGCCAGCGCTCGATAAAACTCTGCGTAAGCGCCGTCGCGGGTGGCGAATTCCTGACGCAAGTCGTGGTCGCCATCGACTTCGCGAAGCAGGCCGGGCGGATTGCGGCCGAATTCGGGATTGCCGGGACGCAAACCAGCTTTGAGCTGGTCTTCCTGTACATCCAGACCCGTTTTCACATAGCTGCCGCGCGTGCCGTGAATGGCGAAACGCGGCGGTTCCAGCGCGGCCAGCGCGGTGGCGTGCAGGATGATTTCCTTGTCTTCGTAGCCCAGCAGCAGATGAACGTAGTCCGGTGCGGTTGCGTGATCGCGGTGGGCGTTGACGCTGGCATACACGGTCTGCGGACGGCCGAACAGCGTCAAAGCCTGGTCGATGAGATGCGGTCCGAGATCGAACAACAAGCCGCCGCCCCGCGATGCTTCCTCGCGCCATCGTTGCGGCACTTTGGGCCGGAAGCGGTCGAAATGCGATTCATAGTGCGTCACGCGCCCGAGCCGGCCGCTTTCGATCAACGCGCGCACCGTCATGAAATCGCCATCCCAGCGACGATTGTGGAACGGTGCGAACAGCAGTCCGCGCTTTTCGGCTATATCGATGAGGGTTTTTGCGTCGGCGCCGGAAAGCGTGACGGGCTTGTCGACCACGACGTTCTTGCCCGCGTCGAGGGCTTTTTTAGCGAGATCGAAATGGGTGTCGTTGGGCGTGGCGATGACGATGCAATCGAGTTCATCGAGGGCGAGCAGGGCACCGAAATCTTCGACGATCGTCGCGTTCGGGTAATCGGCTTGCGCTCGCTCGGGCTTGCCGGTGGCAATGGCCGACACGGTCGCGCGGCCGCAATGTTCGATTACCGGTGCGTGAAACGTTTCGCCAGCGAAGCCATATCCCATCAGGCCTACTTTTAGAAGTGCTGTCATGCGGGCATCCTGTTGTTTGGCGATGCCGGTATTGTGGCACGGGCCGAAAGGGCCAGAACCATCGCTTTCAAAGGATGGTTTCGTCCGTGTTAACATCGCGCTCTCGAATTTGCGCTCGCTGCATGAGGGCGCAATTTTGCTCACCATCTTGCTCACCACCGCGTACTTCCGGCAGCCGAAACGTCCGCCTGATTTACGCATCTCAAAGTGTCCGAACGATGTCCGCAGCAGGTATGAACGCCGCGCAATCCGAAGCGGTGCGCTATCTCGATGGCCCATGTCTTGTGCTCGCCGGCGCCGGCAGCGGCAAGACGCGCGTGATCACCCAGAAGATCGCCCATCTGATTGAAGGCAAGGGCTTCGAGCCGAAGCACATTGCCGCGCTGACCTTCACGAACAAGGCCGCGCTCGAAATGCGCGAGCGCACAGCCAAGCTGCTCGAAGGGAAGACGCTCACCACGCCCGGCAAGGAAGGCCGCCGGGTGCCGGTGAACCAGTTGACCATATCGACATTTCACTCGCTTGGCGTCCAGATCATGCGGCAGGAGGCGGAGCACGTCGGCCTGAAACCGCAGTTCTCGATCATGGATTCCAGCGATTGTTTCGGCTTGGTTCAGGAACAGCTCGGAACCACCGATAAAGGCTTGATCCGCAAGGTCCAGTCGATTATTTCGCTCTGGAAAAACGGCATGATGTCGCCGGATCAGGCGTCGGCGAGCGCGTCGAACGAAGACGAGATGCAGGCCGCCATTGTGTTTCGGAGCTATGTGGCGACGCTGCACGCGTATCAGGCGCTTGATTTCGACGACCTGATCCTGAAGCCCGCGCAGCTTTTCGCTGAGAACGAGCAGGTTCGCGAGAAGTGGCAGAACCGGCTGCGATATCTGCTGATCGACGAGTATCAGGATACGAATACTTGCCAGTACGAGCTGCTGAAGCTGCTGGCCGGACCGCGTGCGGCTTTCACGGCCGTGGGCGACGACGATCAGGCCATTTACGGTTGGCGCGGCGCGACGCTGGAAAATCTCGCGCAATTGGGCAAGGATTTCCCGAAGCTGCATGTGGTGAAGCTGGAGCAGAACTACCGGTCGACCGTGCGCATCCTGACGGCCGCCAACAACGTGATCGCAAACAATCCCAAGCTGTTTGAGAAGAAGCTTTGGTCCGAACACGGCATGGGCGACTCCATTACCGTGACCGCTTGCAACGATGAAGAGCACGAAGCGGAATCGGTTGTGTTCCGGCTGTCGGCGCATAAATTCGAGCGGCGCGCGGCGTTTCGCGACTACGCGATTTTGTATCGTGGCAATTTTCAGGCGCGGATCTTCGAACAGGTATTGCGGCGGGAACGGATTCCGTACGTGTTGTCGGGCGGCCAGTCATTCTTCGATAAAGCCGAGATCAAGGACATCGTCGCGTATTTGCGGCTGATCGCGAATCCAGACGACGATCCTGCCTTCATCCGCGCGATCACCACACCGCGGCGGGGCGTCGGCAATACCACGCTCGAGGCGCTGGGTTCGTTTGCGGGTCAGGCGAAGGTGTCGCTGTTTGAAGCCGTGTTCATGGGCGGAATCGAGGCGCGGTTGTCGGCGCGGCAGGTTGAGCCGTTGCGCGCGTTCTGCGAGTGGATGCAGCGCTTGTCCGACCGGGCGGGACGCGATCCGGCGACCCAGGTGCTCGACGACATGATGGAGGCGATCCATTACGAGGCCTATCTCTACGATGCTCACGACGAACGTCAGGCGCAATCGAAGTGGCAGAACGTGCTGGAATTCTGCGAGTGGCTGAAGAAAAAGGGCACGAAACCGGAGGCGGAGCCGTCCGAGGATTCGGAAGCCACGGGTTACGACAACGCCGATGGTTTCGGCGATGAAGGCAAGAACCTGCTCGGCTTGATCCAGACCGTCGCGCTGATGTCGATGCTGGAAGGCAAGGACGAAAACCCCGATGCCGTGCGGCTGACGACGGTGCATGCGTCGAAGGGCCTTGAGTATCCGCACGTCTTTTTGGTCGGCGTGGAAGAGGGAATCATGCCGCACCGTGGCAATCCCGATGCGGACGCCGACGCTCCGGTCGACACCGGCCGGATCGAGGAAGAGCGGCGGCTGATGTATGTGGCGATCACGCGGGCGCAGCGCAGTCTTCATGTGAACTGGTGCAAGAAGCGCAAGCGGGCGCGCGAGACGGTGGTGTGCGAGGCGTCGCGGTTTATCCCGGAAATGCTTCTCGACGATGCCCCGCCGCCGACCGAGGAAGAAGCACCGATGTCGCCAAAGGACCGGATGGCGCGGTTGAAGGAGTTGCTGCAGAAGCCGGCTTGAGGTTTTAGCCGATCACGTACGCATTAAAAACCCCTGCGTTTTGTTTAGCGCAGGGTTTTTTAATTGGCCGCAGGTAAAGCTGAAAACGGCTATTTGACAGCAGCGACCATGTAATCGACGGCAGCTTTCACGTCGGCATCGGATGCATTCGATCCACCTTTCGGCGGCATCGCGCCCTTGCCGTGCAGTGCGTAGTTATAGACGGTGTCCATCGGTTCCTTCAGGCGTGGGGCCCATGCGTCCTTGTCGCCGTATTTTGGCGCGTTGAGCACGCCGGCCGCGTGACAGGCCTGGCAGACCTGCGTGTAGAGCGTCTTGCCAGCTTGCGATGCGTCCGCGCTTTGCGTGCCTGCCGCTGCGCCGGAACTGGCTTGCGGGACGTTCGCCAGCGCAGCGACTGCGGCGGCGGCCTGGGCGTTGTCGGTTGAAGCCGCGCCTGCTGCTGCTCCGCTCGCCGGTGCTGCCGCCGGTGCCGATGCGCCCGCTGCCGCGCCTGGCGCCGGTTGGGCGGGTTCGGCGAATTTTGCGCCGGCGTCGTTAGCCATATAGACGACTGCTCGGGAGATTTCGAAGTCGCTATAGTCGTCGGGGCTGGTGCCGCCGCGTGCGGGCATGCCGCCTTTGCCGTTGAGCGCGTTGTGGAGCAGGGTGTCGTAGCCTTCCGCAATGCGGGGAGCCCAGTCGCCGGCGTTGCCGAACTTGGGTGCGCCCGCTACGCCGGCCGTGTGGCAGGTCGTGCAGACGGCCTTGAAGACTTCTTCGCCTGTTTTGTACACGCGGGGGGCGTTGGCGTCGCGTATGTCGACTTGGGCGACGGGGGCAACGCGCGCGGCGACTTCCGCTTCCGAGAGGGAGTCGGTGCCGGCGCCGGTGCGTGTCGTGTTGTTGACGTAGACGGCCAGCAGTACGATCACGACGATCGGAATGGCGAACCCGGCGACTATTGCCGCAATGAGTTGGCCGGGCGTTTTGATCGGGACTCCGTGGGGTGCTTCACTCATGCTCGTCTCGTCTCCCTTTTATTTGTGAGTCGGTTCAGCGTCGGTTCAGCAACGGCGTGACAGCAACAACGACTTTCTGGGGCGTTCGTGATGATTTCCACCAGCACGGTCGATTATAGACGGAACGTTTACGTGGCGGCGTGCCCGCAAAGGCCTGTCGCAGCGCGTGTTAACCCGGATTTTTGTGTTTTAAAGGAGCGTGGTCGAGGATCTGGATATCGGTTGGCCTGGTCCTTGCGGTGGACGGATCGGCGGAAAACAGGTATTGTTTCGGACTCGCAGCGGTCCTGCCTCCATTGTTTTGTATATGGAACGCGGTGCCCTCGGTCATACGCGCCCGTAGCTCAATGGATAGAGTACTGCCCTCCGAAGGCAGGGGTTGCTGGTTCGATCCCAGCCGGGCGCACCAATACTGGTAAGGGTTCCAGCGATTTCACCCGCTCCCGCCACCTCCGAACTACACCTAAATTACACCTAAACCGCCGCTAACTTCACCTGCGCGGGCGCCTCGGTCATCGACTGCACCCATTGCCCCAGGTGATCCGCCGACAGGTGCGCGTACCGCTGCACCATCTCCAAGGTTTCCCATCCACCGAGTTCCTTGATTACCTGCATCGGCGTGCCGCGTTGCACATGCCAGCTCGCCCAGGTGTGGCGTAAATCGTGCCACCTGAAATCACGGATGCCGGCTTTGGCACAGGCGTCGCGCCAAGCCTGGGTCACGGTTTGATACACCGGCCGACCGCGATAGACGAACACGCTCGCCGTGAATTCTGGCTTGCGCTTTTTCGCCACTTGCCGGCGCAATACCGTGACCGCCGAATCCGACAACGGCACCGCGATCGCTCGGCGAGCCTTCGCCTGGTCGGGATGAATCCAGGCCAGGCGTCGAACGAGATCCACCTGCGACCACTGCAAGCCCGTCACGTTCGAGCGGCGCAGCCCGGTTTCCAGGCTGAACTGAGCCATGTCGGCCAAATGCACTGGCAACACCGCCAACAACGCGGTCGCTTCCTCGGGCGTGAGCCATCGCACCCGTTTCGCCGCGACCTTGGCGCGTTTGACCACCGGCGCCCGGTCAATCCACTCCCATTCGACCGCAGCATTCAACACCGCGTTGAGCACGCCAATGACGCGGTTAACCGTCCCGGCGCTGACAGTCTTGCCGCGCGGCTTTTCGCCTTTGAGCGTGCGCAACACTTGCTGCTCGGATCGTTTGGCATGCGCGATTGTGTGAATCATGGCTCGATCAATCGCGCGCAGCTCGACGCCTGACAAATGACGATCGAGCCAGCGCAGATGCGTTTTCGTCGTCTCCAGACTCGAAATCCCGTCACGGTCGGCGACGTACCGTATGACCGCCTCATTCCAGGTGTAGCGCGGCTTGTGGCCGAGCTTGGCCTGGTCCCACAAGTCCGCTTTCAGGCGGTCGTGGAATTCCTGCGCTTTGGCTTTGTCGTCGGTGCCAGTGCTGCCAAATAGAACCGGTCCGCCTCCCGGCGGGTAGAGCTTGTAATACCAGTTACGACTGGAACTGCGTTTAAAGAGCGACATGGTTGAGTTTCCTTAGCCTGATCGCCCTGCACAACTCGCGGAATCCATTCTCCCGCCAGATAACGTTGAAGGGCAACCAGCGAGAAGATCCAGCGTTTTCCAACCTTGCGGCCTGGCAACTCGCCGGCCTTGGCCTTGAGGCGCACGGTTTCGGGATGAGCGTGTAGCAGCGAGGCCGCGTCCAGCAGCGTGAGGGTCTTCGAGTCAGCATCCATCCGGCTCACCTCACGCACCACGCAGCCGGACCACACGCAGTGCAACTCGTGGACACGTGGCGGGCAGGTGAATCACCGGTAAGTCGTTGATTTCAAATAAAACTGACGCCATCAAATGCCACGAGTCAGGCATGGACAACACGTGGAACTCGTGGCCCAAAAAATAGGCAGCCCTTCTAACTGATGGCAAATCGAGATCAACTCGTGGCGCGCCGGTGTCTCGGAATTCCTTTGCTTCATAGTCTTCTTTCTTCTTTTCTTTCAATAATTTAGAGAGAGAAAAAGAGGACGGCTTGCGGCGACGGTGCAAAAACTGACTCGTGGCAAAAACACGGTAACTCGTGGCAAACGCCGTATAAGTCGTGGCGGCACTCTTTACAAGAATCAATGACTTAGGCGCGGTGGGTATTGAAAACCACGTGTCACGTGCGCTGTCCGTGCCTAGCCGCCGGTCGATTCCGCCCGCCAGCCCTCTTTCGTTCATCGTTCGTGCTTTCGGACGGCCTGAATGACCAAGCGAAGCTATGCGGCCGCTCGGACGCCGACTCGGGTTCGTGAGGTGGGCGGCGTTCAGCACAGATCCTCCCGCACCGACACATGCAGGCCGAAGGCTTCGAGGCGGCGCAGCGAGATCGGGGTCAGGTAAGGCACGCGGCGCATGAAAATACGTCGCTCGACTTCCTTTGTGCCTACCACGACGCCGGCCTGTTGGAGCTGCTTCTTGAACACGCGATCGGACTTGACCGGCAGCCCGTTCCACTTGTCGCGCAAGCTTCCGGTGTGAGCGATGTGATCCATCACGTGCCCGGTGCGTAGCAAAATGCAGAACTCGCCGTCGACCATATCGAAGGTGTACGGGTGTTTGTAGTTGCCGCCATCGATCTCGGAGAGCACGGTTTCGAGAATCCACACCCACGGCTCGCGGTCGGCGCTTGTTTCCGCAATGTGGCCGTTCATCTCGGCGAGCAAGTCGTGAAAGAACGCGCTTTCGCCGTCATCCATGCCGGCGAACTCACACAGGTAGTGCCAGGCCAGCGCCACGGCCGAGTAATTGCCGGCCATGCGCAACGCGCCGTCGTCGGCGCCGCTGGCGCGGCTGTTGGTGAGACACCGCTCGCGCAGCGCGCGGTGTGATCGAGCACTTCGCGCTTGTTCAAACCAGCGAGGAATTCCAGCCATTCGCGTACCGGAAAGCGGGGCAGGTCGTCGGGCAGCAGTGGGCCGCGTTTGCCGGTCAAGGTGGTACGGACCAGCTTGCCGAGCAAACTGCGCACGGGAACGTCTTCGCCCGCCAGCATGACCGGTGCGCACAATAGGTATTCGGTCATATCGGCGCCGCGCCGCGTCACCGTGTACTGATAGTTTTCCTGAAGCAGGCCGACCGCCTTGTCGATCACCTCTTGCCGGCGCGCGGATAGCTCTTCCCAGCCTACCGGGTGGCTCGTATGGCTGATGCTCGTCAAAAGCCGGAATTCGGTCTGCAAGCTCTGCCCGGAAAACATGGTGAAGGCGATCGAGCGTTCGAGCCGTTTAATGAGCGTCGATTTGCCGGCGCCCTTGTCGGCCTGCACGGTGATATGCGGCCAAAACCCCAGCATCGCTTTCAGGTGGCCGCCGAGCGCCCACACCAGTGGGATGGCCGCCGCGTTTTCCTTGAAGGTCTGTTGGTATGCCGTGATGACGCGGCGAGCATCGGTCCGCGCGCCGCTCGGAAAGGTCAGGTTGTGATACGGGCACTGCTTTTCGGCGTCGGTGAAATAACAATCAGGGCCTTCATTGACCGTGAGCGCACCGTCGCGCCAGGCGAGGCCGACGAAGTTCGCCGCGTTGCGCGCGCCGAGGTCGGCCGTGCGTTCCAGAATCGAGACCATGCGCGAAAATTCGGCGGGCTTCCAGATCGGGCCGAATTTCAGCCAATGCGTGTTGTTGTGGAGCTGGTCATCGAGCATCACCTTGCGGGTGAGCTTTGCGCCATGCCGCGGTGTCTGCATGGTTGCCGCGAAATAGACGTTCGGCGCCTGGTCGACATCGCCGGTCATCGTCGACGACGCGCTTGCGACCGCGACGCGTGAGAGCGAGGCCACCCGAAAGCCGCACAGGTCGCCGTAGGTCGGTGTTTCAACGTCCGAATCCTCTTTGCGTTCCATTCGGGTGATATAGCGCGTGAAATCGAGGTGGGTGCGAAAGCGCCAGTAGAGCGCGTAGTCGTGTTCGGGCAGATAGACGCGGCGCTTTCCTTTATGCGTGGTGTTGCCGGCCATGCCGGGGATCAACCATTGCTCGAACGTGTTCAGCGCTTTGGCGAGTGATGCGGCGTCGCGCATCAACAGAAAATCATTGACGTCATTGATTGGCGTGGTCTTGTTCGCGCCGTCTGCCAGGTCTTGAACCCAGTCGGATTGATCGACCATACTCGCCGATATATTTAAGGCGGTCAGGCGCTCGTAAATGGTCCAGGCGGCTTCCGGGCCTGGGCGGTGCCCTGCACGGTGATGCCCGTCGGGAAAGGGGGCGTCGTTGTCCATGCAGATCACAACTTGCTTGCCGATCAGAAACGAAAAGTCGATGTTCTCGGCGTTGCCGATGCCACGGATCGAGACGGCGGCCGTACCGTGCATGTCGCACGTATCGATCGAGAGGGCATTGATCGAGCTTTCGACCAAGATGACGCGGTGCGCGCGGGCAAGCTTGCGGGGGTCGGCCGTCCAGCCGTAGCCGTCTTTCTCGCCTTGCGTTTGCGTTTTCACGTCCCCATTGAGAGCAGGGTCGATGAACCGCATGTCAACGGCGACTACGTCGGCGCGGTTCATGGGCCTGACAATAAAAGCTGCCGAGGGTCCGCAAAAGCCGACTTCGCCGGGCTTCTTCGTGGAGCTGGTGTAGTCGTTATAGCCTAGGGTTTTGGCCTTGATCGCCGCGTCGATCGCAGCGTCGCTAATGCCTCGGCCGGTGAGGTAGGCGCGCACCTTCTCGGCCTGGCCGAGCGAACGCTCGGCGATGTAGTCGCAACGAGATTTTTCTCGAGCCGGCGCCGAGTTGATCGGGGTGTCGTAGGGGATGCCGAACGCGTCGTGCAGGTATTTCATCGCGTCCGACACGGTGCAGCCTTGAACGTACATCACCAGGTCAATGCAGGAGCCACCAGCGTCGCCGCTGTGATCTTTCCAACCCGTGCCGTACTTGGGGTGTCCCTGATAGATCGAGAGCGAAGGGTGCTTGTCGGGATGGTGCGGCGAGTGATAGAGGGCTTTATCGCCACCCTTGCCTTGCTTCAGGCCGAGACGGTCGGCGAGTTGATGCAAGTCGATGCGGCGTTTGAGTTCGTCGATAGAGGCCATTGCTTTTCAGTTTCGCGGGCGTGAGTTGTCCCGGCCGCAGCTCGTGAAAGTGCGGCAGGGAATGCGCTTTTAAATTGGGTGGGTCTTACGCAGTGAGCGGCAGCTCGGTGATTCCATTGGCAAGCATGTGTCGACTACTTGGCACAGGCAGGCTCGAAAGCGCTGGCGTTTTCACCAGGTCAATCAGCTCGGCAACGGTAAAGACACGGAGGCGGCCGGTTGCCGGGTCGCGTATAAAAATCGAGTGGCTTGTCGTCAGTGACATGTCAACGTAGGCCTTGCATCGACGCGACTCGCGTTCGCCATAAGCTTGCAGCGTGGCGACTTCCGCCTCACGCTGAGAAACGCATTGCGTTTCGGTCAGGTGAGATACGCAACGGTCGATCAGCAGAATGCGATCGTGATTGAAGTGTTCGCCCTCGTGCTGCACGAGGTAGGAAAGGGCAGCGTAATGCAAGGTCGTATCGAGTTTAATCATTTCTTTTCTCCCGGTGACTGTGGCTCTCAGTCAATTAATTGCAATTGGCTCATTACCCGCTCTCGCACATGCGGCGACATAGGTAGGCCGACCAACGGATTCGGCTTGGCGCTTGGTGAGAGGGTTCGTACTGCCTCAAGCTGCGCGACAAACGTGTGGCCGCATTCGTGATCGAAACAAACGAAAGTGATTTCGCGCATCGTTGGCGAAAGTTCGCGCGACGTTCGAGCAATCACGCGGCTTCGGCAATGTGGACAGCTCAGTGTGATTCGCATGGCTTTTGTCTACCCGTTCAGATAAGGAGTCCGCCCCCGGCCTTGATCCTTCACGGTCACACGGTTAGCGACGGCCGCGTGCTTTGTTTCGTGCCGCGTATTGTTCGAGGCCAGCGAGGTAGATAATTCGGGCCATTGATGCGGCGCTGCGTTGATCGCGCTCGGCAAGTTGTTGGAGGGTGTCGATTTCGTCGGCACTCATAGGGATCGGCACGCGTTTAGCGGTCGATCGAGTTGCGTTAGGAAGTGGCATAGTCAATTTCAGTTTGTAACAGCTTGGTTTTGAATGTTACTAAGTGTAATTATATGCCTTACTATTAGCTAACGCACATACATTTCTGTAATTTCTAGACCGCGAAATGAACGAAAAAAAGGCACTTATTCAAGCCATCGTCGACAGAATGAAAGATGTAGTGGGGGTAAGTAAGGACGTCGAACTTGCCGAGGCGATAGGCGCGTCACGCAGCACGCCGGCGGTATGGAAAATCCGCGATCGCGTGCCCTATGCCGAGTGCGCGGCGATCGCAGAAAAGCACGGGGTAAGTCTTGATTGGTTGATCCTTGGCCGAGGCTTGCCGGGTATCGAGGAACCGGAAAGCTTTTTGCATCCGCCGGTGGCCGCCACGCCTGATTCGGGCTATGTCGAATTCCCAGCATTCGATATGCCAAGTTTCATAGACGGGGAAACGGCGCAATGGTCGATGCGCTTGCCGAGGGAGTGGGTCGAGCGCGAAGGGTTGAGCACGGCCGATACGATTGCGATGCGCATACCAGGAAACTGCATGGCGCCGACGATCAGCGATGGCGATGTCGTGCTGGTCGATCGCCGGCCGCGTGACATTGACGGCGTGTATATCGTGCGAGTCGGTGAAAGCCTTCGAGTGAGGCGGGTGCAACGCATGTATGGGGGCGCGCTGCACTTGCTGTGCGATAACCCGGACTATGAAACCGATGTAATCGACGTCGACCAGGCCGACGCCGTCGACTTCATTGGGTATTGCTTCGCGCATCTGACGCACGCTTGCTAGAGGGCTAACGAGTTTGGGGGTTTCTTTACCGAGTGGGCGAAAAAAGGGGCGCTAGGCGCCCCACCTAAACAGTAAAGAAAACGATCGGCTTATATACACCTGCGCTATTGGCGCTCGCGTTCGATAAGCGCCCGCAAGCGGGCTTCGTCAGCGGGGGCGATAGCAACGTTTCGGGAAACGCCTTCGAGCACCGTATAACAACTGCCAAGGCACGCATTGAATTGGTCGGAGCCGGGTTCGAAGGATTCGTGCGCGGTCTTGATGCGGTGGCGTAGGGCGCGCTCAGTGTCCGCGATGCTTTCCTCGTAAGTCGGCTCTCGATCGCGGTGCCGATCAGAAATCAAGTTGCGCAGCCGTAATACCAAGCGCGCCGGCGATCTTCTCGCGAGACGAAGCGCGTAAGCGCGCACTACTTTCTTGCTGTGCATAAGCCGACTGAGAGACGCCAAGCCGTTCGGCAACTTCTGCTTGCGTTAGCCCCAGGTGTTCACGCCATGCGCGCGCCGGCGGTATGTCATTGGCGAGCGTGCGGCGCACTACTTCATGCGGGATCAAGTCATTGTCGCGCGCATGCTGCGCGACGTACTCGGAATAGGGGATCACGACAAAGGCCGGCTTTCCGTCCGGGCCGTTGATCGTTTGAATGTTAGTAGGTGCGTTCATCGCGTTTCCTCACTTCCTGTATTTCGACGATTTTGATCGAGCCATCCCAATCAAAAAGTACCCTGTAGTTACCAACTCGCAGACGGTAGCCGTAGAGATGGTTTGTCAGCGCCTTCACGTTTTGGCAGTCCGGCATCTCTGCCAGTTGTTCAACCGCGTCCACGATTGCAACACGAACGGGCCTATCGAGCTTGCGCGCCTGCTTGATTGCTTTCGACGTCCAGTTGATTTTGTTCATGTTGGAAATTATAAGTCGTATATAAGTTTATGGAAAGATAAATATAAGTTTTTGGTGCGTGCTGCACTGAGTCAGTGACCGCGCGAGTCATTCGTTATTAAAATACTGTAGGCAAATTGAAAACTACCTAACGAAAAGACTTATGGACGAACACAAACGAGCCCCCCTTTCTCCAAGCGAAGAGGACGCTTACATCACGGGTTGGGGATTTGCTGGACTGATTACGACAATCGGACTCTGCAGGCTAATCGGCGTAGTTGCGCTAGTTCTTGCTGGCGGCGTCGCTGTAATCGCAGCTTGGAAGCTAACGCGTTCAAAGCGACGCCTTTCTAAGCGGGTGTGGTGGTATTGCTGGTTTGCTTTGCTCTTGAGCGGACTAGGACTGGCGATCTATGAGGCTCAAACCATGAGCGTCCCTTTGCCGGTGCTCGGTAAAGATGGCATTCTGCGATAAGTGGATTGGACGTTGTGGGCGGCGCTTCGCGTTGTATAAGGCCGCCATCGTTTTATCAATGCGACGATAAATCTTCTCTCGAACGCGCGTCGAAAGCGACGTGATGCCAGGCCGGAAACCGACTGTTGAGACCATATCGACTGTCTCAACATATTCCGGCTCGGTAACAAACAGCCGTAGCTTGTGCTCCCAATGTCGGTCTACCGCAGTATCGATTGCATGCACGATTTTATGCGTGTGTGCCAGCAAAGCAGCGGCGCCCGCGCGCGTCAACATGTAGCACTGCAGTCCAACTGGTTGCCGATCCATCCACATGAGCTGAGTTCCGCTAGGCAGCTTGGCATAGGGGATTCGCTCGTTTCTGTTCAGTCCCATCAGGCGCACAACATCCCAATGATCCCGGTTTGAAGCCAACTCCCAAACCGTGGCGACGAACCCGGAGCGAAGCGCGATATCGTCCTCCATGATGCACCAAGCATCGTCGCCCGAATCGACAAGCTGTTTCCACACTTCGCGATGGCT
The DNA here is from genome assembly GCF_047608185.1 of Caballeronia eucalypticola. Lineage (NCBI taxonomy): Bacteria > Pseudomonadati > Pseudomonadota > Betaproteobacteria > Burkholderiales > Burkholderiaceae > Caballeronia > Caballeronia eucalypticola. The sequence continues at coordinate 337,861 of NZ_JBLKRU010000001.1, forward strand.
GAGATAGCAGCCAATTTCGCCTTCTGACATAGGGCGGCCATATCGCCGCATGCGCGCCGAAAAATCGCTTTCGTTAATGGCGTCAGCGGGGGAGCGCGGTTCAATGCCAGAAAAGAATTGAACATCAATCCCGTGTGCCTGGAATTGCCGTGCCATAAGTGCGCGGCGTTCTCTAGCGCGTTCAAGAGAGATACATACAAAATGAGTTCCAATCGTCATAGCGCTGCCGTTGACCAACGGCCGTTGTTATTTAGTGCGCAATGGTAAGGTATTAGAAAGTATGTGAAGTATTTTGTAACATTTTTGCAACGAATTCGACAGATTTGCGTACATACAAAAAGCCAAGCTGCATAGGCTTGGCGGCGTTTATTTGCTTACCTTTCGAAAGTGCGAGCGGTGGCGATCGCTTGTCGGGTCGTCGCGCATTTTGAGTTCTAGGCCGGTCGTGAATCCGCCGTCGCCCACTGAATGTTTAACGCGCTTGACGAGCCATGACTCGTCATCGATTTGAGGTTTGAAGCCCGACAGATAGACCGGCAGCTCGGGGTAAAGGTCAGGGCGGCCGAGCGCGAGCGTGTAATCGAGCGTCGCTTGACTGCGTTTCGTGCGGTTCAGCTCGGCCGTTGCCGCCGCACGTGCCTCGGCTTCGGTGGCATACGTTTCGGGCAAAACCTTGATGCTGTGATTATTTTCCCCGCCGACAACGACAGACTTGCGTTTCGCTCGGCCGGTTGCATGGTAGTGCGCTCGAACGCCCGCATAGTTCTCGCGCTCGGCAACGTGGTAACGATGCGAGTCGCCGCTCGCACGCGTCAGCTCGATCGATTCAAGTGTCTTGCCGCTCGCGGTCGTGCCGTGTCCGATCGGCATGAAAAGCAAGTTCGCGTCTTTCACGTTCATCACCGCGTCGTAACGCTTCGCCAGGCGCGTGAGAAACGACATATCCGACTCGTGCGTTTGATCGATATGCGCGATCAATACTTTTGAAAGTGCGTCGGCGATCGCGGGTTTGAGGCTGTGTTTTCCGGCGATCTTTCGAACGATCGCGCCGAGCGTTTCGCCGTGCCAACTCCTTTCGATGCGCTCGCCCATTTCCTTAGTCATCGAGGCCGATCGCGCGCGGATAGTAAGCACGTCAGGGGCGCCCGCGTGCTCCACTTCGTCGACAGTGAAACTACCCTTATCGATCACGCCTGTATCGGACCAGCCTAGCGATACGCGCAGCAAGGCGCCGCGCGGGGGAATTTCGAGCTTGCCGTCGCTATCGTCGAGCGTCAGGTCGAGCGTGTCGGCTTCGTCCGAGCGCGACTCAGACAAGCCCATGCTCACGAGACGCGGGGCGATCTTTGTCGTGAGGTCGCGGCCGTCGAGCGTGATGTGAAATTCGGGCGTCGGTTGTTTCATGCCGTTGTCTCGTTCGTTTTGGTTTTGGTTTGCACGAGTCCATCGTCGACACGCACGAGCGTGATCGTGAATTCGACTCGCCTCGGTGTGCCGTCCTTTTGGTGCAGCGTTTGCCCTTCGTCGAGGCCTTCGATAATGAAGGCGCCATAAACCGAGCCGGTGCCGTCGACCAGGGCGTAAGCATCGCCGGCGTCGCCCATCGTGCGCAGCTCGGCGATAGACGCGAGCTTGCCGACTTGATCGGGGGCGATCCAGCCGGTGAGCGTGATCGTGTCATCGCCTGGGCCGTTGAACTGGCGCGCGTTGCGAGCGCCGACGCGAGACGTGCTCGCATGCTTCCAGCTCGTGCGCCGTTGCAGCTCCTGGTAAGCGAGCGTCGACAGGCCGAATACGAATTGTCCGAGTGATGCCAGCATCTATTTTTCTCCGCTTAGTCAGACAGACGCGAGGTAACGCGCGATTGCTTGGTGCGCTCGATCTTTTGCAGCTCGGCGCGCACCTGGTCGCCGATCGATTTCGCATCGTTGCCGGTGATGTTGAAAATGTAGGTGTCGCCGCCGGCGGCCGATGCCCCGCCGGCCAAAATTCCGGGCGCCTGGCGGGCCGCGATCGGTCCTCGGGTGTCAATAGACACGCTCGGCACGCCGAGCGGCGTGTCGGCCGCCTGGGCGCCTGGCGTGGCGAATGAAGTCGCGGCGAGCGTCGCCAGGCCGACCGCGGCCTTTGTGATGCGGCCTTGCTCGCTTTGCATGCCGATAGCGGCGCCCTGGGTGATGAACCTGCCCAGCTCGCCGAAAACGCGCGAAGGGCTATGGATGCCGAGCTTTTCTTTGAACCATTCGACCGTGCTCCCGGCGACGTTTGTAATTGCATCTTTCACCGCGCCGAGGCCGCTCGTGATGCCGCTAACCAGGCCGGCGACGATGTTCGCGCCAAACTCGGAAAACTTGGCCGGCATATCGATCCCAAACCATTGCAGGACCGCCGCAAAGGCCTGGTAAAACAAGCCGAGCGGGGACCAGTTGACGATTAATGCGCCGATGCCCGATAGGCCGCCGGCGAACGCTTGTTTAACCTGGTCCCACAGGCCGCCGAAAAACGCCTTGATCGGTTCCCAATAGGTATAGATCAGCAGGGCAGCGGCCGCGATCGCGGTGATTGCAAGGCCGATCGGATTCATCAGCATGGCGCGGCCGGCAAACATAGCAGCCGAGCTAAACACTCGCCAGTCAGTCGCGCCCAGGGCGAGCACGCGCGACAGGATGCCGCCCTGCATGCCGAGCGTCGCCATGCTGAATTTCACCAGGGCGAGCGGGCCGAGAATGCCGGCGAGAGCGATCGTAAGCATGCCCCCACCGACCATGAGAGCGGCGAGCGCAGTAAGCGCCACGAGCACGACTTTCGCGGCCGTGCCGTGCTCTTGCATAAAACCGGTGAGTGTCGACAAAAGGCTCGCGGCGACGGCCAGGCCTTGGTTATAGAGCGGCGAAACCTTTTCGCCGATTTCACGCTTAATGTCTGCTAGTTTTTTAAGCGCCTCAATTTCGTGGCCGTGCGTCAATGCTTGGGCCTTGGCATGTCCCTCGTCGATGCCATCGGCGCCGGCGTTGAGCTTTTCGTTTTTGTGAATCTGGTCCTTCTGCATGTACATGGTCGTAAAGAGATTCGACGCGGTGCGATTCGTGAAAATCGTCGCGATCATGTCTTTAACCTTGTCCGGGTCCGTGATGCCCTTGGCGGCCAGCTTGGGCAATAGAACCTTTTCCAGCCATTCGAGCGGCGAAGCCTTCAACAGATCCCCGCCTGCCAGCGCGCCGGGTTTGATTTGCTTAACCATGCCGATCTTGTTGAATTCGACTTTGTTTTTATCTAGCAAGTCGAGGTCCATCATTTGCCGCGCTGCGCGCACGGTCGTCTTGCCCTGATAGACATTGCTGTATGCGGACATAAGCCCGGTGCCGACCGCATGCCCGCCCATTTCCTGAATGAGCGGTTCCATCTGGTTATAAAACGCGTCCTTGCGCATTTGCTTTGCCGCAACGCCGCCCGTTTGAATGAACTGCATCCACTGGTCGCCGCCAACACGGCCGCCGGTGGCCGTGATGACTTTTTGAACCATGTTCGCTTCGTCCTTAAACGTCGCTTCGTTTTTCGTGCCGCCGCGCAGCTCGATCACCTTCAGCATGTTCATAAACTTTTCTTCGTTGGCGTGGCCGTCCTCGGCGCCGTACAAAGCTTCGTTTGCAAACTTCATTTTCGCCAGCGTAGGCATAACCATTTGCGCGTGATGCTCGTCCGCAAAAATGGTCATTGCATCGCGCATCAGCGTGAGGTTATCGGTCGTGGACGTGCCGTAAGACTTCATCGCCTTAACGTATTTCAGCGCGTCGGCCGTCGCGTGATCGCCCAGGCCGAGCGCCTTTATCTTCATCGCTTCGACTTCGAATTTCTTCGACTCGTCGAGCGTTTCGCCGATTTCGCCGAGGATATGCGAGCCGGTTGCCTTCGCGGCATAGCCGGCGACCGCCATGTTTGCGGCCGTGCCTTGCAAGCGGTTCATTTTGGCGCGAGCGGCGCCGACGCGCTTCTCGCGCTCGGCGAGCTGGTCGAGCTTTTGCATTTGACCGGTCATCGTGCCAGTAGTCGCCGCGATGCTCGCGCGCAATTCGCGCTCGTGCTGCGCCAGGTTGCGGGTATTGATGCCGGCCGCGCCAAGCCGCTCACGCATCTCATGCAAGCCGGCGGATTGCTTTTTGTGCTCGGCCGATAGCGATGCCGCCTCACGCTTTGCGCGCTGCATGTCGGCGATCATTTGCTGAGACGGTGGGCCAAAGGCACGCAGCGAACCCGCCAGCTCTTTAACGCGGGTGCGTGCGGCGCCGAGCTGCGTCGTCGTCGAGTCGAGGCTGGTGCGCAGCTCGCGGAATGTGGCGACATCCTTTTGCGCTTTCTTGAGCTGGCCGAGTTCGCCGCGTGTTTCCTTCAACGATTTGGCAAGCCCCTTGTTACCGTTCATCAGCTCTTTGAGGGGCTTGGTTGCGTTGTCGACCATATCGAACAGCACGCGCAATTTCAGGTCATTCGCCATATCTATTCCGTTCCGTTGCGCACGCGGGCGCGTTCTCTCCACTCACTCAATTCGCCGAGCGTCAGCTCGTCCATACCGAACGGCGAACAGTGAAAGACGATCGCTATATCGGCCATCGCCTCTTCGACGCGATCGGGTAAGCCGTGCTCTAGCTCGCCCGCTTCGGCAGCAAAAAACCGGCAAACACCACGCCCAATTGCACCAGGTCGGCCGGGTCCAGCAAGTTCACATCAAAAGCCGTCAGCGTCGGCGTTGCGATGCGCGGCAAGACTTTGCCGAGGGCGTCAACGTCCAGATTGACCAGGGCATTAAGCGACGTGCCGCGCAGCTCGCCAGAGGTGGGCTTGCGCAACGTGATCGAGTTGATGACTTGATCGCCGCGCGTGATCGGCGTATCGAGGTCGACGGTGTTCGGGTTGGCTTCTTCGTTGGCTTGGTCGATCGCTTGTTCGTTCATTTGCTTTCTCTGCTATGGGTTCGGGTGTTGAATGCTCGCCTGGCGTTCACCAGGCGAGTGAGGCGGGTTTAAACGTGAATGCCTGGCTTAGAGGCCGATAGCGTTGCGCACGGATGCGAGCAAGTCCTCGCCGTTCACCTTTTCGACCATGTTGATAAAGTCGATTTCGATAATCGTCGTGCCGTTGATCGTCAGCTTGTAATAGCTGCACTGCGTCGAGACTTTGAACGTCGTATCGTCGGCGGCCTTGCCGTTGCCAAAGTCGATTTCGGTGTGTCGGCCACGCACGACGATTTCGACGGCATCGGGGCGGGCCGAGTCCTCGCCCTGGTATGCGCCCGCGAAACGGAGCTGCACGCCATCGTGTTTCATGATCCCGTACTGTTCGAGGGCCGAGCGCATGATCCCGCCGCACGTCCATTCGAGCACGATCTTTTCGTTACCGAAATCAATGCCGATCGGGCCATTCATGCCGCCGGAACGATAGTCCTCCATCTTTCGCGTGAGCTTGGGCGGGGTCACTTCGGTGACTTCGCCGCGATAGTTCTCGCCGTTTTGGAACAGGTTGAAAGCCTTTAGCTTTTTCGGCAATGCCATGTTTTCTTACTCCTGGTTGAACCGGGTTAGGCCTGAATGCGCGAGGCGAAGTCGGCGAGGTAACGGTCGGTGATGCGCTGGCGCAGCTGCAGGTTTTCGATCGGCGGGACCGGCGTGTAGTCGTAATCGATGTAGAGCTTTCCGCTCTTGAGCGAGTCGACGGTGTTCGGTTCTTCGTCGTACCAGGCCGAGCCGCCGATCAAATAGCCGTTTGCGACCAGCTCGCGAAACTTCTGGTTGATGCTTTCGATCAGGTCACGGACGAGTGAGGGGTGCATGTCCTTGTCGACGTATTCGAGATGTGCATCGGCCATCGTGTCGGCGAGCACTTGCGCGGTGCGCGTGTAGTTCTCAAACGCGAACAACGCATCGGATGAACAGGTACGCGAACCCCAAAAGCGAAAACCCTTGCCAGGATTCACGAGCGTCGTTACGTCTTGCTCGTTCAAATAACCCGCATCTGTTGCCGGGTCTTGCAGGTCGAAAAACACGTCTTGCGAGATACCCGTTACGCCATTGACCGGGACGTTAGAAAGCGTCTTGTGCCAGCCCGTTTCCTCGTCGATCTTGGCACGCAAGCCGAGGGCTGCAGCGGTGGCCGGCAGGGTCGACGTGATCTTCGTCACGGTGTCGAAAGCGGTGAAGTCAGGCCAGATAACCATTACTTCGCGCTGTGCGAACGTCTTGCGATACGCGGTCGCGTCTTCCTTCGTCTTGGCGCCGTTGGCCGACACGTAGGCAAAGCCGCGCAGCTTTTGCGCGATCGAGGCAAGTGCAACAGCGACTTCAGACGTATCGAGACCAGGCACGCCCAGGATGCGCGGTTTAACGCCGAGCTTGGCTTGCGCAGCCAGCAACGCATTCATGCCGGTGTATTTGCCGTCAGCACTGACGCCGCCAATGATTGCGGCCGAGGTTGCAGCTTCGTCCTGGGCGGCAGCAACGCGCACGACGACACAAACCGGCTTCGTCTGCGCGGCGATCGCCTTGAGGATTTTGCTCAACGTGCCGATCTTGCCGGCCTTCGCTTGAGCCGCGATCACGTTCGTGATGAGCACGGGCGTGTCGAGCGGGAACGCGAGCGGGTCGGCATCTTCGGCCGTCGCAACAAAGCCGACAACGGCCGTTGATACGGTGCGAATCGGGCGCGTGCCTTCGTTGATTTCGAGCACTCTTACGCCGTGGTGGTAATCCGTAGGCATTGGGTTTTCCTAGTCCGTTGAGGTGAGGGGAAACGGGAGCGTTTGCGCGTTAGTCGACGATTTCAGCGTCGGCGAACAGGTAACGATTCGGGTTGCCGGCCATCGCCGGATTCAGGGGTTCGGCCGGCATCGGCGCGGCGAGCTGGTGCTCGCAGAATGCGCGATGGTCTTCGCCGGTGTCGGGGGTGGTGTCGAGCATGACTTGCGCAATGCCGATCGATTGCAGTCCGTCGCGGGCAGCCTGTTCATCGAAGTAACTTGCGATATCGACATAGGTCGCTTTTGCGTCCAGGTCGACCGAGTAACGGCGAATGGTGTGAAACGAGGCCGGCACGCCGATAGCGGCGATACGTATGGTTTTCTTCAAAGGCATTTCGTGTGCTCCTGGTCAAAAGGGGTTATTGCGGTGAAACAGGCCAGTCGATCGAGGTCGGGAAACCGGCCTGGCTTGTGAGGTCGCGAAGCGCCTGGCGATAGGCGGTGTATTTCTCCTTCACTGCGATCGGTACGTCAGGGGTTTGCGTCCAATCGGTTTGAGCGAGCAGGTAGTCGCGCCGCTCGCGCGCTTCTTTTCCTGGGAAGGTGTTGCAATGGCATTCGTGAAATCGCGCCTTCATCAGAGCGATATTCGGTTGCGGTACTTCTTTGTTGTCCCATCGAAACAGGTAGGCATCGGCACATTGCGTTTTGCCGTCTTTGGGGTCGAGTGGGTGAGCGACGAGAAAATCGACGCCATGCTTAAGCCCAAGCTCTTGCTCAATCGAATGAGCGAGTTGATCGTGTGTAATCATGGTTATTGGTTCCTCAGCCAAACGATGCGCATATAAATTCGGTTGTTACCGCCGACCGTGCGCAAGCCTTGCAATACCCAAGGGGCGCCGGCGTCCATCGTCACATCGGCGCCGGTCACGACTCCGGCGAGTTCTGAAATGCCGCTTCCCCATTGCACTTGTGCGCTCTTATCTGCCTTCCCATTGGGGTCAAAATTGTGCGAACCCCATAGCGCCGAGCCGATCGTGCCGTCGACGTACGCACGAAAATTGCCGTCCCAATTGATGACGATTGATTGCACGGTGTCAGAGCCGACATACCCGGAATTTCGGTTGCTAAAGTTGCGAACCGGGGCATAGTTCGAGGGCGTCAAATTGCCCTCGTGCCAAAGGCGATATCGAACGTTCCCCATCGAGCGGCCGCCGACCGCCCATTGATTGTCTGTATCGAGGCCGAAATAGGCAGCCCATGCGCCTTGGCGGTGAAACTGGATAACGGCGGATGCCGCTTGATTGCCGTCTGTGCCGATTGTGAGCGCAACGTTATCGCTATTGTTCGACGAGGAAATCGCAGCGATCGAGGGCGGTGAAGACGAGTTGAGGTAAAGGGATTGCGTGGTGTTATAGGCGTGATTGCGCAGGTAGTCGCCGGCCGCCTGATAGCTTCCCGCCGGTTGATAGTTGCCGGCTGGTTGATAGGCGGCCGGGTTGAAGTTGCCCGCATGCCAAACGCGCGACGCGCTAGGGCCGGTGTATAGATCGGCGCCAGGCATGATGTAACTAGCCCCGTCGTATTGCACATAGCGAGTCGCGGCAGCGTTCAGAAACGCGATACCCGCATTTGTGTTTCCGGCCCATCCGCTCACACGCACGGCGCCGCTATCGATATACAGATCGCCGCTCATGCGATCGCCGGTTTTGGCGACGCGTGAGGCCGGGTTGAAATTCCCATCGTCCCAGGGCGTATTACCCCAATTCGGGCGAGTGCGCAGAGTCATCAAGCCCGATTCGGCAAGGGTCATATTGACCGTGCTACCGGCGCCGTTGACGACTTCGATTGCACCGCCCGATGCTTTCGACGCGCGAATAACCGGGGCGTAACCGTCAGCGTTGAGAGCAAGGCCGGCGCTGTAGTTCTTTCCCGCACCGCCATACAGTGACAATCCGCCGGTCAGCGTGCCGCCGGACAAATTCAGCTTTGCATCGAGCGCCGATTGCAGTCCGTCGACTTCGACGATTGCGTGACGGTGGCCGACATTCGATTTCGTCGCGAGCGCGGGGCCGAGGGTTGCTTGCAAACCGGCCGGCGTGACTGCGCGTTGCGTGTCGGTGCCGGTGATCGCCTGGGCGTTCGTCGCCAATTGGACAACGCCTTGTCGATCGGTGGTCGCCGGCGGGTTCGTGAAAGTCGCATCGCCGAAAGATATCTGCGCCGTGTCGATCGATTTGAACGCCATATCAGCCGCGAGCAAAAGCATTGCCGCCGGCGACTTTTCCATAATCGGCGTGGCCTGGCTGTAGGTGCCAAACAGCACGCCGTTTTCGAAGTACAGGCCGAAACCATAGAGCGTGTATTCATCGTCCGTATCGTCTTTGAGCGTTACGTGGATCATGTCGGCCGCGACGTTATCGCCGGCAAGCGTAGCAATGCGCTTGCGCTCGCCTGGCAGCACTTTGAGCGTCTTGTCGGTCGAGTCAAAGGCAACAGTGCTCACGCCGATTTGCGTGACTTTGTGCGCAGCCGTGCCCGTATTGCCGGCCGAGACAAGGGCAGCTCTACCGGCATCAGTGACAGTGAAAAGATTTCCGGCCATGTTTATTGATCCGTGAAAGAAAGACGGCGATACAGGGCCGGCCGCAAGGCGCCGGCAACGCCGAGCGCGCTTTGCATGCCGAAACCCTGGGTGAATGAGTAGTGCGCGCGCACGGGCTTGGTCCGGTCGATTTCCGCGATGATGTCGGCTATGTATTCGGCGGTCGGTGCTTCGCCGGCGCGTGATCCAACAGTCAACACAACGTCGAATGTTCCCGGCTTGCCCTTGGGTTGCATCTCAAACCATTCGCGTAACGCGATGTTTCCGCCGAACGCGGCGACGACTTCGCGCACGGCCGCAGCGGTGCCGTTTTTGCGGGCGATCGAGATAGCGGCCTTCACGCGGGCGCGCTTCACTTGCTCGGGCCAATAGTCTTTCCACGCATCGATCCCCAGGTGCCAAGCAAGCCAGGGCAGCAACGCGAGCGGGATCGTGTCGGGGTTCATCAGGGCCGTGATCGGCGTAGGGATATCCGATATGCGGGCGTTGACCGTGGCGAGGTTGCGCTCGGTGGTGGTCGAGTTCGGGGCGAGTAGCTTGCTCATTCCGTGCCCCCGTCATAAACACCGCCGTCGATCAGCTCGATCAACTCGCAATAAGCCGCTTGCGCTTTCGATACAGCAATGCCGCCGATCGGCGAAATGAGTTTTACTTTTTGGACTCCTGGCGCACGCATCGCCGAGAACAAACCATCCTCGGTTATTTCCATGCCCATACGGTGCATTTCGTCCGTATATGCGGCCGTGCGTTTTTGCGCTTCCTTGAGCACGACCGAGCGATCGGGGCCGGCGAAGAAAACGAGCGTGGCGCGTGCCTGGTAGCGCAGGATTTGCGCACCGCGAACCGTTACTTCATCGGTCAACGGGCGCACGTTGTCGGCTTGCAGGGCGGCCGTTACCTTGTCGACCAGCTCTTGCGATGCGGTGCCGTCGCCTTCGCGCGACAGGATCGTGACAACGACTTCGCACGGCGCGGGACTCGTGGCCGAGGCATCGAGCACGCGGCCGTCAGTGTTCAACGCATGCGAGATATACGCGCCCTCGGGGCCGGCTACCGAATAGCCTTGCGGGGCGAGCTGCGTGCGCTTTCGCAAGTCGGTGTCCTCTTCGTAGACGCCCTCAATGTCGTTTGCCGGGTCAGGTTCGACGATGGTGAGGCGCTTGATACCGAACAGGGCCGCTACCTGGTCTAGATCCTCTTTGACCGCGTAGGCGAGCATTACGGCGCGCGCGGCATCGTTGACGCGTTGACGCAAGACGACTTCGCGATACGTGCTTTCCTGCAATTGAATGTTCATCGGCTCCGACTCGAGTTCGAGCGCGGCCGCGACTTCGGCTTGATCGTCGGCCGGATAAAGCGAGACGAGTTTCGCCTTGCGCTCGGCGAGCAACGTTTCGTAGTCGATGACTTCGACGACAGCCGGAACGGGTAGGCGCGAGAGATCGATCGGGGTCGCGCTCATGCCGCACCGCCGTTCGTGAGCTGCACACGGGTCGATACCTGGTCGCCCGATTCGGTTGTCGTGCCTTCAATGTCGAGCACTTGCACGCCCGCGCCCGTCTCGCTCACGTCCGTCGAGAGCTGCACGCGGGAAAGCCGCAAGCGGGGTTCCCATTGCATCAGCGCAGTCGCAACAGCGGCATACAGGCGCACGCGGGTCGCGAGGTTGTTCGGGGCGTCAACCAGGTCGGGCAGCTCGGAACCAAAATTGCGGCGAGCGATGCGCGTGCCGAGTGGGGTCGTCAGAATCTTTTCGATCGATTGATACAGGTGTGACAGGCCGAACGTTGCGCGGCCGGTCTTGGCGTTCATTCCTTTCATATCGGTTCGCTCACTGGTTTGCCGTCGCCCTGTTCCATGTGCGAGTGATGCGCGCCGCTCTTGCCGCCGGCGATCACGTCATCGCTTACGGCGACGGTGCCGGAAATGACCATTGCGGGGCCGCCGCTTGTGCCGGCCTTTCCGCTCACGCCGCTTTCAAATGAAAACGGGCCTTTCACGACCATCGAGCGCGTAACTTCGACATCAGCATCGAGCGTTACCTTGTCGGCCTTTACGTTGGCGGTTTTCGTATTGATATTCACCGCGTCGGGGGCGGTGACATTGACCGTTGCGCCGGCGGGCAAATCGACGTTGAGAATGTGGGCGGAAAAGTCGTATTCGACGAACGCGCCATCGCGGTATCGCCGAATGTGTTTATTAGGGTCGAGGCTCGGCGATTCGAAATCCTCGGTATAGAAACCGCGCAGTGCGACGGCTTGCGCCGGGTCGCCGCTCGGGCACACCAGCATCACGCCTTCGCCGATCGAGGGCGCAAGCCACTCGATCGTTTCTCCGGCACAAGGCACGAACCATTGAATCCAGTCGGTAGTTAAATCGCCGCTCTCTACGCGACATAACGCGCCGGCCAGACCTATCACGGTGCCTTTGCGTATGCCGTTCAAAAATTGGCGTGTGGATTCGTTTGAGTTCATTCCCCAATGGTGCCGAGCACGCACGCGCGAGTCGACAAAGCGCAGTTGTTCGCGCCTTGGGTACATAGTTAGAAAGCCGAATGGTTATTTGACGATGTGTTTAAGCAACATATCGCGAATCATGTCGCGATCAGCCTCGCTAAATCCGACCAGCACGCGGGCATCGTATTTGTGCTCAGGGCCGCCCTTTGCGACGCGATCGATTAAGCCGTATTGATGCACGCGAGCAACGCGCGCAATGCGATCAGAAAACCCGACAGTCAGGCTAACCGCGTCGGATTCGGCGCGCAGATATTTCGCCTGGCGCAGCTTCGCAAACATCGCCCCGTTTTTGATGCGGCCTTTCTTATCGCGCAGTTGTTTTTCGTGCCTTGGCTTGCGGGGTTTGTAGGCGCTACCGTCCGGGTTCTTTTGCTGTGCGATGCGCGCCGTTTGAGTGCGGCGCAGCTCGCGCGCGATATCGCGCAACGCCGCGCGCCTGGCGGGCGCGTCGAGCTTGGCGAGCAAACGCCCCGCCCAGGCTTCGAGGGCGTGAAGTTCATCCATTGCCGGCGAACAGCGTATCAAGGTTCCATTCGGGCACAGGCTCGTCGATATGCGTGATCGTGTGCGCGCCGGCCTGGTCGGTGTCGACGATCACGCCCTCGGTAAGCGAGAGCTTGATAGACAGGTCAAACGTTGATTGCGTCAGGTGATCGACTTCGAAAGTGATGCCGTTCGCCCGCTCGTCGACGTTGGCGAGTAGGTCGGATTGATTGCGTTGAACCCAGGCCATCAGCGCGACGAAAATCGTGTCGGCGTCGCCCGCGAAGTCGAGCAGGATCGCATTGAGCACGAAACGATATTCGAACGACAGCGACGGCGCGGCCGTGGCGACGATGCGCCCTTGATCGATGAAAACGAGCAGCTTGTCGGGGTCATCGTTGAGCGAAGGAACGGCCGAGGCCATCGCCTTTCGAAAGCTGGCGGCCTTATTCATGAGTGCCCCCCTCGGCGCCGGCCAGGTTGTGCGCCTGACAAGCGACAACCATATCGACGCGGGCCGCACAATCGCCCCAGGCAGCGCGCGCCAGGTCGAGCGCGTGCGCCAGGTCGCCGTTACGGCGCGGCGACATTGCCGGCATCGTGCATGCCGTTATCGGCGCGCACTGTTGAAAGGAGGTCGGCGGTTCCGGTGAGCGCGGGGCTTGTGTACAGGCGCACAACGTCATCAGGAATAGCGCCATCAGCCCAGGCGCGCACGGTTTCGCTTTCATGCTTCAAAGCCTCTAGTTCGGATTCACGAGCGGCCAGGTCCGCCGCGACGCCCTGGCGGGTGCGTTCGAGCTGCGCGAGCTGGCGGGCGTGCTCGCGTTCGTTTTTCTGTAGTTGCACGATCGTGGCGTCGCGCCGGTCGACCGTCTCTTGCGCGGTGCGTGCGGCGTCTTGGGCGGCCGCCAGGTCGCCGCGTAAGGCTTGGACATAGAACCAGGCGCCGGCGAGCGTCAGGGCCGCCACGACGCACGCAACCAAGCGAGCGGCGATCGCATTCATGCCGCCGCCTTTTCGCGCTCGTCGTATTTCGCATAGGCCTGGGCGAGCTTCGAGTCGTACAGGTTTCGCGCGTAATCCGGGCCGTTGTAGCCCTTGGCGAAGGCCGCCCACTTCCTACCCTTCAGCGCCGCGAGCAAGGCCGTGTCGGCCGCGATAAAGCGCACGAACGCGTCGAGGTGATCGCCTTCGCTTTGCTCCATGCGTGCGACGAAATCAGTGACGCTCGAATACTGCAAGCGTTTCCAGTGAAAGCCCATGATTTGAAACGCGCCCCAGCTCGCCGACTCGTGCGCCGCGTCCGAGTTGATGCGTTCGGCCAGGGCGAGGCGTGAATACTCGGCCGCACCGCCCAGGTATCCGCCGGCGGTGCTCGATACGATGTTCGGATATTTCACGGCGAGCGGCGCCGGGTCGATCTTGCGATCGGCCAGGGCTTGATAAAACTTGTGGCGCTCGAAAAGGATCTTCGGCCGGCCGTCAGGCAAGAAACCTTGTCCGCGTGATTCGACTTCATTCACGGCGCGCACGGCCGCGACAGACACGCCCAGGGTGCCGGCCGCTTTCACCAGGTCGGAATCTCTCAGGTGTGACGGCAGCGCCAGGCCTGGCAGAGCGATAAGCGTTTTCGGGCCGACAATGCCATCGATCACCAGGCCGCGAGCGCATTGCAGCGTCATCACCGCGGATTCGGTTGCATGGTCGAAAATGTGAGTCTCATCGACCGGAAAGCCCGCACGCGTGAGGCGCTTTTGAAGCAATGCAACATCGTCGCCTATATCGCCGTATCTCAGAATCATTGTTATTCGCTCCTAAGCAGACGCGCGACATTGCCCCGCGCGCCAAAAACGAGAATCGTAAAAAGGATCGCTCGCACGGCTTCGAATACGCCGATCGCCTTAGCGTGGATAGCCAGCTCGATCGCAGAGCCGCCCAGGACCACGAGCAAGAGCCATGCAAACCAGGCGACGTGATGCCGATAGCGCGCCCCGTCTCGGCGGTATGTGAGGATGCGAAACGCCGCGATGATGTAGGCGATTAGCGCGATCAATGCGAGAGGGTTGTGCATAGGTCAGCCCCTTTTGAACAACGCCAACAGGTCGAACGTTTTCACGCGTTCGATCAGTTGAAGCGTTACCGTTATCGCCAGCGCAGCAGCGAAAAACGCGGCAACGCCCGTGCCCTTTAACGGCGTCCACTGCACGACATCGGACGCGGCCAGGTATCCGGCAATAGTCGAAATCACCAGGTAGGCGAAACGCTTGCCGATCGATAAGTCTTTCGAGGTCACGACGACGAGCGCGGCGCCAGCGAATGCGCCGATCAGTGCGTTACCGTCGACGCCAGGAAACAAGCTGGCAATGCCAATGCTGGCCGATGCGACGGCGAGCGCGGTACTAGGTTCGGCCATAGCGGCGCACTCCTGGTTAATCCCAAAGTTTCACGGTTGAGATGGTTGGTTGATCGTTCGGTGCATCTGGCAAGTCGACGGCTTGGCCGTGCGGCAATATCGGGCCGAGGTCCGCAAGCCCTGCATTCAATTCGAGGGTTGCCTCCACGACGCCCCGCGTGCGCCCGTAGTGGCGATAACAAAGGGAATCGACGGTATCGCCCTGTTGTGCATAAACGCGCATCAGATCAGCTCTATCGTTGTGCGCGAGAGGCCGCGCATATCGTTGATCGCGTGGCGCGCGTTGCGGCGATCGGCGTCGATCGTTGTCGCCAGCTCGTCGGCATCAGCGGCGCCCGACTTCGTGCTATCAAAGTCGCGATATTTTTCGGTCAGGTCCGCACGCGCGAGGTAATGCACCGCACGGCGATATCGCGCGAGCTGCACGCTCTCATCGCCGATTTTGTCGGCCGGCAGCTCGGCCAGGCTTGCGACGTTCGCCGCCTGGTGCGCAGCTCGCCAGGTCGACAGCTCGCGATTTACTTCGTCGATTGCGGCGATCACCGCATCGCGCAAGCGGGCATGTGTCACCGTGCCATCGAGGCGCACCGCTTCGCGCATGGCGGCCAGGTCAATAGGCGGAAACCAATCGATGTTTTCGACGATCAGCGACGCGGCCGGCGGGTTCGGTTCGGGGGTAATGCTCGGCGCGGCGATCGCGTTAAAACTCGTCATGGTTTCAGCTCGGAAAATGTGGGCGGTGGGCCGGCGTCGGAAATGCGTAACCGTCAGGCGTTGCATTTCGTCGGCCGGCGCCGCCCAGCCGGGGGGGGGCTCGTTACGTGCGGTCGGTATTAGCCGGCCGCGTTGCTCGCTTTCTCAATACGAGCAATGTCTTGCTTCACGCCGACGCGCGAATCGAGTTCGAGCGCACGGCGTAGGTGTCGGAGGGCGAGCGCGCTATCGGTGCTTTGCACGGCGTAGCCGATCGCCTTGTGCATCTTGGCGCGCACCTGGTCGTGCATATCGGCCGGCGCGGTGAGTTCCGCGACTTCGCCGAGCTGCACGAAATCGATCGCAATGCCCTTTTTGAAATCCGCGAGTGCCGCCTCGGCGAATTCCTCGGCGATCGCGGTCGCGAGCGGCCGGTCGTATTGATCGGGCAAGGTCATTCGATGTTTGATCGCATACCGGGCGATATCGAGCGCGCCGGCGTAGTCGCCCGCATCGATGCGCCAGATCATCACCGTGGTTAAAACGTCGTCTTGAGCGCCCCGCCC
The DNA here is from genome assembly GCF_047608185.1 of Caballeronia eucalypticola. Lineage (NCBI taxonomy): Bacteria > Pseudomonadati > Pseudomonadota > Betaproteobacteria > Burkholderiales > Burkholderiaceae > Caballeronia > Caballeronia eucalypticola. Next base: position 353,867 of record NZ_JBLKRU010000001.1, read on the forward strand.
GCCACTTAATGAGCCGGTCACGTAGTCGACGTATTCGGGTAACAGCTCGTCGCGCTTTACCTTGATCTTTTGCTCGATCGAGGCAATCGACTTCAAGCGGCGCCGGTCGGTCGACAGCTTCACAAGCATCAGCTCGTATGCGTTCGCGCCGGCGAGGGATTCGCCAGGCGCGGCCGATGCCGCAGCTTGTTCGGCCGACACGCGTTCAAAGTGGCGTTGGGCGGGGCTTTTCATCATTAGACCGCCGTGATGTTTTCGACCATGCAACCAGCGCCGAAATCTTCGACGACATACGCATCGTTGCTCGATTCGAAGTTCTCGATACGGTCGCGCTTGGCGTTGTCGACGATCGTGCGACGGCGTGCGCCCTCTTGCCAGTAGATCGACAAGTTATCGAGGCGTTGCACCATCATGGCGTTGGCCGGGAAGTAAGGAACGGACACAGCCGGCAAGCCGCCGATGCGCTTCTGACTCACGATCATGTCGGCCGCCGCTTGCTCGCTCGGCTTGTTGTCCTGGTTCAGAATCGGGAAATACTTATCGTGCAGCAGCTCGCGGCCGCAGATCACGACGAGCGCCGTATCCTCGCGGTGCCATGCGTCAACCAGGCTATTCACCGCGTCATACACCAGGGCGTCGAGGTTCGCGTAATCACCGCCGGCGCCGACTTGCACCTTACCGGCGGCCTTGCCCTCGGCCATCACGCGGGCCGCAGCTTGATCGCGATACGCTTGCAGCCATCCGATATTCACGTCTTGCAGCAAGGGGTTTGTGCCGCGATTGGACGTCGCCGCGCGCGTCTTGCCGTTGAATCCGATCGTGATGCGATCGAGCGCCATGCGTTGCACGATCGCGTCGCGCAAGCGGGTTTGAAAGTCCGCAAACTTCGCCCAGGCGTCGAGCTTCGCATACGGCACATGCGAATCGAAGTTCGTTTGCGAGGCGAAATACTTGTGCGAGTCGATATCGGTCGGGTCGGTCGTTTCGCGGTCTTTCACCTTCGTGTCGGTGGTGCTCGCGATCGGGCCGCCGATGCCGAGGCCGAGCTTTTCGCCCTGTTGTTCCGATACCGGCATCACGTTGATTTTCGACAGGAACGTGCTCGATTCCTGCATGCGCGTTTCGAGCTTTTGTTGCACGCTCGGGTCGACCGCAAACTTTGCGGCCGCGCTCGGCACGCCGTTGAGCTGCGCGATTGCTTCCAGGTAGGCATTGAAAGCGAGGCGGGTTTTATTCTGCATGTTGTGTGTTACTCCAAGGGTCGAGGAAGTGCCGAGGGCGTCGGTTTAGCAGTCGGTTTTGATATCGGCGTTGGCGCCGGTTGCCGCCGGCCGCAGGGGTTGCCCGTTGCCGGTTGTCGAGAGCTGTATTTGCAGCTCTGAGAACGCTTGGCGATCGCGCTCGCCGGCGGCCGTCAGCTCGGCGACGGTCTCTTGCAGCGCGGCCAATGTCGCCGCCTGTTCGTTGCCGTGCGTGGCGATCGCTTCGACCGCTTGCGTTACGTCAGCGAATCGCGTGTCGTCTTTCGCGCCCTTCTCTTTCGCCAGGCCGAGCAGCTCGGCAACGCGAGCGAACAGCGAGGGCGTAGCCGGCGCCGGGTCCGCTTCCAGCTCGATCACTGTTTCGTCGGCGACCGTAAAGAGGTTCGTCGGGCTTACCTTGCGACCAGCGAACGGCGAGGCCGCCGGGTTTTGAGCTGCGAAGGAAAGGATTTCAGTGCCGAGGCTCGCGGGGCTATCGGTCACGGCCAGGCCGACCAAATACGCTTGCTTGGTGTCGGCGAAAGACGGGTCGACTTCGCACGAGGTATAGATTTTTTGCTTGGCCTTCGTCAGTGCGACGAGTTCGGGCGTCGGTGCAATTTGCGCATAGAGGCCGAGCTTTCCAGCGAGCACGCCCGTTTCGTCGCGGGTTTCGAGTGCGAGAACGTCGCCGTATGCCTTGAACGGGCCATCGGGAATGATGCCGCGATAGTGTTCGAGATTCAGGCGTGCGCCGTACAGCTCAGGGCTGTAGTTCTTCGCCATTTGCGTGAGCCATTCGCGCGAAATGTTGCGGCCGTCCGTGGTCGCGCCTTCGACAGCGATGCGGAAAAACTTCGTTGCCGCGTGCTTCACTGTGTCGGCGTTCGCGCCGGCCAGTGCGATTGATCCGATGCCGAGGGCGCCCAGGCCATGCGCGGCGAAATCGATCGGGGCAAGTACGGTGCTCACGGCGAGCGTCGCCGCGTGTGCGTCCATTGTGAAAGCGAACGCGATCGCCGCAACGGCGAACGACATAAGCGACAGCTTGCGAGATTGCATCGTTAGGTCTCCAACAGGGGTTATTACAGGGGTCGTTTAAGGGTTCAACGTGAGTTCACATATTGCGTTCGAGGGCGCAATGTCTCAACGAGCGGCGAGTGTTTTCGCTTTGGATACAAACACTTAGGCTCCTTGCGCGCGCGCGTCGCGGGTACGCTTGCCGCATGCTAGAAACTGCCGACATTGCCCCCGTCCTGGAAAACAACGCCGATCCTCGCCGTATAGCCCGCGCGCTCTACTGGCAGGGTTGGCGCGTCTCGTCGATCGCGAAACACATTGGAGAAAAACGCCCTACGGTCGAGGCGTGGAAACAGCGCGACAAGTGGGCCGATGCGCCGGCGATCGAGCGCATAGAGGCATCGCTCGAAACACGCATGGCGGTGCTTATCGCGAAGGATGAGAAAGACGGCCGCGACTTCAAAGAGATCGACTTGCTAGGCCGCCAGGTTGAACGCCTGGCGCGCGTGCGTAAGTACGGCGAGACGGGGAAAGAAAGCGACTTGAACCCGAATATAGAGACGCGCAACACGGCGCCCCGAAAAGAGAAAGCGACACGCAACGCAATCAGCGACGATCAGGCGCAACAGATTCGCGAGGCGTTTCTCGATTCGCTATTCGAATATCAAAAGGTCTGGTATCGGCAAGGGCATCAGCGAACCCGCAACATCCTCAAATCACGCCAGATAGGCGCTACCTGGTATTTCGCACGCGAGGCCTTAGACGACGCGATCAACACGGGCCGTAATCAAATTTTCTTGTCGGCCAGCAAAGCCCAGGCGCACGTTTTCAGGCAGTACATATGCCAGTTCGCCCGCGAGGCCGCAGACGTTGAATTGACCGGTGAGCCGATCGTTTTGCCGAATGAGGCGATTCTTTATTTCCTCGGCACGAACGCACGCACCGCGCAGAGTTATCACGGCAACTTTTATTTCGATGAGTATTTTTGGGTTGGCGGATTCCAGCAGCTCAACAAAGTCGCCTCCGGCATGGCGATGCACAAGCAATGGAGAAAGACGTATTTTTCAACGCCGTCGAGCATAGGTCACGGCGCCTATACGTTTTGGAGTGGCGAGCATTACAACAGGGGCCGCGCAAAGGTCGATCACCTGCATATGGACGTAACGCACAAGATGCTCGCCGGCGGGCGTCTTTGCGAGGATAGGCAATGGCGCCAGATTGTGACGGTCGAGGATGCCGTGCTCGGCGGTTGCGACTTGTTCGATATCGACGAGCTGCGCCTTGAATACAGCGCCGAGGAATACGCAAACCTGTTGATGTGCCAGTTTATCGATGATACCGCGTCGATTTTCCCGCTTGCCGACTTGCAACGCTGCATGGTCGATTCCTGGGATGAGTGGGCCGACGACTTCAAACCGTTCGCCGCTCGGCCGTTCGGATATCGCCCGGTTTGGGTTGGTTATGACCCTGCCCTATCGGGCGATTCCGCCGGCCTAATCGTGCTCGCACCGCCGGCCGTGCCTGGTGGCAAGTTTCGCGTGCTGCATAAGTGTCAATGGCGCGGCATGGATTTCGAGGCACAGGCCGAGGCGATTCGCCAGGTCACGCAGCAATACAACGTGACGTATATGGCGATCGATACGACAGGCATCGGCCAGGGCGTTTATCAGCTCGTGCGCCAGTTCTACCCGCATGCCGTTGCGCTCAATTACTCGCCTGAAGTGAAAGGCCGCCTGGTGCTTAAAGGCTTAAACGTGATCGGCAAGGGCCGGCTCGAATTCGATGCCGGGTGGACTGATTTAGCGCAATCGTTTATGGCGATTCGCAAGACGATGACGGCGAGCGGCAGAAAAGTGACGTATGAGGCCAGCAGGAACGAGGAAACAGGCCACGCGGACTTAGCGTGGGCGTGTCTGCACGCGCTCGGCAACGAGCCGTTAGAAGGCATCACCGCAAACAATACCGGCTTTATGGAGTTCTCAAATTGAGTAAGCGCAGACAGCACACGCACGCCGCACCGCCGGCCGCACCTTCGAACCCGCCCAAGGCCGAGGCCTTCACGTTCGGCGACGCCATGCCCGTGATGGACCGCGCCGAAATACTCGATTATGTCGAGACGTGGGCCGCCGGCCAGTGGTTCGAGCCGCCGGTGTCGCTCGCCGGCCTGGCAAAATCGTTTCGAGCTGGCGTACACCACAGCTCCGCGATTTACTTTAAACGCAACGTGCTATCGGCCACGTTCATTCCTCACAAGTTACTCACGCGCGAGGAATTCGACAAGTGGTCGCTCGATTTCCTGGTGTTCGGCAATGGATACCTTGAGCGACAAAAGAACAGGCTCGGCGGAACGCTCGCGCTCAAGCGCGCCCCGTCGAAATACATGCGCCGGTCGACAGACTTGCAGAAGTTTTACCAGGTCAACGGGCGGCAACAGCAACACGAGTTCGAGGCCGGCTCGATTCATCACTTGATGGAGCCGGACATTAATCAGGAGGTGTACGGCTTGCCCGAATATCTCGGCGCCCTGCACGCGGCCTGGTTGAACGAGTCGGCGACGCTGTTTCGTCGGCGGTATTACGAGAACGGCTCGCACGCGGGTTTCATCCTGTACATGACGGATGCGGCGCAGAGTCAAACCGATGTTGACAACATGCGCGAGGCGTTGAAGAACAGCAAGGGACCGGGCAATTTCCGAAACCTCTTCATGTACGCGCCGAACGGCAAGAAAGACGGCATCCAGCTCATACCCGTTTCAGAGGTCACAGCGAAGGATGAGTTTTTCAATATCAAGAACGTGACGCGTGACGACTTGCTCGCCGCCCATCGCGTTCCGCCGCAGCTCATGGGGATCGTGCCGAGCAATACTGGCGGCTTTGGCGCGGCTGATACTGCCGCCCAGGTTTTTGGCGCAAACGAAATAGAGCCCTTGCAAAGGCGATTCGCGCAGTTAAACGAATGGCTCGGTGACGAGGTTGTGGGCTTCAATCCGTATTCCATCAAGTCGCCGTGGGTCTAAGCGCGAGTACCGGGAATAACTCCGGTGGTTGTGTCAAGAAGGCGAATTACGCACGCGTGGTTCGCAAACTATGGCGATGGCGCGCATCTAGAACGCTATCCGTTGTCTGGGGTGCCCATCGCACCGGGCTAGGCGCGTCATCACGAGAAAAGTTGTCCGGCCATCAAAGCAAGCTGCAAGGCGATTGGCGACCATGTGCCAGGGAAATTTTCACACATTGATTGCGTCCACGAGGGATTTTCGGAATAGGGCGGGATTGTCCGCCATGTATCGCCACACGATTAAATCGACTACTTTTGCTTGCTCGCCGCTTGCTACGGAAATCGTCTGACAGAAAGAATTTACTCCATCGAAACCCAGCTTTTCCGAGATTCGTAGAAGGTGCCGATCTGGCTTTCCAGCGTCGAAACCAAGATTCTTGGCCAAATGCCATGTCGTTATAGGGCCGATGTACGGCAGACGACGAAGCTCGCCAATAGGATCGGATAGGACAGCTTGTTTCATGGTTTCGAACCCTGCCTCCTCTATTTGCTCAGCGACGCGGACGATCGCCATCAATTTTTTTTCGTTGCGAAAACAGGAGCGAGCTGCAACAACGCATGCGCCAGATGCTTCGGTGATTGCCTTCGCTGACTCCCAGTCGCAGAAGCAGAGCGAGATGTAGTCAAAAAGACGTCTGACAGTTGCCTCACGAAAACCTGAGCACAAGATTACCCACGCTGCTTCACGCAGAAGATCAGTCTCCGTGAAACTGCTTAGACTTGTCTGGCGCTGCCACTCTACTTCGTGATACAGACCAGCGGTCTTGACATAGTCAAACGCTCGCTCGAAGAAATGGAGGGCGCCGTGAATATCAGCTGGCATTGGTTCACGATCTCCACGAATTGTCTCGTAGCCAAAGCTTGGCTCTTGTCAAAAGCAATGACGCGGAAGGATGAGTGTCTAAGTGTTTGCTCAGCTCCAACTTGATTTTGTGACGACGTTTTTGGTAAAGAAAATCTCGTTCTGGAATCTCAACGCCAATCGCAGATGCCATGTCGTATCGGTCGAGCACGCGCCGGCATTCTGTATCGTCCAAAGTTTGGCCGGCCAAAATATACCCAGCTTCGCGCTTCACTTCTGCATATATATCCAGACTTCGCTTGTGGGCGTCAGATCTACCTTTCCAATCGGTCTTGAACTGCACGATAGTAAGAAAAAAAGTGCCTATGCTCAGGATGCCCACCCAAATTTGACTATCGATATGAAAGGGAGTCAATGATATGTTGATCCTTGGTTCAACGAACGCCAGTGCGACGAGCCATGTTGACAATCCGATGATTGACAGATCCAAGATGAAGGCTCGTCGAGAGAAACGATCACGCAGACCGGCATGTGCGGTGCAAAGGGAATCCGAGACGCGTCGAATACGCTCTAGTTCACTTCTCATTTTTATTCGTCAAGTCCGAACAGCGCTCGCCACTGAGACGCTGACCCGGCGGCAGAGGCGTTTCGCATGCGCCGCCCCAGCCTACCGATCACATGGCTGATGGCTTGACGAGCCTCGCTTCCTTCGACACCAAGATAGGCATCAACATGGACAGACTGGCCAGAGCTATCCCTTATCGGCGATAGAACGAGGGCACGTGCGCGTTCGAATAAGAATGGCAACATGGCGCTTGTTGTCTTGTCCCCTTGGTAACCTCGAAATGCAGCAATGGCCAAACTTTCCATGTGATAACCGCTCAGGCGCTGAGGTTCTGGCAGTTGTCCGTTTATAGCCTTCGCAAGCTTGATTGTGGGAACAAGCTTTCCAGCGCACTCCTGATTCCGACGCGTTAAAACCTCCTGAAACGCGAGAGGATCAATCTTCGACCAGTCATCGCGCCGTGATGACGGAACCTTCAGATGTCGTTCGTTCTCGCGGACTGCGGGGAGTAGTTGAATTACCATGCCATCGGCGTACGTCACCGTGATAGCCATGCGACCGTGCTCCACTTTGGCCGTGCCTCCAAGCCCATCCGTCAATATCTGTTCCATGTGCTGGAGAGCTTTCTGTGGGCTGTGATTCATCAGCTCGGTATCGTTGATGACAAGGAGAGAGTCGATATCGCTTAGGCCGTCCACGTACGTATGCTTTGCCACCGATCCACCAAACAGGTGGTCAAACGCACCGTCGATTTCATTCTCGAGAAGATCCTTCAGATTTCCCAGTCGCGCAGTGACCAGTTCGGAGTCTCGCGAATTGTAGCCACCCAGCAGCGTACCTAGCATGGCGGCCAGTTCCGCTTCAAACGCCGCCACGGTGCTCTTGTTCTCAGCCTTACGGACGATCTCGCGGAGCTTCGCCGGACTCACATTGTCGAACGGACCGCCGCTGGAACCACCCATCTCACACCTCCAATGCTTCGATGACACTTCCAAGAGTTGCCTGGAAAAGGTCACGATGATATTTGAACCACTTGAAGTCATGCCCGTTCAAGTAACGACGCATCTCGTCCTGCAGATTCGCCATGTAATAGTAGTTATCGTTCCAACATCGCGCGTCAATGACGTGTGACGACGTGCTGACACCGAGTTCCAACGCCCCGTAGTTATGCTTGTACAGAGTTTGCCCCTCACGGAAAGCAAATCGTAGCCAAGTGAGCCCATCGAAAATGTCGGCGCCCGCTAGGAAGTATAGAGGGGTGGTGACCGTATCAAGGCTTCCAAACACGTGGATCGGAATATCCAGACCGGCTCTATGCAACGCCAACCGAATTCGAGCGATGTTCTGCATCCGAGTCATGATGGAATTGCCCACTTCCTTTTCAGTTACGCCAATCGCATCGAAGCCTGCGAAGCGGTGAACCTGCCGCACGATAGCCGGAATCTGCAGGTATGACTGGGTGTCCGTCTCAGGCTTCAGAAGTATCTCGCGCAGAAAGCCGTTCCGGCTCGGCGCCATTGCAAGCGCACGATCGATCTGTTTGGCTACGGTAAGTCGCTCTCTTGGATGATCATAGCTAATTAGCACGCTCGGTACGGATGGTTGCCACGTCGCGAGCTGTTCCTCGTGCATTTGCTGATTCCAGCCCCGAGGCGCATGGTCTCTATCGCCGAAATCCGATAGATCCACGTGGTCCTTTGATGCTTCGTATCCACCACTATCAAGAAAAATTAACGACGGAAAATTGAAGGGTGGAGCAATTTCCTTGTAGTGAAGATCATAGGCGCTGACAAGCATCGGACCGTCGATGATCTCGGAGTTATATTCGACGATCTTCTCGACATCGGGAAAACCCTTGCTTGAGAATGAGGGGACGAGGAGTGGAGTGCGCTCGATTTCCACTCCGTCCAGTTTTAATGCTCGGCGTTTTGCTAGGTTCGAAGCGCTATCCTTGTCTAGCATTGAAGCGCCCTCCTGTCGAGGCAGGAAGCACAAACACCGCAGACTGGTTCGGTGCCGGCTTCGCAGCTGTAAGTGAAACCGATCGGAATCCTCGCCGTCAGAAAATATTCGTACACCTCTTGTTTCGTCCACTCGATGAACGGGGCAACAACCGATATTCGACCGTCGGTGTGCTCTGCGACAAGTTTGCTAATGGATGAAACGAATACCGAAGAACAGTCGTAGTACGGTGTGCCTGCATGTAACCCTAACGCTAACGCGCTTGACTGACCGCCGGTCAGAAAAAGGGTCGAAAAGATCAAGAACGCGTTTCTTCCAAGCAATTCTCCCGCGCCAAACTGTTGAGGGCCAGAGACGGCAAACGTTCGTAGCGGAAGGTCCAAATGCGCAGCCAATCTCAATGCTGCATGGTGCTCTGCCGTCGCCGCGGCCTGTCCATAGTCGAGAAAGACCGCATCAACATCCTGTCCAAGCGTGCATACAAAGTGCGCGCAGGCCGCGGAGTCGATACCTCCACTCAACAAAACCGTCGTTTTCGGTCGTGGCCCCATACGCTTGTCTCATTTTTGTTAATTTGCGTGATCGGATAGTACAAGAAGTTGAGCCGCCGGCGAAACTCCAATACTTTATTTCGTGCAAGGATGCCGGATGGCTCCGCGCAGTCCCCTCCGCGCCTGACGGCTCCGCTTGCACCATCGGTTTTGATGCAGTTCGCGATGGACCCTTAAAGCGTTGCAGCAGGCGCCCGCCTAACGATTTCGCGTGCAATAAAGTGGTGCGTTTTGATGCGCGTACTGACCAAGACGATGTGTAGGTGACAGAATTTCATAGAAGGCGAACTCGACAATCGTGTTCGCCAATCTAGACACCCTTGATCTAGTGCAATTTTGTTCCGGCCTGATTTTGCGCAGATCGCTCAACTTGGATAACTGGTTGCTCCTCCGCTGGATCCTCTTGGCCACCGACTGTGGTATCCAAAAGCTGCTGGATGGTTGCTGCTAACGGTTCGTCAGACCTTGTTGGCTCGAAGTCACAGCCGTATATTTCTTTATACGCATCGCGAAAATCTTTTCTTTCTCTAAAACTATTGAAAAGCGGCCAATCGTGATAAACCGCTTGCGTCACCATATCCCCTACCTTTCCTATGGCACGCATAGCTGCAAGCGCCCCCTCAAAATCATCTCTCAGAACCGCTTGCGCAAGCTTGAAGTCACGAGGCGTTGCTGACCAGTCATATGATCCAAGAAGCTCTTCAAGTTTTTCGGTAGATTTACATTCTTTATATGCGATCGCGAGATTAATAACTCGAATTCTCACATCGATCTCTTTCGCCGATTTTCTCATTTCATTCGTAAGAGAAAATTCACCTAGCCGAGCGGCTAAACCCCATCGTTCATGCTGGAGCAAGTCGTATATCGAGTTGGTCAAAGCGTCGGTCGCTTGCGCAATCTCTTCGGGCAGAATTTTCCGCCAAAGAGTGTGAGTTAGCATGAACGCAACCACAGACAAGACGGTACACGTTGTGAAAAAATATCTCGGCATGATTCGCAATTTTTTGCCGATCTTCGGTGGTGGGTCGTTGAACTTAACTCCATGGTCTCGGCACACCGTCAGGTATTGATCGCTGACCGCCCCGTCGTTGTGTGTCATCAAATTTCTACGTTGCGTCATTTCGATGAACATCGGCCACTCATCAAATTTTTTGAGGGTGTTTATTTTAAAACGATTTTCCATAATAGAAAATTGTTCGCCATAACTTTCTCGGCGAATCGATTCTACTTCTTTCTCAAGAATATGATCTTTGGCAGCATCCACCGATCCAAAGCGAATCAGTTCGCTTAGTGTAATTCCGCGACTGATGGAGTTTAGTAAATCTGGTTTTTTTATGAAAATCGTTTTCAGGAACTCGCCAATAAATGCATCGAATTCACTGAAAATACCTATGAAAAGACTCCGTTGAATGACGGAAATAACCTTGCTTTCGACGAGCCTGTCGTACTTTCGAAGGGCATCAACCAATTCGACTGATTCTCGGATATCTTCGGGGAATTTTATCCTGAATGTTTTTTCGTTTGACTCAACGATAAACGGGTCTATTTGCTTCTTGTGTTCGCTGCGGCGTTTTTCTAGCTCGGAAACGGCAGCATCGCAAGCAATAACGTACGCTTGCGCCATATCCTCCGTGCGAAACAAAAACTTCCTTGCAATCTCATCTAGAGGGTGATGATCAGGTTCCTTCGCGTCGGTCGACTCAGTATGTTGAGATTCGCCGCCTTGCGACTCGTCAATAGCCGCGTGTTCCGTCGCCTGCGCACCGCCGCTTCCCTTTGACGTTGTCGTCGGTGCTGCTTCTGTCGCAACAGTGTCCGTTGCCTGACGATCCGTTGTTTTTAACGTCGTTGATTTTCTTCCACGCGTGCGGGGCGCCGGTGCTGGCGACTCCTTCAACTCTTCCACCGTCTCGACTGCGCAATTAGTTTCCTTCATATCTGGCCCCGTTTTTGTTTTGAATATGTAGACGTCAACGTCCTCGGAATTGTACCGACTGTAACTGGATTGAGATCCTTAATCTGAACGACGTTTCGATGAGTACCGTCCGACCAAATCGCGGCGCGTTCGGCATGGCTTCCGTGACCCCTCGAAGTGGGTTGAAGAAAGCAAACGGCAGGAGGAACCGGAAATTTTGGTTGTGCCCTTGATCGCTTGACGAAGTACGAGTGACCCAAATACTCGACCGACGGATAAGGAGGCTTCAGCATGAGGTAGGCAGTCCGGACAACATTGCGGCCAAATTACACCTAGGCTGGTGTGGACTACCTTGGATTCACCATGATTGCCGCTGTGTTTAAAGCGTGCGAATTGCGTAAGGCTTTGATTTATAAAGACACTTCGGGCGCCAGTAAAACTCAGTGGGCGGTGGTCGATAATGTGCATAGCCCGTCTGAGTTGCTTTGTATGATGCCGGGGGAGATAAAATTTAGCGCTTGATCCGACCATTAGCATAGATGAGCTAAAAAATGATTGAAATCACAGCGGTTCTGAATGATTACCTCACGACGGGAACGGGAAAAGTTCCGGGGACGAACGGCACTGCGTCTTTGAAGGCGATCCGCGAGGACATTCCCGCGAAACTTCGGATGTTTGTAGGCGCGGCGTTGAAGAACATCGGTGATTACAAAATTGTTGGGAGCGTGGGCGAAATAAATTTTACTTACGCGCAAATACCTTGGGTGGGAGTGTTCCGGCGGTCAGCGACCACGTCAGCACGCAGAGGTGTCTACATCGTTTTGCTTTTCTCAAAAGACATGCAGTCGGTGTGGCTTTCCCTCAATCAGGGATATACGGACTTCTCAATGCGGTACAAACCTTCGAAAGCCGCTACGGATGCGGTGAAGCGGTGTGCTTCGGCAGCGCTGAACTACATTACCGTTCCCGCGGGGTTTGTCAGCGGTCCAATTGGCCTTCAGGCTGTCACGCAGCTCGGGCAAGGGTACGAGCAAGGGGCAATTCTTTCGAAGCAATATTTGATAAGTCAAGTGCCGTCGGACGCGCAGCTCGAATCTGACCTCGTCGTACTTCTTGCGGAATACGACAAAATTGTTGCGTTGAATTTGAGATCGCTTGTCGAGCTAGATGTGCTTGATGAGAATGGTTTCCAAGCTTGCGTGGATAGCCTCGCCGACGAATCCGACGTCGGCGAACCGTCAGAAGGGCCGCAGCCACCGCCTCCGCTTAAGTTGCCAGGCGCCGGCGCAGGCGGATTCAGGCGAGACGCGAAGGTGGCCGCGCGGGCCATCAAAAGCGCGAAACACATGTGCAGCTTTGACTCCGCTGCGAATGCGCACTCCTACTTTCAGTCGAACCGAACCAAGAAAAATTACGTCGAGGCACACCACTTAATTCCCTTCAGCCAACAGGCAGGTTTTCCGCACAGCCTGGATGTTGAGGAGAATGTGGTCGCATTGTGCCCGAGCTGCCACAAGCTGTTACATCACGGAGTTGCGGCAGCAAAACGTCACTTGCTAGAAGGTCTTCTAAAAAGTCGGGAGGCCGGACTGCAGTCGCGAGGACTCGTTGTGAACGCCGGCGCTCTTGTGGCGATGTACGGCGATTTGCAGAACGACGACTGATTGGTGGTCGTGGCGCTGCACCTAAATTACACCTAAGCTCATCCGTTTTCACCTGGATCGACCTTGTTCAGCCTTGGTTTTGATTTCGCGAGTCGTGTAAGGCATTGATTTTAAAGGGGACTATTAGCGCGTTTACTTCTCCGAAGGCAGGGGTTGCTGGTTCGATCCCAGCCGGGCGCACCAATATTAGTAACGATCTAAAGAATGTCCCTTCGCGTGTGTCCCGTTCTCAGGAATGTAAGGGGAAGAGCGCGATCCTAGTCGGACTTGTCGCAAAACCGGCAAATTCACCTGAAATGCGAATGTACCCAAGAAGGGCCTTCCCGCCTGTACGAAAGCATTGAACGTCAACGGTCTACTTAACGTCAATTGCGCATGACCTATGGTCCAAACGTCTAGCTGAACGCATTCGCTGCGCAATGTCCGCATGCGCTATCGAGCCATGAACAGCCACGGCGTCGCAGTGCAATATCTGGGACGGATGGGCAAAACAGCTTTTCGGCGCACGCCGGTTGTCAGCTTTTGATGAGCCTCCTGCGAATGAGCGCGCTTGTAGCGTCGGAGCAGAGAGTTCGAACTGTTGGATTGGGAATGTCTGCGCCCAAGCAGGCTCTCATGAACGGGGTGGCTTAGGGAAAAACACGGCGCCTGGTAGACCGTCGAAATGCGCGTCACACGTAAGCAAATCCGCACCCTGCTGCCGTGCTGTCGCATAGACGATCGCATCTGCCGTTGCCAGTTTGTATTCCCGATGCAGTTCGGCTGCCAACAACGCAATGCCCGTGTCCAACGGAACGACTATGCATTTCTGCGTGTAGGCAATAACTTGGTCTGCTCGGTCTTCACCGACCTCGCGTACCAGCCATTTCGATAATTCGAGTTGTACGATCGTCGGCACGATGCAGCGAGACTTGTCCGGAAATTCCTTGCTCAGCTTCTTACCTAGCGTACTGTCGACTAACCACTCGACCCAGGCAGAGGTATCGATCACGCGCATTGATCTCGCCATTAGTACCGGTCCTCGCGGTCACGATAGCCGTCTTTCTTGGCGCCCCTCGCGATACCGGCCAACTGTTCCAATTCGGGTACAGGCATAACTAACACACCCTTGCCCTTCGGAATGAACACAAACTCTTGTCCCGCCTCCCAATGCTGTTCTTCACGAACCACTTTAGGAATGGAGATCTGAAATTTGCTGGATAGCGTAGCAGTGGCTGTCATTACCTTACCTCCGATATATCGATCTGGATTTAGTAAGAATACCGCTGTTCCCGTGCCATGCCAAGATGGATAGAACAAAACGGTAGGCTATATTGATTCTTGGGCCTGCGCCCACATGTGGTGGTGTAGATAAAAACGAGCATAGGCGGGCCGATAAGCATGACCAAAGCTGAACTTACCGAGAATGACCGCGCGCGTGCCGAGTTGCTATGTTTCCTCGTCGCAATCGCAGCGGCGTCGTACGCGTTGCATCACGCATGGCGCGTGGACCATGTCGTTGAATGTTGCCGTCGATGGCTTAAGAAGAATCAACTGACGATGCATTGGCTCGAGCGTGTCCGAATCGGCCAACTTGCGTTGAAGATTGCTAGTGAAGACTTGCTGGAAGCAGGGGTCGCGGTTCGTCTGTCGAGCGTGCAGGCACTCTTCACCGATGAAATGGAACTCAATAGTTCGAGCACAATGGTGCAGAGGATGATGGCGCTTTGCCACGATGCGCTTTAACGGCATCACTCCATTTGGGAGCATATTGCAGGATGTAATCTCGGAAGGTCGCTCGTAAGCGACACCGGCAGGGCGACGGCTACGTACCCGAATCCTTTCACGCGTCCATCGTAAAGCGGCGCCTGAGCCACTGCGAGCAGTAGCTAACCAGCAGCGCCGTCACCCCGACCGCGGGCGCATAACCCACCAGGCTCCAGGCTCCAGGCCGCCGTACAAACATCCATGTAGCGCCCGATGCGCCTTGTTGCCGAAGGTTGCTCGCTCGCCTGTTTGGCAAAAAGAGAAGCGGAGCGTGCAGTGTCATGATGGAAAGGCGAGCTTCCCCGGGCGACGCGGATCCAAATCACAAGACCGATCGACAAAAAATGCCAAAAAACCCCGTCAAGCCGACGTTGCGCTTACCGGTAGAATGCCCACATGGAACTTACTGGCATTGGCCTATACACCCTTCAGGAAGCAGAAGGACTCACCGGCGCTCAATCGCGCGAGGTGAGCCGCTGGCCGTTCGGCTATGCGTTCAAGGGTGGTGTCGGTGCTCCACTATGGAAGTCCCAGCTTGCCGATTTCGACGAAAAGGTCATCGGTTTTCGCGACCTGATAGAACTATGCATCGTCAAGGCGTTCCGCAATCATGACGTGCCACTTCAGGTAATTCGTGGTGCGATCGAAGGCGCGAAAGCCATGTCTGGAACTGAATATCCTTTTACTGCACATCGGTTTTTTTGACCGATGGCAAATCCATCTCTGCCGAAGCGTTGCACCAACACCGCGACGCTGAAATGACCGATCTTGCCAAGCGCCAATTGGTGTTTGAACACATCGTTCGGCCGGCGTTGTACATGGGGATCGAATTTGCAGGTGACAGTCAAGCAACGCGTTGGTGTCCGCTCAATCGCAACAAGGTGATCGTGCTCGATCCGGCAATCGCGTTTGGCAACCCTGTGCTCACTGACCATGGCGTCAGAACGCATAGTGTCGCCGAGACCTTCAAGGCCGAGAAAAACAAGGAGATGGTCGCATCATTGTTTGATATCCCGCTCGCCGCAGTCGAAGCCGCCATCCGCTACGAGCAGATGGCAGCATGAAGTACTTCTTCGACAATAATCTTTCCCCGCATCTGGCTCACGCCATCCAGGAACTCTGCCGAGTGGAAAAGACTGTCGCGCGTGCCATCCATCTGCGTGATGTGCTACGTTTCGAGTGCCATGGCGGTACAGCGGCGGAAAATTCGAACAAATTCCGCTGTAGTCCATGAGCGAAGTACGACGGCCTCTATCCCCCACCCAACTCCGTCCCGTACCCCCATCCCCGTTCCCTCAAGTACTGTCGATACCCCACCGACAGTCGATCACAAACCTGATGCAACTCCGCGTGCGGATCGAGCGGAAGCCTCTTCGGCCATTGCGATTCCACTATCGGCGTGTCCTGCATCAGTATCCGCATATTGAAGTCATACAACGCTTCATCCGAGTGCGTCGACTTGTCCTCAAACACCGACACCATCCACGCCCGCGTCTCCGTTTCACTCACCGGCGACGCCACCAGCAATAGGTGCAACGCCCCCGCACCGTGCTGCGCCGCTTTCGACAGACTCGCCACCAGCGGCCGTTTCACTCGATACACATAGTAAATATCCACGCCCTCCTGTCCCGGCAATCCCGCCGGTTGCCAAAACCGGCATTGCCGAGCCTCAAGCCCGTCATCGATTGAAATTACTTCGTAATCCTGTACTTCTGCGTGCGATGCGTCACCGAGAATGCCTGTGTGCACAAACGGGAAGTGCGCCATATCGAGGAAATTCTCGACCACGCGCGGCGCCGATGAACGCACGGTCTGCGCCGCAAGATTGATCCGGCGCGCGCCCGGCCTGTCGTTTGCCGCGTACTCCGGAAAGAAATCGAGCTGACGCGACGGCTCACCAAGGCACGTCCACACCACGCCGTATTTCTCTTCCACGCGATACGTCAGCGCGCAAGCGCGCTTCGCGGGGCGTATCGACGGATTGGAGGGGATGTGGATGCACTGGCCATCGACGTCGTAACGCCAGCCATGATACGGACACGTAATCAAGCCGCCCGTCACCGATCCCAACGATAACTGCGCCCCACGATGCGGACAGCGATCACGCCAGACGTGGACATCGGTGGAGATATCGGGCGGTGCTGCCGGACCTACAGCCTCCGACGCGTTGCGCCAGACCACCAGTCGCTCGCCTGCCACTACGAACCCACGTAATTCCCCGGCGGGAACGTCGGCGCTGTTACACACAGGCAGCCATTCGCCGAGCAACGCGGCATCGCGCGCGGAGTGAGAGTCATCGGTAGCGTTTATGTCGCCAGTTGAAAGCGCGGATTCAAAGGGTTGCATCGGGCGTCGAAAAATCTACGTAGTGAATAAGAAGCCAAGAAGCCAAATGAAGGTCCGAACATCGATTCGAAAACAAGCGAGGCACAAACGCAACTCGCCAAAACAAAATACCCGGGCGCGCCGCGTGCGTACCACTCGTCCCAAGTGGATCGTAACGAATCAGCATCGGTCCGCCAAAATCTGGCTGAATCAGGCGATTTTCGGCCACTTTTTAGCGACGCAGTACGATTGCAATTCTGTACTACGCAGAAACTGCATAAAACGCGGCATCGATCAGCACATCAGGGAGACTCAGAATGGGGCAGGCGAATGACCCCTTGCATCGGCACCGCGGTTACGTGTGGTCGACTTTTCTCGATCCGGAAAAAGAGCAGGCGACGCTAAGAGTCATACTGTGCGGCCTCGCAACGGCCGTGTACGGCGTGCTGGCGTGGACCATTCCAACGCCCGCCGCCATTGCCAGCTTCCATGCGCTCGCGCTCTATCTGATCTATGGAGTAGCGACGCGGCTAATCATCAGCAGAATGCAACGGCAGTCGAATCTGCGCCTCGCATTCACCACTGTCGCCGATCAGGCCCTGCTCACCGTGATCCTGGGTGCCGGAGGCGCACTCACCTTGCCCATGCTATGGGCGGTCTTCCTCTTTCTGATCGGCGCGGGCGGGCGTTACGGCAAGCGCACGCTGGCATTGTCGTGTGTCACGGCGATGGTGGGCATCGTCGCGTTGTCGGTACTGCAGCCGTGGTGGATGATCAATCGCTCCGCGGCGCTCGGGATTGGCTTGAGTGTGTTCGGCGCATCGGTCTACCTCGCCGTGCTGGTCGGCCGGCTCGGCAGTGCGAACCGCGACCTCGCGCTCAAGGCGGGCACCGACCCGCTCACGGGTTTGAGCAACCGCTACATGCTGGAGCAGACCATCGGCCGGGCAATGATCGCGATATCGACGGGACAGGAAGGCGCGACCGCGTTGCTGATGATCGATCTCGACGGCTTCAAGGAAGTCAACGATACCTATGGCCACGAAGTCGGCGACGTCGTGCTGCAAACTTTCGCGGGCCTGCTGGCAAGAAGGGTAAGAACCACCGATACAGTCGCGCGGCTAGGCGGCGATGAATTTGTCGTGCTGGCGCGGCACGTGACGGGCAATCACGCGGTGCAGACGGTGGCAAACGGCGTGCACGCGGTGCTCGAGGAAATGAAGTCGGTGCAGGACCGGGTGGTGAATGTATCGGCGAGCATTGGTGCTTGCCTGATCTCGCCGGACTTGAGTCCCGGCTACAGAGATATTGCCGTGCTGATGCGCGCCGCCGATCGCGCGATGTATCGCGCCAAGTCATTGGGCAAAGGCCAGACAGAGTTCGCGGCGGACGCGGATTTCGAAACCTGACTGGTTTCCATCCGTCTTTTCATTCGCCGATACTCAAGCCTCCACGCCCGACCAAGCCTGTTCCCGCAACTTGGCCCGCAGCCGCGCAACGGCCTGGCTATGCAACTGGCAGACACGCGATTCGCTGACTTCCATCACGGCGCCAATTTCGCGCAGATTCAAGCCCTTCTCGTAGTACAAGCTCATCAGCAGCTTTTCGCGCTCAGGCAATTTATCGATTGCCTCGACCAGCGCCGAACGCAAGCTTCCATCGAGCAACGCGGAAAGCGGGTCGGCTTTATCGACGCAATAACGATCGAGAAACGGCTCGTCATCGGAAGACCGGTCGAAGTCTTCGTAATAGATCAACTGGCTGCCATGCAGATCCTGCAGCATGGCCTGATATTCGATCAGCGGCATGTTCAGATGCTCAGCCACTTCCTGCTCGCTCGCCGAGCGTCCAAGATGCTGTTCAACCTTGTGCACCGCGGATTCCACTTCGCGCGAAGTCTTGCGCATGCTGCGCGGAAGCCAGTCGTTGGCGCGCAACTCGTCGAGCATCGCGCCGCGAATCCGCTGGCTGGCGTAGGTCTCGAACTGAGCGCCTTGATCTTCTTTATAACGGCTGGCGGCATCGAGCAAACCGATCATGCCGGCCTGGATCAAGTCATCCAGATCGACGCTAGCCGGCATTTTCGCCACGAGTTGCAGGCCAAGCCGGCGCACCAACGGTGCGTAGCGGGTCAGGACCTCGGACTGTGACAGTTTTCCCTGGGCGTTATACATCGCATTCACCTTGTTCCTTCTCTTGCTGCATCACACGGACGCGGCGCTGCTCATCGCAAGCTGCATCAATGGTGTTTCCGTGCGGCGAACCGCGCCGGAGTTGATCGAGCGCTCCAATCCGTGCGGCGTTTCCGCTCGCAAGGACTGCACGGGCCATTCAAACTGCGACGCTTTCGGCATCGGCCAGTACTGCAATTCAGCGGCAATCTGCCGATAATCCCGGGCGGCCGCCGTCGCCGGAAAAGCTTCCACCGCGCAACGCGATAGTTCATGCGCCCGCGCCACGCGCGGATCTTCTGCTACGCAACCGGCAGGCATGAGTTGCACCGCGAGATAACGATTGGCGACGCCGGCGAGGTTATCGAAGGCGATTTTCGCGTCTGCGCCGTTCTTCACGTGATTCACGACAACTCGGAACCGGCCGATCGCGTGTGCGTAGTGCAGACGCTTGATGCAGGCGTACGCCTCGGTGATCGCGGCGGGCGCTACGCGGGTCACGATCACGAAGTCGTGCGCTTGCACGGCCAGATTTGAGAGCGCGCCGCTGCGATCGAGCTGGGTATCGATCAGGACGACATCGGCGGGTCCGTCAAGCAGCACCCGGCAATGCGCGGCGTCCTGGCTGATGCGTTCATCGCGAGGCGCGGCAATCACCGAAAAGCCGAACGGCGTGCGCGTGACGGCGTCCTGCAAAAAACGCTTGCCGGACAAGACCGCGCCCAGTGCACCGTTATCCGGCACCTTGGCCAGCCGGGTCACCGACAACCCGTTCTGGCGTTCATCGATTACCAGCACATCCTTGCCTTGCGCGGCGAGGGCGGACGCGAGGTTCACCACCGTCGACGTATTGCCGCTTCCGCCCATTCCACCTGCCGGGGCGCCACACACCGCGACGACCCGCGAGCCATTGCGCGTCAGCAGCCGGCGCAGGCCTTCAGCCTGATCGGACACGAACTTATCCAAAGTGAACCTCATGCAGTTCGGTGGAAGCGCGCGCGGAAAGCGCGGACAGGAGCGGCGGCACATCGTCGTCTTGCGGCACGAACGGCGAGCCGTCGCGCGGGATGCAGAAGGCGCTTTTAATCAGGAAGCGCTTGGTCGCGACATACAGGTTTTCCGGCACCTTCTGTCCCGTCGATACGTAATGCACGGGCAGCTTGTAGCGGATCACGGTGTCGAGCACGCCGCCCAGGTTCGTGGCTTCGTCGAGCTTGGTCAGGATGCAGCCCGCGAGCGGCGGCTGGTCCGGCGTGCTCTGGTACGCCTGAACTACTTCGTTTAACGTATCGCCGTGGCTGGTTGCGTTGAGCAGCAGCAGGCGTTGCACCGGATGGCCGGCGCCGCACAACATGGCGATGTGATCGGCCACAGTGCGGTCACGCTGGCTCATGCCAATCGTGTCGATGAGAACAATGTGCTTGTTACGCAGTTCGGAGAGCGCGAGTTGAAGGTCGCCCGCGTCTTTCACCGCATGCACCGATACCCCGAGGATCTTGCCGAAAATACGCAGCTGTTCGTGCGCGCCGATCCGGTAGCTGTCGGTGGTAAGCAGCGCGACCTTGCTGGCGCCAAAGCGCATTACGCAGCGCGCGGCGAGCTTGGCGGTGGTCGTGGTCTTGCCTACGCCCGTCGGTCCCATCAGCGCGAAAACGCCGCCGCGGTTCATCATCGATTCTTCGCTGTCCATGACGGGCAGGTTGTTTTCGAGCACTTGCTGAACCCATTCCATCGACGCTTCGGCTTGTTCGATCTCCGGCATGTTGTCGATCAGCATCCGGACCAGTTGCGCGGAGAAACCAGCAGCGAACAGGCGCTTGGTCAGTGCGGCGTGGTTCGGGCTGCGGCGTTGGCGATCACCCCACAGCAAGCCGGCGAAGTGCTCTTCCATCATGCCGCGCATCGACGACAGTTCATTCATGACGGTGTCGTTCACGACTTGCTCCATGCGGCTGCGGATGGCTTCAGTCACAGCGGCAGCCGCCGATGCCGGCAGGCCCGCGAACGCGCCTTCCTGCATCGAACTGGCGGATTGGGCCGCGGACGTGTTGGCTTCCTGCTGGAACTGGGCCTGTGCGGTTTTTTGTTCTGCGCGGCGAGCGGCGAGTTGCGCCGCTTCGCGGGTCCATCCCGGGGCTTGCGAGGATGCCTGCGGCGTGACGGTCACGGGATTACCCAATCCCTTCGCAATCGCCGACGATGCGCTCAGCGCGCGCTGCGGCGCGGTTTCAGCGGCCGACTGCGCCACCCGGCGGGCATGTTCGATC
The DNA here is from genome assembly GCF_047608185.1 of Caballeronia eucalypticola. Classification (NCBI taxonomy): domain Bacteria; kingdom Pseudomonadati; phylum Pseudomonadota; class Betaproteobacteria; order Burkholderiales; family Burkholderiaceae; genus Caballeronia; species Caballeronia eucalypticola. The sequence continues at coordinate 375,153 of NZ_JBLKRU010000001.1, forward strand.
AGCCAGGGATTCGATTCAGCCATCGTGCGCGATACGTCGTCTGCTTGCGGTTCCGGCTCGAAATCATCCAGCGGTTCGGGATTGGCGCCGAACACTGACGAAAAGACATCGCCGTTCGCGTAGGGGTTGGAACCCGCGTTCGAATTCGAACTCGGCTGCTCGTAGGACCGTGACGGCCCCGCCAACTGATGATTGCCGGCCGACTCCCGCAGCTTCATTTCGCGATGCTGAGCGGCGGCTTTCGGAGATATCTTCGCGAGATCGCCGTCGGCGACCGCAACGATCTCGACGCTGCCGTCTTCGGTTACCCGATTTGACAACACGACCGCATCGGGGCCCAGTGCTTCACGGACGAGCCGGAACGCTTCGCGACTCGTGGCACCGATGAATTTGCGGATGTTCATTTACCCCCCGATGAGCTCGCGCTCACTTTGATCTGTTGCGGTTGACCGGTGCGCCACGTTTTGAGCGACGTACCGTTTTCCTGTGAATGAATTATTGCAAGGGTGGGTGTCGGGCCATCGGCTGATAAGAGCCGGGAAAGCGGGGTAATTCGGGAGATCGATGCCGGAAGCGGTTCGCGGGCGGCGTCGGGGAAGTGCGGGAAGGTTTAAACGTCAGACAATTGCAATGGTGTTCACGGCAACTGCAATGAAAGACTCGTAGAGATATTTCATTACCCGTCGTGTTATTCCGCTGCAGGGCCGCGGTGATTATTTCGCCTCTCGTTTTATTGTTCCGCAACACCGCGCCCTATAGTTCGTAATATCGATCTTATTGAGTTTTTGAAACGACTTCAATCAAGTTTGAAAATCAATGAACAGTGATTGACTCGACAAAATATCTATCGTCCATCAAGACGAACCTACCTATAATAAATCGAAGGACAATTCAAATAAATTGCAATAGCAGAGCATGCATTTCACGTCCTGACATTAATCAAGGAATATAAAAATGGCGGAAAAACTATTCACGCACAACCATTCCCACTCCCGTTCGATACAAAAACAACTGCACCGGTCGTGATCGAGATGCAGCGTGATTTTGTCGAGCCGGGAGGCTTTGGTGAAGCGTTGGGAAACGAGGTCTCTCTCGTGCGCAGCGCGATTGTCCCGTGCGGGAAAGTGCTGAAGGCGGCGCGTGACGCGCAGCTGCTGGTGATCCATACGCGTGAGGGTCACCGTGCCGACCTGGCCGATTGTCCGCCTGCAAAACTGACGCGCGGCGGCAAGACGTTCATTGGCACGGACGGCCCCATGGGCCGCATCCTGGTTCGCGGCGAGGCCGGGCACGACATCATTCCAGAGCTGTACCCCACGTTCGGCGAACCGATTATCGACAAACCGGGTAAGGGCGCATTTTATGAAACCGACCTGCAACTAATCCTGCAAGACCACGAGATCAAGACGCTTGTCGTGTGCGGGGTGACCACTGAAGTCTGCGTGACTACGACCGTTCGCGAAGCGAATGACCGCGGCTACGAATGCATTATTCCGGCGGATTGCATCGGATCGCATTTTCCGGAATTCCAGAAATCCGCGCTGGAGATGATCAAGGCGCAGGGCGCAATCTTCGGCTGGGTCAGCGACGCAGCCGCCATTGTCGACGGCTTGCGTGGCTGACTTGCGTGACTGACAACAGCCGGACCGCCATGGCGCGCCTCCTCACTTTTCCCGTGTGCTCGGTCGGTTATATGGCGGAGCACGGGCCGCACGAGACGCTGCGGTTCTGGGTTCATAGCTGCTTTGAGCACGCCATGAACATGGCGTCGGCGAGCGGCGAGTTGTTGACCTTGCTGAGTCCACGGTATCAGAACCTGCCCACGGCGATCAGGCTTGCAACGCCGCCGGGCCGGGATTGGCGGCATCAGGCGCACTCTCGCCAGCCCGTCACGCTGGAGAACAACGAGCTGCTGCGCGGCACGCTCTGGCGGGCGAACCTGAGCCTAGCGCCGTGCTGGCGCCCTGGAGCGGATCGCGTGCAGAGCGGCCAATCGCCGCGCGTGCTGCTGGCGGCGTATCCGGTGCTGGCGAGCCAGTTGTTGGAGTACTGCATGGAGCGCGAGGTGCGCAGCAGCCTGCAGTTACTGCCGGGCTCGCCACCGGGCGGCCGCAAATCTCGCTTGAACCCCGAGGACGGAAAGGCGGAGCTGGAAAGCGGTGTTGCGGAACTGATCGGTTACGGCGCCGGGCTGACGCCGGATGGCGACGACTATCTGCTGGGTTATCTGGCGTCGTTATGGCCGTGGCAGCACCTTGGCGCCATATCCGCTCATTTGAAACTATTGCGTCCGGCAATCAAGAGTCAGCTTCACCGGACGACCAGTATCAGCCGGCATTATCTGGAACTTGCGTTACAGGGACACTATTCACAATCAATCCATCATTTGACGAGCCTCCTGATTCACGGAACCACACCGGCAGTCATGAAACTTTCGGCAATCAATGTGATGAAATTCGGCTCGTCATCGGGCGCGGATTGTCTCGGAGGTTTTCTGCACGGAATAAGAGTGCTTGGGAAAGTAGAGCGGAAGGAATGAACTGATCCTTTATACGGATTAGCGGAAAAACAGTATTGAGTTAATCGGGCTGATGGCATCCAGCATATGTAACGCCGGGTTCGCCAAGGCGGACACTCGGCTGAATCTCGACCATGCAAGTGTAACGATTACCGGAAGCTGAAATGAGCATAAGAACCAAGGTCTTCAAGAACATGTATCAGGACTCTGTTTCCCTGATGCAGATATCCGCGCACATCTCGATGCTTGACGGCATCGAGCAGGCCTCCGTGGTGATGGGAACGAGCACCAACCTGGCGCAATTGCGTGACGCCGCGCTGGACGACGGTTGTAAAGCCGGTCCGAACGACCTCGTGATCGCGGTGCGCGGGGAGATTGCTGCATGCGACGGCGCGCTCGTCATTGCGGAGGAGCGTTTGAACAGCAAGCCGGAAGAGTCGAGTGGCGACGGTGTACGCCCGCCGCCGCTTGGTAGCCTCGGGATGGCGGTGGAACAGCAGGCGGCATCGAATCTCGCCTTGATCTCGATCCCGGCGATTACGCCGCCGCCGAAGCAATCAAGGCGCTGCGGTTGGGGCTGTCGGTGATGCTTTTCAGCGACAACGTCAGCCTCGCCCACGAGCGCGCAATCAAGACGCTCGCACGCGAAAAAAACCTGCTGGTGAAGGTGCTGACGTTCGTTGCGTGGATCTTCGGATCGCTGGTCGGGTTCATGACGGTGAAGGGTGTGTTTTCCTTCACGAGCATTCCGTCGCTCGATTCGATAATCGTCGCGTGTGCTTGTTATGCGATTTTTAGTCGGGTTACCAGGTTGCGAGGGGTTGCACGGCTTTGAGGGCGTTCGCACTTGGTCTGGTGTTTGGTGCCGGGTTGCGCGGGTTCTAGCGTTAGCGATCGGGTGCAGTGCCGGGTTGCCAGGTTCTAGCGTTAGCGGTCTGAGTCATTGCCGGGTTGCTGCTTTCCAGGTCTTCGCGGGTTTTATGTTGGCTGATTTCTTTATCACGCCACTGCGCGTGGCGGCACGTCATTTCTTGGTCCTTAGCGAAAAAGAAACGAAGCAAAGAAAACGCTTTCACCGCTCTACCCTAAGTGTCCACAGCGTGCAGTTTTGATTCATGGGTGCCCCAAAAGCACGGTGCTCGCCAGAGCTTAGGATGTGTGAACCCCTCCTTCTCGCGAATCCTGACAGTAAAACGCTTCGCCCCGTACGCTCTCGGGCAAGCACTAGCGACTGAACCTGCCCAAGGAACACCCCGCGCTATCCGCGGAAAACCAATCACTGAATTTGTACGCATGACGAACCAAAATGCCAACACACCTCTAAACAAGCACACCAAAACGCGTGAGGCCGTACCCAAGAATTCCATGCAACCGACCAATCAACTCACCAAAAATTGAAGCATTAGTGCGCATCAGGCTGGGATTGGCGAAGCTGGCCACGCTTCTGCAGCGCAGACCACTCAACCAAGCTACAAAGAGACGGAGCCGCAAAAACGCGTAAGGCCGTGCAGGTCCGTGGGGCAAGGGTGCTTGCCCGAGAGCGTACGGGGCGAAGCGTTTTACTGTCAGGATTCGCGAGAAGGAGGGGTTCACACATCCTAAGCTCTGGCGAGCACCGTGCTTTTGGGGCACCCGTGAATGAAAACTGCACGCTGTGGACACTTTGGGTAGAGCGGTGAAAGCGTTTTCTTTGCTTCGTTTCTTTGTCGCTAACCGCTAAGGACCAAGAAATGACGCGCCGCCACGCGCAGTGGCTAATAGTGATAAAGAAAACATCGAACACTAAACCCGCAAAAACCTGGAAAGCAGCAACCCGGCGATGACTCCGACCGCTAACGCCAGAACCCGTGCAACCCGGCAATGAACCAGACCGCTAACCCCAGAACCTGGCAACCTGGCATTGACCCCAACCCATACCCGTCCACGCCCAAACCCCGAGCGCCAGCGATCACCCCTGCCCAATCAAATTCATCACCTTGATATTCCGTGTATCCGGAACCTCTGCATACGACAATACCTTCAACTGCGGCAAACTCCTCCGCAGGAACCTCGCAAGCATCGCCCGCAACGAATGTTGCACCAAAAGCACCGGTGGCAATCCCATGTTCTGCTGACGCAAAATCGCGTTCTGGGTTGAGTTCAACAGCGTCTGCGCCAAGCCCGGCTCCAGCCCTGGATTCGCACCCGTCTGCAACGCCTGCGACAACACCCGCTCCAGATTCGGGTCCAATCCCATCACCTGCAACTCGCCACTGCCCGGATACCACTGTTGCGTAATCGCGCGGCCCAACGCAAGACGCACCGCCGCAGTCAGGTCGTATGCATCCGATATCTTCGGCGCGTGTTCCTGCAATGCGTCCAAAATCGTGCGCATATCGCGGATAGGAACGCCTTCGTCCAGCAAGTTCTGCAACACCTTCTGCAAGCTCGTCAACGCCAACGTCTTCGGCACCAGATCGTCCGTCAACGAAGGCGTGTCCTTGCCAACGCGCTCCAGCAACGCCTGCACTTCCTGACGACCCAGCAATTCGGCCGCGTGCGTCACGACCAGATGGTTAAGGTGAGTCGCCACGACGGTGCTGGCATCGACCACGGTGTAGCCGTAGACCTGCGCCTGTTCGCGCAGGTTTGTATCGATCCACACAGCTGGCAAACCAAACGCCGGATCCTGCGTCGGGTTCCCCGGCAACGTCGCCGAGACTTGCCCCGGATTGATCGCAAGCCATTGGCCCGGGAACGCTTCGCCAACACCCACTTCCACGCCCTTCAACGCAATCCGATAACCATTCGGACGCAACTCCAGGTTGTCGCGGATATGGATCACCGGCGGCAGGAAGCCGATTTCCTGCGCAAACTTCTTGCGAATTCCCTTGATCCGCTTCAACAACTCGCCGTCCGCATTCCGGTCGACCAGCGGTATCAGCCGATACCCCACCTCGAGCCCAAGCGGATCGATCATCGCAACATCGTCCCAGCTCGCTTCCGTGTTTTCCATCGGCGCAGCGGCGGCAGGCACAACGTCGGTTACCAGCGATGCTTTCTTTTTCGCCAAAATGCGCTGGTTCATGGAACGCGCGGCGTAGATCAAACCGCCGCCCAGCAGCAGGAACGCGAAGTGCGGCATCCCCGGAATCAACCCCATGATCCCGATGATCACGCCCGTAATCATCAACACGCGCGGGTTGTTGAAAAGCTGCCCCGTCAACTGCGTGCCAATGTCTTCTTCAGTCGCCACGCGCGACACGATCACGCCCGCTGCCGTCGAAATGATCAGCGACGGGATCTGCGCGACGAGGCCATCGCCGATGGTCAGCAACGTGTAGTTCGTGGCCGCGTGCGCGAAGTCCATGTCGTGCTGGAGCATCCCGACAATCAAGCCGCCCACGATGTTGATGATCATGATCATCAAGCCCGCGATGGCATCGCCGCGAACGAACTTGCTGGCGCCATCCATGGAGCCGTAGAACTCGGCTTCCTGCGCTACTTGCAAGCGGCGCTTGCGCGCCTGGTCTTCGTTGATGAGGCCGGCGTTCAAGTCGGCATCGATAGCCATCTGCTTGCCCGGCATCGCGTCGAGCGTGAAGCGCGCGCCCACTTCGGCAATCCGCCCCGCGCCCTTGGTAATCACCATAAAGTTGATGATCATCAGGATTACGAACACCACGATACCGACCGCGAAATTCCCGCCCACAAGGAAGTGGCCGAAGGATTCGATCACCTGGCCGGCGGCATCGGGGCCGGTATGGCCTTCGAGCAAAACGATCCGCGTGGACGCTACGTTCAGCGACAAGCGCAGCAGCGTGGAGAACAGCAGCACGCTCGGGAACGCGGCGAAGTCGAGCGGCTTCTGCGTGTACATGCTGACGAGCAACACCATCACGGAGAGCGCGATGTTGAACGTGAACAGCAAGTCGAGCAAAAAGGCCGGCAGCGGCAAGATCATCATGCCGAGGATCATGCAGATCAGCACCGGGCCGGCTAAGGCCCGCAAATTCTGCGATCCCAATGCGTCAGGGCGCTTCGAGAAAAATCCGGCGCGCGCGTTCATGCTTTGCTTCCTTTCATCGAGTCATTTCCATCATTGGCGGCAGAGTCGGGAGCCAAGGCTTCAGCGGCTTCCTGATCGGCTTCTGATTCGGGGACGCTGCCTTTATCGAGTTCGGGAGGAACGTCGAGGTTCTCGGGTTCGTCCGGCCGGCTGCCGCCGTCTTTCTTGAACTTGCGCAACTGGTACACCCACGCCAGCACCTGCGCGACGGCGCCGTACAGCGCGCCCGGAATCTCGCGGTCGATCTCGACGTTGTGATACAGCGCCCGTGCAAGCGGCGGCGCTTCGAGCAGCGGTACGTTATGTTCGAGCGCCAGTTCGCGGATACGCGCGGCCACGAGGTTCACGCCCTTCGCGACGACCCTCGGCGCGCGCATTTCGCCATCGGCATATTTCAGCGCGACGGCGAAGTGGGTCGGGTTAGTGACGATCACGTCGGCGGTAGGGACGGAAGTCATCATCCGGCGGCGGGCAGCGGCACGTTGCTGCGCACGAATGCGCGCCTTCACCGCCGGATCACCATCGCTTTCACGATGCTCGCGCTTAACCTCCTCCTTGCTCATGCGCAGCTTCTTGGCGTGCGAAAAGAGCTGGTACGGGACATCGACCGCAGCGACGAGGAACAGCCCCGCTATCGCCGTGCCGCAGCAGACCACGAGCAAGTGCATGGCGTCGGCGAGCGCGAGGCTCAGCGGTTTCGTGACGAGGCCCAGCACCTGGTCCTTGCGGGTCCACATCGCCCAACCGGCCAGTCCGCCGACCACCAGGGTCTTCAGGATCGACATGCCGAGCGCGATCGGCCCTTGTATCGAGAAGATCTTGCCGAGCCCGCTGATAGGATTCAGGCGGCTGAATTTCGGCGACAAGACCTGGGTGCTGAGCAGCCAGCCGCCGAGCGCCAAGGGCGAGCCGGCCGCAGCGAGGGCCGTCAGCGCGAGCACCGGCCATAAGGCCATGAAACCTTCCTTGCCGGCAGCGGACGCGCCAATCAGCATCTGGTTGGTATCGAGGACAGTGTTGTGATTGAACGTGAACGCGCCGCGCAAGATGGCCTGCATATGCAGGCTGACGGGACCGGAGAATCCCCAGATGCCGACAAATCCCGCAGCAAGCAACGCGAACGACGTCAGCTCCCGCGAGCGCGCGACCTGGCCTTCCTCCCGCGCCTTTTCGAGGCGCTTGGGAGTGGCTGATTCGGTCTTTTCGACGTCACTCTCTTCTGCCACTTCGCTGTGCTCCAGTCCTGCCGGGCTTCCGTGAAAGCCTGACGCATTGATCCAGTGGAGCGATTATTGCGAAAAGCAGCGAGCGGCCATCGCGTGATCAGGGCGGAGAAACGGGGGTAATTCGGGCGATGGAAGGGGCTCGGAGCTTAGACGGCCACGTGAAATGAAAAACGCGCCGGTCCCGAAATGGGACACAGCGCGCAGCGAAGCGTTTTGAATCGGCCGGCCTTTGAACGCAGAACCGGTTTTACACCCCGTAGATCCCCGGCACACGCCCATCGGGACCATAGAACGCCGACTTCGGCGGCGCCATGGTCAATGCGGCAAGCGCGTTACGGTTGTATTCCATGCGTGAGCGGATCAGCACGCCAATGCTGTTATTGCCGCGCCTCGCGCGTCCCGCCGCGGCGAGCAATTCCTGCCAGCGCGAGGCCAGCGCCTCGTCGCCGGTAACGGCTTTTTCCATGCCGATAAAACCCTTCGGCAGTCCAAGCGCGTCAAGTTGCTCGTCGCGCTGGCGTTCCAGTGCGGCAAGCTGCTCGGTCAACGCAGTTTTTTGTTCGATGATCGAAGGCAGCGTTTCAAGCGGCGAGGCCGCAATCAGCGCTTTCTCTTCGTGGACCAGCAGCGACTCGAACGCCTGAACGGCAGCGGTTTCGTCAATAACAGTGGCAAGCAGGGCGTCTTTCATGGGCGACTCGCTAAAAACTCCGGCCCGCATTCATAGCGGTGCCAAGGTCAAAAAAAGCCGCCCGGCGCTGCATCGTGGAATCGATGCGTTTATCTGAAGCCTATCGTCCTGTGCCACGGGCTCGCTCTGCGCGTCGCCTGCAACACATAGCCGCTATGCTCAGCCACCGGCCGGCGGGGTATTCGTTCGAATCAGTTCACGTGCGCTGCTCAGCATGCCGTCGGCGATCTTGCCCGAATCGACCTTGTAGCTGCCGTCGTTCAGCGCGGCCTTGATCGACGCGACTTTCGCCGTATCGATATCTGCCGACGAACCCGACGTGCGCAAATCCGTCGACAGCGCCGACAAGCTCACGGTCGAATTCGAACTTCCGGCGCCGCCGGTGCTGCTGGTCGTGCCGCCCGTCGTGCTGGTCGGTTGCGCGTCGGCTTGCGCCGCACGCTGTTGTGCAGCTTCTTGCAATGCTGCGATCTGGCTGGTGTTGCTGGAATCGATTTTCACGATGGTCTTCCCTGACGATGTGATCCTTTTATCGGCGGACCGATGTAAAAACTTTAACCCTCCCGCCGCTCAGACCCCACGCCAGTTACCTCGATCTCCCGCTCAGCCTTGCTGGATAAGCTTGGCAAGGAATTGCAACAAATTGAAACAAGTGAGGGATAACCCACATAGGGGGTTCCCGACCCCTTTCTCAAAGCTGGATTTCCACGGTCGAGCCGTCCTTCACGACGCCGGAAATGATCTGTCCCCCGGCCGTCTTGACGCGGACTTGCTGCCCGGGCGCGGCGTTATTCATGGCGCTGCCTTCTGCCGATATCGAAAAGCCAGCGCCGTTTGTTACCACGTGCACGCTCTGTCCGATCACTACGGCGCCGGCGCCTCGCAGCATGTCCGTACGCAGCGGCAGCCCCGCCGCGAGCCGCGACAACGTCACCGCTCCAACGGCTTGTGACGGGTCCGTGACAATGGCTTGCGGCATCGACGTGAGATCGCCGTCGCGGGGAATCAGGTCGGCGGCCGTGAGCACTTCGCCCGGCGCAACCGCGCGGGCGGCAAGGTAATACGTGGCCATCACCGAGACGCGTGCTTGCAGATAGAGCGTCCAGGGCCGGTCGCCGGAACAACGCACGCCGACGGTGGTGCGGCCCCAGAGACGCGAACCCGCCGGCAGGAACGGCTCAAGCGTCGAGCACGCCGCGAGGCCGCGCGGGAAAACGGGTGTCACGGTGATATCGGCCTTGCCGGGCAAACCTGCCGCCTGCTGCGTCAGGAAGACGAGCGCGGCGGCACGCACCGCGTCGCCATCCTGCGTGGCCTGGTTCGGCGCACCGGCCATGGCGGGTGCGGGCTGGAGCGGGGCGCGGATGGGCGCCGGGGCGCGCATCGAAACGGGCATCATGCCGGCGACCGGCGCGGCGGGTGCAGCCGCGATGGGCCTTGCCTGGAAGCCTCGCGAGGCAACGCGCGGAATGGTTTGGGCCGATGCGCTGCCGTCCGTCGCGACGACCACGGGCATCACGTCACGTGACGATGTCGTGACGCGAGGAAGGGTATCGACGGCGGTTTTTCCAGCGTTACTAATAGAAGTAGCCGCTTTCGGCTCGCCGTTACCGGGGATCTCGATCATTCCGGCGGCATTGGGCGCATCGGAGGAATTGTTCGATGCAGCCGCCGTCCGGCTTGGCGTCATCGCCAGCCTGGGCGCTGCGGCCATGGGCTTCGCCGCCGTCTTCGCCTCCCCCGGCCCTGGAATCACAATCAGGCCGCTGGTATCGGCGGCAGAGGAGGATGCGTCGGCGGCATCGGCGTGGGCATCGAGTGCCAGCGCGGCCGCGCGCATGGCGGCATCGGCTGCATGAGCCGCCGCGGCGTAACCCGCAGGACGCGACGTGCGCGCCGGCTGAGCTTGGCTCGTGCTGCCGTCCACGGACATGCCGGCGTCTTTCGCCATCGACACGACATCCGCGGGATTGGTTTCGCCGGGACCGGCAATCATGATCGTGCCGCTGCCGCCGCCCGCATCCTGCGCGCGCGCGGTCGTCACGCCGGCCGTCAGCAGAGCCAATGCAAGCACGCAAAGCGCAACCGGACCGCGCAGCGCAACACCGCTAGCCAGACGCGCGCGGGCTTTCACCAGGCCGTTCGCGGCCAGGCGATGAACCGCCGGCTTGCAAGCAGGCGCAGTGAAGCTGTGCATTGTGCTTCTCCCAGATAAATCCCAAACAGATCCAGCGAATCCGGCCAACCGCCAACGTGAAACCCATCAACGATCGACCCACGAGACGAATTCTAGGTTTCGCCGGCTAAAGGCAAGCGTCGAATAGAGGCCGCCTTTCCCTGTTATTCGTCTGATTGCATCTTGCGTCTCGCTCCTAAGATTCGTCTCATGCAAAAGTCTTCGATGGCCGACGGCAATCCCGGCGCCATCGATCACGAGACATCGAAGGTGAAGGAGGACCGCATGCTTGACAAGCTCGACCAGGAATTTGCGTTTGGCCGCGAAGCGCTGGATGTGCGCGCCTACCGGCAGGAACTGTTGTCGTCGAATATTGCGAACGCCGATACCCCGGGCTACAAGGCGCGCGACGTCGATTTCGCAAGCGCCCTCGCAGGCGCGCTGAAAAAGACCGGCGCGCCGGCGAACACCACGGCGTCAGCCACCGCGCCGCTGCGGATGGCGCAACCGGTGAGCGTGTCGACCGGCGCGGCGCTCGCGACGACATCGGCGGGACATATGTCCGGCACCACGACACTCACCGCCAGCGGCGGCAGCCCCGACGACTACGGCAAGCTGGCTTACCGGATTCCGAGCCAGCCGGCGCTTGACGGCAATACCGTCGACATGGATTCAGAGCGCGTCCAGTTCGCCGACAACGCGCTGCATTTCGAGGCCGGCATGACCGTGGTGTCGTCGCAGATCAAGACGATGCTCTCGGCGATCACGTCGAACTAAATAACGAGGAGAAGCAATGCCCTCTCTGATGAACATCTTCAACGTTGCCGGTTCGGCGATGTCCGCGCAGGCGCAGCGCCTGAACGTGACCGCCTCGAACCTGGCGAACGCGGACAGCACGACCGGCCCGGACGGCCAGCCGTACAAGGCGAAGCAAGTGGTATTCGCCGTCGATCCGCTCGGCGGCGCGCGCACGGCGTCCGGTCAGCAAGTGGGCGGCGTGCAGGTGACGGGCGTGATCGACGACCCCACGCCGATGAAAACCAGCTACGACCCGACCAATCCCGCAGCGAACCCGGACGGCTACGTGACCTTGCCGAACGTCGATCCGGTGCAGGAAATGGTCAACATGATTTCGGCGTCCCGTTCGTATCAGGCGAACGTGGAAACGCTCAATACCGCCAAGCAGCTGATGCTTAAGACCCTGACGATCGGAACCTGAGGACAACCCCGTGACAACCAATACTTCGATCGGCAACAACGGCGCGACGATGTCGCAGACGCTGCTGAACACCATGAACGGCACATCGAGCAGTTCGTCTGCCAGTTCGAGCTCCAGCGCGACCGGCACGCAATCGCCGGCCGACTTGCAGAACACCTTCCTGACGCTGCTCGTCACGCAGCTTCAGAACCAGGACCCGACCAACCCGACCGACAGCTCGCAGATGACTTCGCAACTCGCGCAGATCAGCACGGTGTCGGGTATCGGCCAGTTGAACACGTCGCTCAGCTCGCTTGCCACGCAATTGTCGGCGGGACAGGGCGCGCAGGCCGCGTCGCTGATCGGCGGAACCGTGCTCGCCCCGGGCAACACCATGACCGTGAGCGGCGGCAAGGCCAGCACCTTCGGCGTGCAGTCTGCCAACGCGCTCAGCGACATGACGGTGAGCATCACGAACAGCGCCGGCCAGGTTGTCCAGACGATCGACCTCGGCGCGCAGCCCGCAGGCGTGGTGCCCATCTCGGGCTGGACGCCGACCGACTCGAAGGGCGTGACGCTGCCCGACGGCACGTACACGCTTTCGGCAGGCGGCACGGTCAACGGTACGGCTGCAACGGCGACCGCGCTGTCCGCATCGGTCGTGCAAAGCGTGGTGCAGCAGCCCGACGGCACGGCAGGCGTGATGCTGTCGACCGGCAAGACGGTGCCGCTGACCAGCATTGCGTCGATTCTCTAAGCCCTTATTCATTAGCTCAATCTTCTAGAAGCGGAGACCGTCATGGGTTACCAACAAGGTTTATCTGGTTTGTCCGGCGCGTCGAACGACCTCGATGTGATCGGCAACAACATTGCCAACGCGAACACCGTCGGCTTCAAGCAAGGCCAGGCGCAATTCGCCGATATGTACGCGAATTCGGTGGCCACCGCCGTGAACAACCAGATCGGCATTGGCTCGCAGATGTCGGAAGTGCAGCAGCAGTTCGGCCAGGGCACGATCACCACGACCAGCCAGGCGCTGGACGTCGCAATCAATGGCAATGGCTTCTTCCAGATGTCAGCGAACGGTGCGAACGTGTACTCGCGCAACGGCGTGTTCAACCTGGCGGCCAACGGCACGATCGTCAACGCAGCCGGCCAGACGTTGATGGGTTATGCAGCCAATGCGCAGGGCGTGATCAACACGTCGTCGACCGTACCGCTCGTCGTGCCGAACTCGAACTTGCCGCCGGCCGCGACCAAGAACGTGAGTTTTCAGTTCAACCTGAACTCGCAGGCTACGGTCCCGACCCAAACGCCGTTCGATCCGACCAACGCGAACACCTATAGCGCCACCAGCCAGATCAACGTCAACGACTCGCTCGGCGGCACGCATGCGGTCAACGTGTTTTTCGTCAAGCAATCGACGGGATCGTGGGAAGCGTATGCGACGACCGGCGCCGGCAACACCCCGGTCACGGGAACGTCGACTGGCGTAGCTGGCGACCTGGGCAAGGTTTCGTTCGACCAGTCGGGCAACCTGATACCGACCCCGCCCGCCACCGCGATCACGCCGTTCTCGTTTTCGATTCCGGATGGCGCGTCCAATAGCGCCACCGCGGTGCAAACCATGTCGATGTCATTTGCCGGCACGACCCAATACGGCGCGACGACCGGCCTCGTGAACAGCACCCAGGACGGCTATACATCGAGCGAACTGGCGGGCTTTTCGGTCGGGCCCGACGGCACGCTGACCGGCACGTACACCAACGGCAAGACGCAAGCGCTCGGCCAGATCGCGCTCGCCACGTTCGCTAACCAGAACGGCTTGCAAGACCTGGGCGGCAACAACTATCAGCAGACCGCGGCATCGGGTCTGGCGCAAGTGTCGGTGCCGGGTTCGACCAATCACGGCTCGCTGCAAGGCGGCGCGGTGGAAAACTCGAACGTCGACCTGACCAGTTCGCTGGTTGACCTGATCACGGCGCAGCGCAATTACCAGGCGAACGCGCAGACGATCAAGACGCAGCAAACCGTCGACCAGACGCTCATCAACCTGTAAGAGCCGCAGCCAAGCCGCGCACGAGAGAGTCATAAATGGACCGTCTGATCTATACCGCGATGAGCGGCGCCGCACAGGCGCTCGAGCAGCAGAGCGTCACGGCGAACAACCTCGCCAATGCGTCGACGACGGGCTTTCGTGCGCAGCTTTCCGCGTTTCGCCAGGTGCCGATGAACTTCGAGAACGGTGCGTCCGGCGACGCGACCACGCGCACTTTCGTGCTGTCGTCCACGCCGACCGCCGATTACACGCCGGGTCCGATCCAGCAGACCGGCAATCCGCTCGATGTCGCCGTCCAGGGTCCGGGCTGGCTTTCCGTGCAGACGGAAGATGGCGGTGAGGCGTACACGCGTGCAGGCAACCTTCACGTGGATGCCAACGGCCAGCTGGTCACGGCAAACAACCTGCCGGTGCTCGGCAATGCCGGCCCGATGTCGATTCCGCCGGGCGCGGAAGTCACCATCGGCAAGGACGGAACGGTGACTGCGCTGATGCCGGGCGACCCGCCGACATCGATTGCGACGGTAGACCAGTTGAAGCTGGTCAATCCCGAAGCAGGGGCGTTGACGCGCGGTGACGACGGCCTGTTTCGCACCGCCGATAACCAGCCCGCCGACGCTGATCCGACGGTGACGGTCGCGCCCGCGTCGCTGGAAGGCAGCAACGTGAATGCGGTGTCCGCGATGGTCGACATGATCACCAACGCCCGCCAGTTCCAGATGCAGACCAAGTTGCTCGATTCGGCCAACTCGAACGATCAGTCGGCTAACAAACTGCTCGACTTCAGTTAATCCGCAGTATCAGGATAAAAAACATGAACCGCTCTCTCTACATCGCCGCAACCGGCATGAACGCCCAGCAGTCGCAGATGGACGTGATTTCGAACAATCTCGCCAACGTCAGCACGAACGGCTTCAAGGGCTCGCGCGCGGTGTTCGAGGACTTGCTGTATCAAACCGTCCGCCAGCCGGGCGCGAATTCAACGCAGCAGACCGAACTGGCGTCGGGCAGCCAGATTGGTACCGGCGTGCAACAGGTCGCTACCGAGCGCCTCTACACGCAGGGCAACCTGTCGCAGACCGGCAACTCGAAGGACGTCGCCATCAACGGCAACGGCTTCTTCCAGGTGACGATGCCCGACGGCACGACCGCCTACACCCGCGACGGTTCGTTCCAGACCAACGCGCAAGGCCAGCTCGTTACATCGAGCGGTTATCAGGTCAGCCCGGCCATCACGATCCCGACGACCGCAACCGGTATCACCATCGGCTCGGACGGCACGGTCACGGTCACGCAGCAGGGCAGTTCGGCTAACACAACGGTTGGCCAGCTGCAGCTTGCGACCTTCGTCAATCCGGCCGGCCTCGACGCGCGCGGTGAAAACCTGTTCGCCGAAACGGCTTCGTCCGGCAATGCGAACGTCGTGACCCCGGGTTTGAACGGAGCGGGGCAGTTGCAGCAGGGGTATGTGGAAGCATCGAACGTGAACGTGGTCCAGGAACTGGTCAACATGATCCAGACCCAGCGCGCCTATGAAATCAACAGCAAGGCCGTGACCACGTCGGACCAGATGCTGCAGACGCTGAGCCAGATGCAGGTTTAAGCCGGGGCAACCCGCGCCTACCGCATCAATTGCATCAGCAGCGTCATTCCGAAGGACCACGAAGATGTCATCACAACTTTCACGCTTATCACGCATCCGCAGCGCATCGGTGCTGGCGCTCGTCGCGTTGGCGGCCTGCGCGCTCGTGCCCAAAGAGCCGATCACGCAGCAGCCGATGACGGCGCGCCCGCCGGCGCCGCCGCTGAATTCGGCATCGCCTGGCGCGATCTACAACGCGGGATACGCGGGACGGCCGCTGTTCGAAGACCAGCGTCCGCGCAATACCGGCGACATCATTACTATCGTGATTGCGGAAAACGTGAATGCGACGAAGTCATCGGCGGCGAATGCGGCGCGTAACGCCAGCGAGGCGTTCGCCGTGCCCGTCACGCCGGGTCTCTTTGGCGGGCTGTTCCACAACACCAACCTGAGCGCCAGCGGTTCAAACGGCTTCAACGGCGCAGGCGGCGCGAGCGCGGCCAATACCTTTAACGGCACGCTGACGGTCACCGTCACCGACGTGCTGCCCAACGGCAACCTGGTCGTAAGCGGCGAGAAGCAGATGCTGATCAACCAGGGCAACGAATTCGTGCGCTTCTCCGGCGTCGTCAATCCGACGACCATCTCCGGCACCAACACTGTGTTTTCGACTCAGGTGGCAGACGCGAAGATTGAATATTCGGCGAAGGGTTATATCGATGAATCGCAGCAGATGGGCTGGCTCCAGCGCTTCTTCCTCAACGTGGCGCCCTTCTGACCATGAAACTCTTTCTTCGCTCCGTTTCCATTGCGCTGGCCTTGATTGCCGCCGTCGCCGCACTTCCGCAGACCGCGCAGGCGGAGCGCCTCAAGGACCTGGTTTCGTTCCAGGGCGTACGTGATAACCCGTTGATCGGCTACGGCCTCGTGGTCGGCCTCGACGGCACCGGTGACCAGACGACCCAGACGCCGTTCACCACGCAAAGCCTGGTGAACATGCTCGGCAACCTCGGCATCACGCTGAACGCCGCGACCACGCAGAACATGCAGTTGAAGAACGTCGCCGCCGTGATGGTGACGGCTGTCTTGCCGCCGTTCTCGCGGCCGGGCGAAGCGATCGATGTAACGGTGTCATCGCTTGGCAATGCGAAGAGCTTGCGCGGCGGTACGTTATTGATGGCGCCGCTCAAAGGCGCCGACGGCCAGGTCTACGCGATGGCGCAGGGCAATCTCGCGGTCGGCGGTGCGGGCGCCAGTGCGAACGGCAGCAAGGTCCAGGTCAACCAGCTTGCAGTCGGCCGCATTCCGGGCGGCGCGCTGGTCGAACGCGCGGTGCCCGCAGCGGTGACGCAAGCCGGCGGCGTGATGACCATGGAGCTGAACACACTCGACTTCGACACCACGCAGAAGATCGTGGCGGCAGTGAACAACGATTTCGGCATGGGCACGGCCATCGCGCTCGACGGCCGCACGATCCAGTTGCGCGCGCCGGCCGATCCGTCGCAAACGGTGTCGTTCATGGCGCAGCTTGAGAATATCGATGTCAGGCCGGCGCAGGCCGCAGCCAAGGTGATCGTGAATGCGCGCACGGGTTCTATCGTGATGAACCAGATGGTCACGCTGCAGAACTGCGCGGTCGCGCATGGCAATTTGTCGGTGGTGATCAACACGACGACCGCCGTGAGCCAGCCGGGCGCGTTCTCCAACGGACAAACCGTGGCGGCGAAGCAGTCGAGCATCCAGTTGAAGCAGGACACGGGCGCGCTCAAGCAAGTGGCGGCAAGCGCGACGCTCGCGGACGTGGTCAAGGCGTTGAATGCCCTCGGGGCGACGCCGGCGGATCTGATCTCGATTTTGCAATCGATGAAAGCGGCGGGTGCGTTGCGCGCCGATCTCGAAATTATTTAAAGGCGACAGGTCATGAACGCGAACGGGACCGGTACGGCAAGCAACGCGCTCGCATCGATGAACACCTCCGACACGGGCAGCGGCCTGGGTTCGTTGTCGAACCGTTTTGCGCTCGACGTGCAGGGCTTCGACGCCATGCGCGCGCAGGCGAACGCGAATCCGCAGCAGGGTTTGAAGGCGGCGGCCAAGCAGTTTGACTCCGTTTTCACGCAGATGATGTTGAAGAGCATGCGCGACGCCACGCCGTCGGACAGCCCTTTCGATTCGAACGACAGCAAGACCTTCACGTCGATGCTCGACCAGCAGCTTTCGCAGAACATGGGCGCAAAGGGCATTGGCGTAGCCGACATGATGCTCAAGCAACTGATGCGCAACGCCGGTGGTGGGTCGTCCAGTGCGGGCGCGGGCGGGCAGATGGATGGCGTGGGCGCGAGCGGCGACAGCAGCGCGAACGCCGGCAACATGGCCGCCATGAACGCGATGGCAAAGGCGTATGCGAACGCGGCGGGGTCATCGACGGCGGCATCGAAGGCATCGCTTAGTGGCAATGGTTATAGCGCCGACAGCGCGCTGACGCCGCCCGCACGCGGCGTGGGCACGGACAAGGTGGCGGCTTTTGTCGACCGGCTTGCCGCGCCGGCGCAGGCCGCGAGCTCGGCGACCGGGATTCCGGCGCGATTTATCATCGGCCAGGCGGCGCTGGAGTCCGGCTGGGGCAAGCGCGAGATCAAGAATACCGACGGCAGCTCGAGCCACAACGTGTTCGGCATCAAGGCGACCAGCGACTGGAGCGGCAAGACGACGAACGCGGTGACCACGGAATACGTGAACGGCAAACCGCAGAAAGTGGTGGAGAAATTCCGCTCCTACGACTCGTACGAAGACGCACTCACCGATTACGCCAGCGTGCTCAAGAGCAATCCGCGCTACGCGCCGGTCGTGGAAGCCTCGCGCGATGCCGCCGGTTTTGCGCACGGAATGCAGAAAGCGGGCTACGCAACGGACCCGCAATACGCTAAAAAGCTGATTTCGATCATGCGGCACATTGCGTGATCGAGTGCAATCTGAGCGTGATCCGCGCGTGACCCCGGTGTGAACCGGGCGCGACGCGTGTGCGGACTGGCGCACCTTTTGCGTCATCTAGTTAGCTAGACCAAACATATTACGAGTAAGGTATCAAAAGCGACGGGGCCAATGTCGCAATAAAAACACGATGCAGGCTGACGGCGAGGATCGGGCGCATGGTGCGTCCGAAGGCAGCCGGCCCGGGCCGCAAGGCATCGAAATGGAGAGAACGTGCTGGTTCGTTTCGATTTGCGCGCTTTGCGAACGTTTTCGGCCGCCGGATACGGGATCAGGAAAGTTTTTTTTACAGCCAACCCTAAATATTCAATCCCGGTTGCCGCTAAATGAAACATCGAAGTGCCGGATCCACAGGGTCCGGTTGGACGCTCAAACAGTCCCGGAAAACGGGACGCGAGCGAGCAAACGAACACGGCAAGCTCCATGAACATGAATCCGCCAAACGGTTCCGGCATTGCAGACGACGAATCCGATGCTCACGATTTCGGCCGGCGTAATCCGCTGGAAATCGGCGTCTCGCTACGCAACCTCGTTAATCGAGCCGACTTCCTGACCGTCGATCACGGCACGGGGCAGATCGTCACGCGCCTGCTCGACGTGAATACGGCAGCGCATACCTTTATCTTCGATTGGGGTGGCATCCCCGAGCAGAACCAGGCCATGCTGCGCTCGGAAAACCTGATGTTCCACGCGAGCCCCGACGGCGTGCGCGTCGAATTCGCCACCGGCACGCCGCGTGAAATCGTTTTCGAAGGGCATCCGGCGTTCGAAGCGGAATTTCCGCCGGTGCTGTTCTACATGCAGCGGCGCGAGTATTTCCGCGTGGAAGCGCCCGTGCTGGATCCGTACATCTGCAGCGGCGAACTGCCGAATGGCGAGCGTTTTCGCTTTGAAGTGAACGACCTGTCGCTGGGTGGCGTGGCGCTGCGCACCATGGACGAGCGGGTTGCGTCGATGGAAGTCGGCCTGATCCTGCGTTCCGTGGAACTGCACTTCAGCAACCCGGGCAAGGTCGTGCTCGACTTGCAACTGATGTCGAACCGGCAGACAGTGAATTCACGCGGCGATCTGCGCTATACGCTGGGCTTCAAGTTCATGAGCCTGCCGGGCTCAGCCGAAAACACGCTGCAACGCCTGATTACGCAACTCGAGATGAAACGCCGGTCGCTGGCGCGCTAAATCGATGCGGCGGCGAGCCCCTGTGCTCGCCGCGCCTCACTTCTTTCCCCGCAACGCCGCTTCCATCCACGCCGCTTCCATTCGTCGAACTGGCGCCCAATCTCCCCGCTGCTTCACCAATTGCCTCACTCTGCCGCGGTGAATAATCCGTCATGGGGCAGTGTGCGTGCGGATTTCATCGGAGAGGGAACTGCACTGCGCCCAAAAATCACGCGTGCCCCGATTCAGCACGCCGGAATTCAACTTTTTCTGCAATCGGCCGATATACACCAGTTGCCGTCAGCCAGCGGCGGCCCGGGTTTTGGGCCTTTACCAGGATTCCTTGCATGTCCCTATTCGATATCGGCGTCAGTGGTCTTAATGCAGCCCAATGGGGTTTGACGACCACCGGACAGAACATCAGCAACGCCGCGACCCCGGGCTATACCCAGGAGACGCCGGTGTACCAGGAGGCGTCGGGGCAATACACGACGTCGGGTTACCTGGGCTCAGGCGTCCAGACCGCGACTGTCGCGCGTTCATACAGTTCTTTCCTGACCACGCAGCTCAATAACGCGCAGTCCAACAGCAGTTCGCTGAACACCTATTACTCGATGTTGTCGCAGCTGAACAACCTCGTGGGCGATCCGACCACGGGTATTGGCGCGGGCATGACGGGCTATTTCACGAGCTTGCAATCGGTCGCGAACAGCCCCGCTACAACGTCGACGCGGCAATCGCTCATGAGCAGCGGGCAAACGCTCGTCAACCAGATGAACGCCGCGGCCGCGAACTACAACCAGCTTCGCTCCGGCGTCAACCAGTCGCTCACCAGCGCGGTCACGCAGATCAACAGCTACACCAGCCAGATCGCCACGCTGAACGGCCAGATTGCCTCAGCGAGCGCGCAGGGCCAGCCGCCGAACCAGTTACTCGATGCACGGGACCAGGCGGTTGCGAGCCTGAGCCAGTTGACGAACGTGCAGGTCACCACCGTCAACGGCGCGTACAACGTGTCGATCGGCACGGGCCAGCCGCTGGTGAACGGAACGACGGCGTATCAGTTGGCGGCGGTGACATCGACGTCGAACCCGAGCGAGTTGTCGATCGCGTATGCATCGCCAGACGGCTCGCCGCAGACGCCCGCGCAAACGCAATATCTGCCTGACTCCACATTCGGCGGCGGGACGGTAGGCGGATTGCTTGCATTCCGCAGCCAGTCGCTCGATCCCGCGCAGGCTCAGCTTGGTTCGCTCGCCACCAGTTTCGCCGCGCAACTGAACCAGCAAAACGCGCTGGGCGTGGACCTGAACGGCAACCCCGGCACCGCGCTGTTCTCGACCGGCAGCCCGACCATTTATGCGAATTCGCGCAATACGGGCACGGCTCAACTGAGCGTATCGATTGCGGATCCGACCCAGCCGCCCAGCAGCAATTACACGTTGTCCCTCAACGGCTCGACCTACACGCTCACCGACAGCCAGAGCGGCGCGTCGCTTGGCACGCTCACGGCCGATCCGGTGACGGGCGCGGTCAACGGCACGATTGCGGGCATGAATATCTCGTTGACGAGCGGCATGAAGTCCGGCGATTCGTTCACCATCCAGCCGACGAGCGGCGCACTTTCCGCGTTCTCGATGGTCACCACGAACCCGACTGCGATTGCGGCGGCGTCACCGGCGGTGGCATCGGCGGGAGCGAGCAACGCCGGCACCGCAAACATCTCGGCTGCGACGGTCACCGCGGGTTATTCGCTCGCGTCCACCGGCATGACGCTGACGTACAACGCGACCGCCAAGCAATTGACGTCGAATCAACCCGTCACGCTGCCAAGCGGCACCGTCGTGCCGGCAAACACTCCGTTCGCCTACGACCCATCACAGGGCTTGACCGTATCGAATGGAACGGGTGTCAGCGCGACGATCACCGGCACGCCTGCGAACGGCGACAGCTTCACGATTGCGGCGAACAAGGGCGGCAGCAGCGACGGCAGCAACGCGCTTGCGCTGGCGAACCTCGGCAAGACGAAGTCGTTGAACGGCGGCACGGACTCGTTGACGAGCGCGTATGCGAACTACGTCAACCAGATCGGCAACGAGACCAACAATCTGCAGAGTTCCAGTACGTCGGCGACGGCAGTGCTGACGCAAGCGACGACGGCGCAGCAGTCGGTATCGGGCGTGAACCTGAATGAAGAGGCCGCCAACCTGATTCAGTACCAGCAGTTGTACCAGGCCAACAGCAAGGTCATCCAGACCGCTTCCACGCTGTTCTCGACGCTGCTCGGCATCTTCAACTGAGGCTTTCACGATGCGCATCTCCAGCTCCCAGTACTTCACGATGAATGTCCAGACGATGGACAATCAGCAGGCGTCGCTTGCCAACATGTACGCGCAGATTTCATCGGGCAAGGCCTTGCAGACCGCGGCGGACAATCCGCTCGGCGCCGCGCAAGCCGTGGCGCTGACCGCGCAGGCCGCCACGCTCGCACAATATTCGACCAACCAGTCGTCCGCGCTGACCTCGCTGCAGCAGGAAGACTCCACGCTCACCAGCGTGACGAACGTGATGCAGAGCATCCAGGCGCTGGTCGTGAACGCCGGCAACGGCACGCTCAACGACACCGACCGCAGCTCGCTTGCGACCCAGCTCCAGGGTTATCGCAGCACGCTGATGACGCTTGCCAATACCACCGACGCCAACGGCAACTACATCTTTGCCGGGTTCCAGGGCGGCTCGCAGCCCTTCACCGACAACGCTTCGGGTATTGGCGCAACCTACGCGGGCGGCCCCGGTCAGCGGCAGGTGCAGATTTCCGACACCCGCACGATCAACGTAGCCGATCCGGGTTCGGCGATTTTCCAAAGCGTTTCATCGAACGAAAGCACGCCGGTTTCGGCGGGATCGTCGGGCAACACGGGTTCTGGCACGATCGGTCCGGTCAGCGTGAGCAACAGCAGCGATCCTGCCAACTCGTCGACCTATACCATCACGTTCGGGACCACGACCACCGGCACGCCGCCCACGACCACGACGGTCAGTTCGTACTCGGTCTCAGCGCTTGACCCTGCGACGGGCACGTCCACCACCGTCACGCCGCCGACGCCTTATACGGCTGGCGACAACATCACGCTGGGTTCGCAGACCGTCGCTATTTCCGGCGCGCCGGCATCGGGCGATACCTTTACCGTGGCGCCGGCAAACACTGGCCACACCAGCGATACCGACATCTTCACGTCGCTCGATACGTTGGTGAGCGCACTGAAACAGCCAGCCGATTCGGCGGCGGCCCAGGCGACGTTGCAAAACGCGCTGACCACGGCAGGCACGAAAATCAACAACACGGCCAACAACATACTGACGGCACAGACGGCGGTGGGCGGCCGCGAGCAGGAAGTCACGACGACGCAGAACGCCATGCAGACAACGTCGACGCAAACCGCCAACAATCTGGCGGACCTGGTCAGCGTCAACCTGCCGAGTGCAATCAGCCAGTACGAGATGACGCAGAACTCGCTGCAGGCCGCGCAACAAGCGTTTGCGCAGATCCAGAAAATGTCGTTGTTCAACTATTTGGGTAGCAGCTAAGCGCCGGAGGCGTGTAGGGAAGAATTGATGTGGGTTGTAGGATGTGTTTTGGGCCGCCGGTTTGAAGGGCGGCCCTTTTTATTGGGCGGAGTAAGCATGACGGAACAGCCTGAAACCCGTTCGGCATAACGCATGCGGCGAATAGCGGGCCTATTCTCCGCATTTTATGCGGAGAATAAATCACCGTTTGCGGTGAATACATCTCATAATCACCGCATGAAACGCGGAGAATCGACTTTTATCTGGGAAGATCCTGACTGGCCGGCTTGGCGCTACGATCTGTCGGTGATCGCAGAGCCGCTGGCCGCCGTTAGTCGCGCCCAGGGTTTGCTGCTCGGCCGGCTTGCCGATGTCGGTTTGTCGCTGCGCAATCAGGCAAGTCTGGCCGCGCTCACCGAAGACGTGATCAAGACCAGCGAGATCGAAGGTGAACGGCTGAATGTGGACTCGGTTCGATCGTCTATCGCGCGCCGGCTCGGGGTGGACATTGGCGCGCTTGCACCGGTCGACCGGCATGTGGAAGGCGTGGTTGAAATGGTGCTTGACGCCACCGCTCGCTGCGACGCTCCGCTTACGCAGGAGCGTTTGTTTGCGTGGCACGCGGCTTTGTTTCCGACCGGCTTCAGCGGGTTATCGCGGATCCAGATAGGCGCATGGCGCAACGACCAAAACGGCGCCATGCAGGTGGTCTCCGGTCCTGTTGGCCGCCAGCGGGTTCATTTCGAAGCGCCTCCTGCCGATCGCCTCAACGCCGAGACAACGCGTTTTCTCGACTGGCTCAATCACGACGCTGACGTGGCTTCGGTGATCAAGGCCGGGCTGGCGCATTTGTGGTTCGTCACGCTGTATCCTTTCGACGATGGCAATGGCCGTATCGCCCGGGCCATCTGCGACTTGCTGCTCGCCCGCGCCGACGGCAGTCCGCAGCGCTTCTACAGTTTGTCGGCGCAGATCCGGTCGGAGCGCCGCGCTTATTACGACATCCTTGAGCAAACCCAACGCGGATTGCTCGATGTGACCACGTGGCTGACCTGGTTCCTGCACACGCTGCATCGCGCAGTGGACAACGCCCAGCACACCGTGGACGCGGTGCTGGCCAAGACGCGTTTCTGGCAGCGCTGGGCCACCGTGTCGTTTAACGAGCGGCAAATCAAGCTGCTGAACCGGTTGCTCGACGGTTTCGACGGCAAGCTGACCAGCAGCAAGTGGGCGGCCATCGCGAAGTATTCGGCGGATACCGCGTTACGCGATCTCGGCGAACTGGTGACATTAGGGGTGCTGCGCAGATCAGCGTCGGGCGGGCGCAGCACGGCGTACGAACTGACGGAATGACTTCCCGCCGTCGTCTCCGTTCGCGGTCGACGGTCGATTCCCGGCGCAGACGAAATAGGAAACAGGCTAAACCAAAGCAGCCAATGCCGTCTCGACCCACGCGAAGCCAATTCTTTCCTGCTCAAGACGCAGGTTTTTACGCAGCCGGTTATCCCGCAAGTCGTTGAACAGGGTCTGCTCTTGCTCGTTGAGTCTTGGCAGATCGCGCAGCGTTTGCTGTTCCTCATGATCCCAGAGCGACGTAAATGCCAGCAAGGTTTCGCGGTCCATCAAAAACGACTCCACATGCTCGAACCGGCGGCGTAACTGGTCGAGAATCGCGAAACCGTGCGTGTCGATATCGCCCCAATAATGAATCCGGCGACTCGCGAGCCACCGCGCATGGTTCAGCATCTCGAATCCGTATCCTGCGCCGAAGATCACCATGCTGTCTTTGACCGGCGGAAAGGCCAGGAAATTGATCTCGTTCTCGGTGATGAAAACCCGCCCGACATCGGGATTGAGTTCGATGAAGCTCGCGGCATCGAGCGTAATGTCTTGCGTGACGTGTGTAGTCCGAAACAATGCCTTATCCGCGTCGAGAATGCGAAAGCGAATGCGCAACGGCTTGTCCCGCAAGCCAAAACGGCTGGCGAACTGATTGACGCCGGAGCGAGAGGAATCGATAAACTCCGGACTCAAGACGCGGTCCAACAACTCCGCCAGCACACCGCGACGAGCCTCGATGAACTTGGTGTGAACATCCGGGATGTCTACCTGCCGGAGATACACATCGGGACGCGGATGAGCCTGGAACCAGCTGCAGATATCGAGCAGCCTGCTCCAGACATCGGCGAGTTCAAGCGCACGCAGCGGCCGTTCAGCGAGCCACGCGACCAGGCGCGGTTCCCGCGTGTGCGTGATATCCAGCAGCGCGGCGAAGCGGGCGGCTTCTCGTTGCTTGCCGATAAAGGCCGTCGCGTGCTCGAGCGAATCGAGCCATACGGCATCGGGCAGTGCGTTGGCACCAAATACACGATGTCTGAACTCCCTCATCTCGACGCGGCAATGGGTCATCGACCGAAGCTCGATGATCCATTGCCGGATGCCCTCGAACTGCTCGGCGATCTCCGCGGATGATGGACCTTTGAGCGTGAGACGCTTGGGAAAAAGCGTCTCACCCCTGGCCACGCTGCCGAGCAGTTCTCCCCGCTCCCAAAGCCGCATGACCTGTTTGCGCAGATCGGCTGGCGTGGTCCAGCTCATCGATTCATCCTTGCTTTTTCCTCGCGATACTCTTCGATAGAAAGATTGCGCAACCTCGACTCGCGTCCTTCCTTGTTGTCGACGAAACCGACACTTGCAACAAAGGGTTCGATGATATGAATCTTCTGTAAAGGCGTCACGATCAGCAGTTGCAAGTTGAGTTGCGCAAAAAGGCGCAGGCCGTATTGCGCCGACTCGTCAGAACCACGGCCGAACGCTTCGTCGATCACCACGAAGCGAAACGAGCGCGAGCGCACCGCGCCCCATTCCAGTCCGAATTGGTAAGCAAGGCTGGCCGCGAGAATGGTGTAGGCGAGCTTCTCTTTCTGACCGCCCGACTTGCCGCCAGAATCCGAATAATGTTCATGTTCGGTATCGTCTTCGCGCCAGCGTTCGCTGGCGGCGAACACGAACCAGTTCCGTACGTCAGTGACCTTGGTGGTCCAGCGACGATCTTGTTCACCCAAACCCTCGCGCCCGCGAAAGCGCTCAATGATCTGCTTGACCTGCAGAAACTTGCCTTCGGAGTATTGGGTGTCGTCGGAGCCGGTCAGCGTGCCTTCGGTGCAAGAACGCAGTTCGGACTGAAAATCGCGTATATCGGCATCGGGCGTCGACACCGCTTCCAGCACGATGTAACGCCCCGCGTTGTAGTCAATCTGCGTGAGTGACTCATTGATACGCGTGATGCGCTCCTTGATCGTCTCCCGCTCTCTAGCCAGTTGCGACTGGAAGTTGGCCACTTCTCGAATGGTATTTTCGTTCAGCAGCTCCTTGAAGCGATTTTCGAACCGGGGCAGATCATCGCCTTTGAGCTTGTCGAGCATCATCCGATACTCATCGGCCGACTCAATGGCGACGTCCACTTCCTGCGTTTCCAGCGGGAACGCGAGGTTGTAGGCGCTCATCGCATCGATGATTTTGTCGCGCTGGCGTGAGAGCTTTTTGTCTTCGGCGTCGATGCTGGTCTGAAGAAATCCGCGCAAGTCACTTTCGCGGTTATCGCAGGATTCGACAGTCAGTTGATGCTTGCCGAGCACTTCGTGCCACGTCAATTCCAACTGCTCGAAATAAGCCGTGTGGCGCTCGTAGCCGGGGTCATCGAGAATGGCACGGGTCTGTGTGCGCAGTTCTTCCGCGATGCTTTGCTTTTCCCCGGTGCGGGAGCGCGCATCCTTGTGCTCGTCGAGCTGGTCTTCCGTGCTTTTCAGCGCAGCGCTGATCTCACCCAACCGCGCCGTCAGTTGCGCCAGCTTATCCGAGGCCGATTCGAGCCGTTGTTTTTCATCGCGCAATCGCGCTATTTCCACCGCGAGCGAATTCCAGTCGAGGTCGGCGTAGTCGGCGTGCTCCTCCAACTTGGAAAGCATGGTCAGCCGATGCTTGCACTCTTTTTGATCCGCCAGGATCTTGGAGACAAGGTTGCCCAGCTCACCGAGTTGAGCGGCTAGGTGGCTGGCTTTAGTTTGAAGCGCGTCGATCTTGGCTTCGTTGGTCCATCCCAGTACATATCGGCTGCGATCATCCAGGCGATGACGATCGTCCTTTTCATGACGTTCGCCCGGCGCCTTGATCTGGCCCGCAAGCGTGATCGCCCGCGTTTCACGGCGAAACTGTTCCGGGGTGCTGCAGCAAATCACGTTAAAGCGATGCGCGACTTCGCGTTCGAGCCAGTCGTAGAAGGGCGAGTCCGGCTTGATCGCCAGCTTGCGGGCGAGGGAATCGGCCTGCAGGGAAGGCAGCTCGCCACGAACGCCCGACCGGATCCGGAAGAACACAAGCCGTCCCCGAAGGTGGGTTCTGTCGACCCACTCCACGACCGCCGGGTAGTGTGTATCGGGAACCAGCAATGACAGCCCGAAGCTTCGCAACAGCCGTTCGGCCGCCCCTTCCCAGTCGCGCTCGTCGTCGCGCACCTGTAACAGTTCACCAGCGAACGAAAGCTCCGCCTCGGGTAAATCCAGCGCCTGGCACAATGCCGTACGCATGGCGACCTGTTCTGCGGGAATGTTGCTTCGACGATTTTTCAGGCTGTCGATTTCCGCCGATAGCGCGTCGTGCTCCTGTTTTCCTTGACGCAGGCTGACGCCGTGCTCGGTCAGATCGTTCAGATAGCGATCTTCTGCTTCCCGAGCGGACCCGAACATGACGGACAGACGCTGGCGCAACGCCTGGAACGCGGCTTCGTCTTCAGCCGGATGCTCGCCGACTGCACGCACCAGTTCGGCATGGCGCTCCGCCTTGCGTTTGCGAGTCTCGCACTCAAGGTCCTTCTTGCGAATTTCGGCGTCGAGACGCTCCAGACGGTCGCCCCCGTTTTCAGCGATGTTGCGCTTGAGTTCGGTTTCCTCCGCGCGCTGGTTGTCGCGCGAGGTCTCCAGACGCCTGATCTGAGCGTCTTGCTTTTCCCAGTCCGCCGTTAGCCCCGCGATGCGTTTATCGAGCAAGCCCAGTTTCAGTCCTGCAGCGTAATAGCGAAGCGCTTCACGGCATGCGCGAAGGCCTTCCACCTGAAGCAGCAGCTTGGCGTATCGATCGCAGTCGTCGGTGAGCGGCGTGAGGCGGTCCATTTGCCGCTTGACTTTGAGCACTGCCTCGTGCGCGCGATTCAGGTCATCGAAATGGGCAATCAACGCAGCAATCCGGGGCGCGATATCGAAGGGCTCGAGCATATGGCTGCGCACGAAGTCGGTGAGATTACCCACTGATTTCATCGATACAGTCTGATGGAACAGTTCCAGCGCCTGCTCGTTTTCAATCCCGAAGCGGCGGCGGAACCACGCGCCGTACGGAGGGAAACTGTCGAAGACTTCTGCGCCGAGGCCGCGGAGTTTCTTGCGCAATGCCGTGATATCCGTGCCGAAGTTCGCGAAGTCTTCAGCTATCGACAATGCGCGCTCGGCGCCGACAAAAACCCTCGCAGGCTGGCCCTGTTGCTCCTTCATCCAGAAGACCTGCGCAAGCGTGACCGTCTGGTCATACCCGGCGTTATAAAAGGTGCCAAGGATGACGGAGTAAGTGTTGTAGTCACGCAGCGCAACAGGCTTTGCGTTGCCGCTGACTTCGTTGCGTTCGGATTTGTAATGGCCCAGGACGTAAGAACGAAGTGATCTTTCCTTGTTGTCCGCGCCGGCCGCCTTGTTGTAGGCAATACGATGCGCCGGAACAAGCAGCGTGGTGACCGCGTCGACCAAGGTCGACTTCCCCGAGCCGATATCGCCCGTCAACAGCGCGTTCTCTCCATGAGGATTCAGCGTCCATACGCGAGCGTCGAATGTGCCCCAGTTATAGACTTCCAGGCGCTGAAGGCGAAAGCCCGACAGTGCGTCATCGTTCACGAAGTCGAGGCCGAGCAATTGCATGTCAGTCATCTGTGTCTGCCTCCGCTGAACGATCGAGTTGAGCGCGATAGGCGGCGAGTCGCGCATCGAAATCAGCAAGCCACTGAGCATCCACGAACGCTTTCAGTATCCGCTGAACCTCGAACGCCGCCGGACCCTCCCGTTTATCCGCGCCGGATTTAAGTCGTCGCAGAAATCCCAGTTCAACAATTTTGTTGATATGCGTCTCGATCTGGTCGACCACCTTCGCTTCATTGCTGCCGGCGGGGAGAAATACCCGTATCAGTTCGGTGATCTGTTCGCGCGTGAGAATCAGGCGCGTATCCGCACCGCCCGCGTCGGACTCGGCGAGCTTTTTTCTGAGCAACGCGAGCAGCAGGCTGACCGGAAACGACAGCGGTCGCCGTGCAACAAGACGCGGCAATTTGGGTGCGTCGTCTACCCCGTCTTCCTCCGGATGCGCGCGCACAAAAGCGTATCCCTCTGCTTCGTCTAGCACAAGCGCGAGGCCCAGTACCGAAACATAATCGCGCACACGCGCTTGCAGTTCGAGTAACGCTTGCCAGAGAACGGGATCGCTGTCCCTGTAGCAGACTCCCTTGAGCAGCGGAATGACCACGCTGGACAGACCGGCCGTTGAGGTTGTTGCACCGCCTGAATCCTGGTCCGGCATCCTTACCTCACAAAAATGACACGCGGAAAGCTGGCTTGCCGCGTCTGTTGCTCGCCGCTTGGCCCCGTGCCTTGCCAAGTCACGATATCAACCGTTTGTTCGTCGACCACCGTGCTGAAAGAGTCGCTACCGAGTTGCAGGTAGGCCACCAGTTCTGCCAACCCATGTTCGAGCGGTTGCGTGTCGCATAGCTCGCGCAACGTCACTTGAGCGCGATCTTGCAGCACGTGACGAATATGCCGCGCGAGCTTTTCGCGATCGATCACGACTTGCGAATAGAGAGCGCCGGCGTCCAAATCGGCGTCACCAGCTTCCAATACGGTCTCGGTCAGGCGCGGTTTGAAAGACGGAACGTACAACGGCCTTTCCATGGGCAGGTCGATGTCCGCAGCCATGTCGGCAATCGTCATTGTCTGACCCGCTGGCGGCTGCTCCCGCACAGCCAGCGCGTGCATTTCCACATTGCGCAGGATGTCCATGATTCGACGATTTTCCAGCCACGCCTGATCATCGAGAAACCGTCGCAACTGCTGCGAAAGCGTGGCCACCGTTCGCTGAGTATGCTCGCCGGCTTCCAGCCAGTCGTAATGCACCCGCCGAGTGCGGCCATCCGGTTTAAGTTCTACGACGGGCGGCAGCGCCAGCACGTGTTCTAGCAAGATCGACAACTCCTCCTGCCTGCTGCTCGACATCAGGAAATCCCAAAACGCCCGGAAGCTTCGCCCCTGGTCGGAGTCGGAGATGGCGTCGCGTTCGCCAAGGATATCCTCCAGCAGCGTACCCTTCGAACCGTCCCATAGCGCAATGCGCTCACGTACGCGCCGGTCCAGCCCTCGGAAATTCTGCTCTACCTCACGAAAATCGGTCAAGAGTTCACGCGCTAACGCGATAAATTGCTGGAAGCGGTCCTTCAGTTCGGTGGCACCGAGCAGCGCGATATCGCCCGTCTGCGCGCGGGCTATCTCAGCGTCGATGTCATCGCGTCGTTTCTCTAACTCCACGATGCGGGCCTGCGGATCACTTTCGCTTCCATCGCTCATTTGCTTGAGCAATTCGAAAAGCGTGAGCAACCGGGACTCGGTACCGACAAAACTCCGTTCGACCAGCGTTCCCAGCCAGGCGATGGCCTTCTCTGCGGCAGGGGTCAGATCAAAGTGTGGTTCGTCTGACCCTTGGGGATAAAACTTGCGTAACCAGCCTTTGTCGTTGGCTGCCCAGTCGTCGAGATACGCCTGCGCCGTTTTCGGAAAAGCGGAGGAATCCAGTTGTTCACGTAAGCCGAATAGTTCGTCTTCCAGCGCCTCGGCCAGATCGGCTTGCGACATGACGCGTACGTTGGGCACGATGAACACCCGCTGCAGGAAGCTTGCAACGAGCGGGGCGTGATCGGATCGCAGGAGGCGCCACGCCGGGTGGTTCTGACGCAACTGATCCAGGGTGAAATAGTCGAGGTTCATGGGCGGAGCACGTGACCCGTCGGCGAAGCAAAGCAAGGGGGAGAAAACTGAATGATAGCCGCGTGGCGAAATCGCCAAGCGCGCGAGGCTAATTTGTTACGTGACGAGGCGAACGCTAAAGCGCAGCCGCGACGCGCCCCATCTGGTCGATACCGCTATCGAAGATGCGTTGAAAGAACGGGATCATGTTCGGGATCATCAACTGAAGCAGCAGGAATCCGACCAGCATGGTGACCGGAAATCCCACCTGGAAAATCCCGATCTGCGGCGCTGCGCGATTCAAGATGCCCAGCGCGAGGTTGGCGATCAGCAACGCCGTGACCACCGGCAGCGACAGCAGCAAGCCCGTCGAAAACACGCTCACGCCGTAGGTCGCAAGCGTCTGCCAGCCGCGCGCGAACGTGGCCGAACCCAGTACGTTCGCGCTCACCGGCACGCTCTGGAACGTCTGCACAAGGGCGCTGATCATCTGCAGGTGCCCGTCGAACACGAGAAACGCGAGCATGGCGATCGTGTTCAGATACCGCGAAATCACCACCGAATTTCCACCGGCGCGCGGGTCATAGAGCATCGCAAAACCGAGGCCCATTTGCATGCCGATAAACTCGCCGGCCGCATCGATGGTGGCGAATGCAATCTGCATCGTCATGCCGAGCGCCGCGCCGATCAGGAACTGGTTGATGATGATCATCACGCCATCGGCGGAAAACACGGTCACCTGCGGCACTGCGCCAATCGTGGGCGCGACGATCAAGGCCATGAACGCTGCAACCGCGACCTTGACGCGAATCGGAATGGCCTGGTGGCTGAGCAGCGGCGCGGTCGCAATCAACGCGAGAATGCGCGTGAACGGCCAGAGGAACGACGTCAGCCAGACATTGAGCTGCGCGTAAGTGACGGAGAACATCAGCCGGTGATCGCGGGCGTGATGGTGAAAACGTGGCGCATGTAGTCGAGCAGCGTTTCCATCATCCACGGGCCGGCGATCACGAGCGTCAGCGCGACCGCGAGCAATTTCGGAATGAACGAGAGCGTGCTTTCGTTGATCTGCGTCGCGGCCTGGAACAGGCTCACGACCAGGCCGACCACGAGCGCGACCAGCAACAGCGGAGCCGCGAGCAACAGCGCCACATACATGGCCTGATGCGCGATCGACATGACGGATTCGGGTGTCATCGTTTGATTCCTGATGCTATATACAAAGGCTACGAAACGAAGCTCTGCGCGAGCGAGCCGATCAGCAACTGCCAGCCGTCCACCAGCACGAACAACATCAGCTTGAACGGCAGCGAAATGGTCGTGGGCGACACCATCATCATCCCCATCGACATCAGCACGCTCGCCACCACCATGTCGATGATCAGGAACGGGATGAAGATGGTGAAGCCGATCTGGAAGCCCGTCTTGAGCTCACTCGTCACAAACGATGGCACCAGCAGCGAGAGCGGCACGTCTTCGGGACCGTTCATCGGCGGCGCCTTGGCGATCCGGGCGAACAGCGCGAGATCGGCTTCGCGCGTCTGGCGCAGCATGAATTGCTTGAACGGCGCGACGCCGCGCGTCATGGCCTGGTCCATCGTGATCGTGCCGTCGGAGAACGGCTTGTACGCGTCCACATACGCGCGGTCGAGCACCGGCGACATCACGAACAGCGTGAGAAACAGCGCGAGTCCGACGAGCACCTGATTCGGCGGCGTGCTGGTTGTGCCAAGCGCCTGCCGCAACAGCGACAACACAATGATGATGCGCGTGAAGCCCGTCATCATCAGCAGCATCGCCGGCAGGAACGACAGCATGGTTAGCAGCAGCATCGTCTGGACGCTGAGCGAATACGTCGTGCCGCCGTTCGGACCCGGGCTGGTGTTGAACGCCGGAAGTCCTGCTGTGCTTTGAGCGAAAGCGGAGTAGGGAAGAGCCAGCATGGCGACCGGCAGCAACAGCCCCGCCAGTCTCACGCAGCGTGCTAAAAACGTAGACTGCATTACTTGCTCCCGCCTGCGAATTTTTGCAGACGTTTGTTCGCTTCGCCGGCGAGGGCGTCGCGAAAACGTTGACCGAAACTGCCTTGCAGTGCGTCGCCCGAAGGCGTGACGCCGGCTTCAGCGCCGTTGAGTTCCACCGATCCCGCCGGCATGGCGTGCAGCAGCCGCACGTTGCCGGGAGCCGCGCCCAGCACGAGCCATGTATCGCCGATCTCCACCACCGAGACGCGCTCCTTGTTCCCCAGCGACGCCCCGCCGATCACCTTCACCAGCCCCGTGCGTTTGGTGCCGGCCACGCCGAACTTGCGTGCCAGCCACGCGCAGCCGAACACGAACGCGATCACGATCACGAGTCCGAGCAGCGTTTGCAGCACCGCGCCCACGCCAAGCGACGGCACGGCTGTGCCCGCGCCAACGCCCGATGCAATCTGCGCCGCGTGATTGACGGCGTTCATGTCAGCGGCGTGGGCCGCGCGGGCGGCAATCGACATGGCAAGCGTCATGGCAAGCGATGCCAAGGCTGCATGCGCGGCGGTAAAGCGTTTCATCGATTCAACTTCCTGATGCGTTCGGACGGCGTGATGATGTCGGTGAGACGGATACCGAACTTGTCGTTGACCACCACGACTTCGCCCTGCGCGATGAGGCAGCCGTTGACCAGCACGTCCATCGGTTCGCCGGCGAGGCCGTCGAGTTCCACCACCGATCCCTGCGCCAGTTGCAGCAGGTTGCGAATCGCGATCTTGGTCCGCCCGAGTTCCACCGTCATCTGCACGGGGATATCGAGAATCATGTCGATGTCATTGCGCGTGGAAGGCGCCTGGACTTTCGACAAAGGCTGGAACAATCCCGCCGATGAAGCCGCCGCCGGCGTTTCATTGCCGTTCTGCTCAGCCAGCGCGCTTGCCCAGTCGTCCATGCCGAAGTCTTCGCTCTTGAGCGGATCGGACGGCAGCGTGCCCGGTTCAGTTACGTCACTCATATCCACCTTCCTTCATCGTGTCGGTTGCGCTGATCATTTTTTGGACGCGCAACGCGTATTGACCATTGAAAATTCCGTAGCCGCATTCCATCACTGGCACGCCGTCCACTTTTGCCGTGACCAGTTCGGGCACGTCGATTGGCAGGACATCGCCGGCTCGCATGTTGAGAATCTTTTCGAAGGTCGTGCCGATCTCCGCCAGATCCACCGTCAGTTCCACTTCGGCCGCTTGCACTTGCTGCGACAGCACGCGGATCCAGCGGCGATCCACTTCGAGCGCTTCGCCTTGAATGGGCGAGGAGAGGATGTCGCGAATCGGTTCGATCATCGAATACGGCATGCAGATATGCAGCGTGCCGCCAGTCGATCCGAATTCGATAGAAAACTGCGTGACGATCACGATCTCGTTCGGCGTGGCCACGTTGGCAAACTGCGTGTGCATTTCCGAGCGCACGTATTCGAAGTTCAGCGACCGCACGCTTTTCCACGATGCCGCGTAGTGTTCGAACACGAGGTTCAGCAGTTTGCTGATGATGCGCTGCTCGGTCTGCGTGAACTCGCGGCCTTCAACGCGCGTGTGGAAACGGCCGTCGCCGCCGAAGAGGTTATCGACGACAAAGAAGACCAGGTTCGGATCGAACACGAACAGCGAGGTGCCGCGCAACGGCTTCACGTGGACGAGGTTCAGGTTCGTCGGGATCGGCAGGTTGCGGGTGAATTCGCTGTACTTCTGCACCTTCACGGGGCCGACCGAAATTTCCGCCGAGCGCCGCATGAAGTTGAAGATGCCCACGCGCAAGAGGCGCGCGAAGCGGTCGTTGATGATTTCCAGGCCCGGCATCCGGCCCCGGACGATGCGTTCCTGCGTCGCGAGGTTGTAGGGGCGCACGCCGTGGAAGCGTGTTTCGTCGGCGACTGCGTCGACTTCCCCGGTGACGCCCTTAAGCAGGGCGTCCACCTCCTCCTGCGACATGAACTCTTCGTGGCCCATGAGTGTTCCTTCGTTCCTGTGCGCGGTTGCTTGGTGCTTGGCTGTGTGCTTTTGCCGTGAGCGCCAACCAGCGTTAGTGCTGGCTTTTGCTTATGCCTAAGCGGCTAGAGGCGAGGAGGGTTGCGCGGATTATTGAACGACGAATTCCGTGAACAACACTTCCTGGACATGCGCCGGACTGTCCGGCGGGCCACCCGTCTTCTGGACCGTCTCCAGCAGTTCTTTCGCGAGCTGACGCTTGCCGTCGATGCCCGCCAGATCTTCCGGCCGCTTCGCCGATAACAACATCAGGACGTGGCTGCGCACCTCCGGCATGCGTTCGGTCAGTTCGGCTTGCGCCTTCTGGTCAGGCAGCTTCAGCGTCAGGCCGATACGCAGGTAATGCATGCCGTCGTCGGACTGGAGATTGACGGTCATCGATTCCAGCGGGAAGAACACCGGCGGCGCGGCAGGCGCAGCTTTCGCCGACGCGCCCACCTCGGGCTTGTGCATGAAGTAGTAGTACGCACCGGCGCCGCCGGCGCCCAGCAAAACGATAAGACCCGCCGCGATCAGCAAGATGCGCTTCATCCTGCCGCTCTTGACGGTGACGATGGGTGGTTGTTGAGTTGCGGTGGTGCTTGCCATGATTGCGGACCTCTTTCTGTAGCCTGAATTGTTGGCGATTTCGGAGGGTTGCGATGGGGGGAATAGAGGGGGGAATTGGGGCTAACTCGTAAGTTAGGTGTTTGAGGGGGTTGGGCGGCCGGGTGTTATCGAAAAGAAAAATCGACGACAAAAAAGCCGCGTCCCTTTCGCGAACGCGGCTTTTTGCTATTGGACCTTTACGCTAAATCAAGCAAACGTATCGACCAATCCCACCTGCCTGCGCACCGGCATGCTGATTGAGCTCAGCGCGTCCACGCTTCCGCCGTCATCGACGGCGCCCGAGCCTCGCCCGCCTCGTCCCGCATTCGATGACGCTCCGCCATTCCGCTGGCCCGACTGCTGACCCACGAAACCATCGCTCACACTCGTGCTGCCTAGCGATATCCCGCTGCCTTGCATGGCTTCACGCAACGTCGGCAACGCTGCTTCCACCGCCGCCCGAACCTGCGCGTGCGTCGACACAAACAACGCGTGCGCGTGATTGTCCGTGACCTGCAAGACCACTTGCAAAGGTCCCAGATCTTTCGGGTTCAACGTCAATTCAGCACTCTGCTGATGACCATTCGACAGAAACACCACCTTCTGGCTGAACGCCTCGTCCCATCCACTCGTCCCGACATGCGGCGCAATCGCAGCACTGGCGGCAGCCGTCGCCGAGCTCTGAACCGGAGCGCTGCCGGCGGATGCCGACGCTGCCTGCATCGATGCCGAATGGGCAGCCGCATCGGCAGTCGCTTTGTAAGCAGCACTGCCGTCATCGGCGGGCGTGGCGGTTGCCAGCGCCGCTGCATCGGCTTGTTGCGTAGCCGATGCGGAGCCAGCCTGCTGCGTCGCCGATGCACGGCTCGAACCGTCGCCGGATGACGCTGTGATCGATATCGCCCGGTTCGATGACCTCGAACCTCCGCCCTTGGCGCCCGCGTTCGCGGCGTTGGCCACATTCGCACCGTTCGCGGCGGCTGCGGCTGCCGCCGCTGCCGCGTCGGGCGATGGCGTCGCAGCACCACCCTGCGGGTTCGCCAAATGCGCGAGCGCGGCCTGCAGCGCATCGTCCGCAGCCTTGGCGTCGCTCGACTTGTTCTTCGATTGCGTGGAAGACGCCGCATTGGTCGCATCGGCGTCCATCGCGGCCGTAGCCGGATCGGTCGAAGCCGTGGCCGGATCAGCGGCCGCACCACCGTGCGCCTTCAGGGTCGCGGCGGTCGCCGCCGCCGTTGCGGCTGCTGCCGCTGCCGCCTTGGTTTCGGGCTGTGCTTTTGCGGTATCCGCGTTGGTCTGGGCCGCTTGATCCGCAGCCGTCGTGTTTGCCGTAGCCGAAGACGTTGTCGATCCAGCCGATGCCTGCGCTTGATTCGCCGCAGCAGAACCCGGCGCAGCGGAAGCCGCCGATGTCGCCGCAGAACCTTGATCCGCAGCGGCCGCCTGGTCCGCGCTATCGGCTTGCTCCGCTGCCGCTTTAGCCTGTGCAGTCGAAGCATCGTCGGGCTTGGGCGCGTCGTGAACGCTTCCACGCGCCGCCGATGCCGCCGCCGCAGCTTTCTGAGCCTGTGCCTGCGCTTGCACCCGTGCCTTGGCTGCCGCTTCTTCGTTAGCCTTGGCGGTGATGTTATGCAGAGTGGAAACAAACGATGCCGCGGCGTCGTCGCTCGCCGACGTTGCCGCCGCGTTCCGCGATTGAGCAGCGCTCAAGCTCAACATCGTGCTGGCAGAATTAACCGTCGACATGCGTGGTCCCTCGTATCTTGTTCAGGATAAACATCGCTACAAATATCATGCTTTCTCGGCGCGCATCCGCAGCATCTTGGAAGCGTGCTCATCGGAGTCGCGCTGTTCGATCCGCGACTCCTGCTTCGCCTTCACCAACTCGCCGCGCGCGGCCAGCACTTCGTAAGAACCCAGCTTCTGCTTGCGCTGCTGCCATTCGGGCTTTGCCGCTTCCAGCCGCTGGTTCGCGCCCACGAGCAACTTGCGCTGCTGGTTGATCGCGGAATCGAGGGTATCCACAAACGCCTGGAAATTGCGCAGCGTCTGCGCGGTCGTGCCTTCTTGCGCCGACGCCGTAAAACGCGCGTGATACTCGTCCCGATACGTAACCAGCGAGTTCAACTGCGTCTCGATCTCGTCGCGTTCCTGCTGGAATCTGCCAAGCTTTTTCGTGGCAGCCTCCAGCTCTTCTTCCGCGAGGTTGATCAAAGTCTGGATCGGCAGATGCTTGGACATGGACGTCAAATTCCTCAATTATCTTTATTCGAATAGCGCATCGAGTTGAGCGAGGCTCGGTTCAAACATGGCCTGCTCACGAAATCCCTGCTGCAAAAACGCTTCAATCCGCGGGTAAAGCGCAATCGCCCGATCGAGCAACGCATCCCGCCCCGAGGAATATGCGCCTACATTGATCAAATCGCGATTGCGCTGGTAGCGCGACAACATCTGCTTGAATAAACGCACGCGGTCCAGGTGCTTGTCGTCGATCAGCGCGGTCATCGCCCGGCTAATAGACGCTTCAATATCGATAGCCGGATAATGCCCCGCTTCAGCCAACGAACGCGACAACACAATATGGCCGTCGAGAATGGCGCGCGCCGAATCGGCGATAGGATCTTGCTGATCGTCCCCTTCCGTCAAGACCGTATAAAAAGCCGTGATTGATCCAGCACCCTTCCGGCCGTTCCCGGTCCGCTCAACCAGCGCCGGTAATTTGGCGAACACGGAAGGCGGATAGCCTTTAGTGGCGGGGGGTTCGCCGATTGCGAGCGCAATCTCGCGCTGCGCCATGGCATAGCGCGTGAGCGAATCCATCAGCAAAAGTACGTGTTTGCCCTGATCCCGAAAATATTCGGCCAAAGAGGTCGCGTAGCTCGCGCCCTGCATCCGCAAAATAGGCGACACATCGGCCGGCGCCGCGACCACGACCGAGCGCGCAAGCCCGTCTTCACCCAGAATCTGTTCGATGAACTCCTTCACCTCGCGGCCCCGTTCACCAATCAGCCCGATCACGATCACTTCGGCGCTCGTATAACGTGCCATGGTGCCGAGCAGCACGGACTTGCCCACGCCCGAGCCGGCGAATAAACCCATGCGTTGGCCGCGTCCCACGGTCAACAACGCGTTGATCGCGCGCACGCCGACGTCGAGCACCTTGTGAATCGGCTCGCGATTAAGCGGGTTGATCGTCGGCGCGGTCAGCGGCGCATCGATCTTCGAGCCAAGCGGGCCGAGTCCATCAAGCGGCCGGCCAGACGCATCGACGACACGGCCGAGCATTTCCCAGCCGACCGGCAGGCGCTTGGCGCCGGCCATCGGATCATTGATCGGTGCGCTTTCCAGCGGATACACGCGTGCCCCGGGCAACAGGCCGGAGACTTCGGTGGTCGGCATGAGGAACAGTTTGTCGCCGGAGAAACCAACGACTTCGGCTTCGGCCATCGGGATCGAACTGCCGGCCGGCAACTCGATCATGCATTCCGAGCCCACGCCCAGCTTCAATCCGACCGCTTCCAACACGAGCCCGGCTGCACGCGTGAGACGCCCGCATGCGCGCAACGGTTTCGATATCTGGCTGCGCGCCTTGCTCGCTTCAAGCTGCGCGCGCCAGCCGTCCAGATGCGGGTTGTTCGCCATATCGGCGAGATCGACGATGGTCTGAGCCGCGATTTCTTCGATCGTCGGTTCGACGTCATCGTCCACGGCCAGCGGGCCGAACGACGCGCGCGCCAGTTCCTGTTCGAGCTCGCTCAAGCCTTCCTGCGTGACGCGGCGCGCAGCGCTCGGATTGACGTGGGCTGGTGCGTGACCTGAGTTCACCATGGTTGTGACCTCCCGAGCGCCGCTGCCACACGCTCCCAGCGCGTGACATTGGTTGCATCGATTTCACCGCTCGCCGCGTGCGCCTTGCACCCGCCGCGCTCGATGTCCGGATCGGTCCGCACCGACCATCCTGCCGCCTGCAGCTCTTCCAGCAAATACGCTTCGACAATCGGCAGATCCGCCGGATTGACCGTCAGGTACGGCGCGCCGGACAACGCCGGTTCGGCCGCGATCACCGAACGCGCGACGGCCAGCACCGCGGTCGGATCGAGTGTCAGATGCTGCGAAACCACTTGCTGCGCAATATCCAGCGCCAGCGCCGTCAGCGCTTCAGCGACTACAGCGTCGGCCGCCTGCAGCGCGATCTTGAAGGTATCGGCCATTTGCGCGAGCCGCGTGGCTTCCGCGTGCGCGTGACGGCGGCCTTCTTCCACGCCTTGTTCGTAACCCTGGTCGTAGCCGGCCTTGTAGCCCATTGCCTGACCCGCCACATGGCCCGATGCCAACCCTTGCGCGTGCGCTTCATCGCGGACACGGCGCAAGTGCTTTTCCAGCGCGGCTTGATCGGCGGCGCTGCGATCGACCGGAACCGGATCGAACGACGCCATCTCCCAGCGCTGATAAGCGGTCATGCGAGCCTTTTTGGCGGCTTCGGCAGTGTCAGACATATGCGTCCTCGGCCTTGCCGCCTAACTGGATCTGACCCGATTCGGCCAGGTTGCGCACGACCTGCAGGATCTTGCGCTGCTGCGTTTCGACTTCCGACAGCCGCACCGGGCCGCGCGAGTCGAGATCTTCGGCCAGCAGTTCGGCGGCGCGCTGCGACATGTTCGCGAGGAACTTCTGCCGCAACGGCGGTTGCGCACCTTTCAACGAGATGATCAACGTTTCGGATTCCACTTCTTTCAGCAGCAACTGAATTGCGCGGTCTTCGAGTTCGAGCAAATTCTCGAACACAAACATTTGATCGATGATCTTTTGCGCGAGTTCCGCATCGAATTCCTTCACGTTTTCGATCACGGATTCTTCGTGCGCCGTCGACATGAAGTTGAGGATTTCCGCCGCCGTGCGGATGCCGCCCATCGGCGCGCGCTTCAGGTTGTCGCTGCCGGAAAGCAGCGTGGTCAGCACGTCGTCGAGTTCGCGCAGCGCGGCCGGCTGGATACCGTCGAGCGTGGCAATGCGCAGCAGCACGTCGTTGCGCAGACGTTCGGTCATCAGCGCCACGATCTCCGACGCCTGGTCGCGGTCCAGGTGAACCAGGATGGTCGCGATGATCTGCGGATGTTCGTTCTTGATCAGTTCGGCCACGGCGGCAGAATCCATCCACTTCAGGCCTTCGATACCGCTGGTATCGCTGCCCTGCAGGATCCGGTCGATCAGCGCGCCCGCCTTGTTTTCGCCGAGCGCCTTCGTCAGCACCGCCCGGATGTATTCGCTCGAATCGAGCGACAGCGCGGTGTGCTGCTCGGCTTCGTTGACGAACTCGGTCATCACGTTGTCGAGCTGCTCGCGCGTGACGTTTTTCAGCGTCGCCATGGTCGCGCCGATCTTCTGCACCTCGCGCGGTCCAAGGTACTTGAACACTTCCGCCGCTTCCGATTCACCAATCGACATCAGCAGGAGCGCGGCTTTATTGAGACCTTCAGCGTTCATCGGACACCCAGTTCTTGACGACCGTCGCGACGATTCTCGGATCCTGGCGCGCCACCATGCGCGCGTAGTCGAGATTGCGTTCGAACTTGGCCTTGTTGCTTTCATGACCGAGCAAACTGACCTCGGCATCCTTTTCTTCGTCTATCTGCGACTTCGGCATGGACGGACCGTCAAGCAGCGACAAGTCATCCGGCGCGGCGAGCGCTGACGGTTCCGGCGGTGGCGGGAATGCACGGCGCAGCGCCGGTTTCACCATGCTGAAATACAGGAACAACGCTACTGCACCAATCCCCGCGTACTTCGCGAACTCAATGGCGCGCGCGATCATGTCCGGGGTGCGCCACCACGGCACGTCGGGAATCACGGTCGAATCCACCAGGAAGGTGCTGTTGACCACGTTCACCGAGTCGCCACGCTTTTCGTCGTAGCCCATCGCGTCTTTCACCAGTTGCTGCACCTGCTCGAGCTTGTCAGCGGGCAGCGGCTGCATCGTCACGTGGCCCTTGGCGTCGACTTGCTTCTGGTAATTCACCACCACGGCGACGGACAGGCGCTTGATTCCGCCCATCGGCTGCTCGTAGTGACGCACGGTGCGGTCGACTTCGTAATTCGTCGTCGTGTCCTTGCGCATGCTGACCGGCGCGGTTTTGCCGCCGTCGGCGCCGCTCGCGGCTGCATCGATAGGCGCCGACGCCGCGGCCGGCGGCTGGTTCGACAACGCGCCCGGCACGCCACCGGAGTTCGCGCCCCCTGTGTCATTCGACACGCTCGATTGCTGGCTGCGGATCGCCGTGTTTTGCGGGTTGGCGTTCGGACCGTAGCTTTCGGCCGTTTGCTCCAGCTTCGAGAAATCGATATCCGCGCTCACCTGCGAGTGCGCATTGCCTGCGCCGAACAGCGGCGCGAGGATGGCGTCGATACGCCCCTGCGTGTTGTGCTCGATCTGCTGCACGTACTTGAGTTGCGACGCGTCCAGGCCGTTCGCCGCGCTTTGCTGCGTGAGGAGGTTGCCGTCCTGGTCGACGATCGTCACGTTCTTCACGGGCATATCCGGCACGCCCGAAGACACCATGTGCTGGATCGCAATGATCTGACCCTCGTCCAGCGCGCGGCCGGGGTACAGGTTCAGCATGACCGACGCAGTCGGCAGTTCCTTTTCCCGCACGAACACGGTGGGCTTCGGAATGGCGAGGTGGACACGGGCTTCGCGGACCGAGGAGATAGACGCGATGGTTTTTTCCAGCTCGCCTTCCAGCGCCCGCTGATAGTTGACCTGCTCGGCGAACTGGCTGATGCCGAATTTCTGGTTATCCATCAATTCGAAGCCGACCGAGCCGTTCTTCGGCAAACCTTGCGATGCAAGGCGCAGGCGGGTTTCGTGCACGGCGTCGCTCGGAACCAGGATCGCGCCGCCCGACTCGGCAATCTTGTAGGGAATGTTGCCTTGCTGCAGCGCAGCAACGATCGCACCGCCATCGCGATCGGAGAGATTGCTGAAGAGCACCCGGTAGTCCGGCTGGCGCGACCACATCACAAGGCCCGCCACGACGACAGCCAGGATCGCCACGGCGATGATCAGCGGCATGCGCGGGTTGTTGCGGAACTGGTTGAGCATCGGCATGCGGGGGCTGAAACTGCTGCCGCCACCGAAGTCCGTGCCGCCCGCGTAGCCGGCGCCGCCGGCACCTGCGGCGATCGACCCGGCCGTGCCTGGCTGCGCGCCAGTCAGACCCATGCGGGCGTCCGGGTTGATCAGGTTGGTTGTGGAATCCATGCGTCGAAACTCTCCGAGTCTTGCGTTTTCTGCGATGTGCGGCGGCGATAACCGTGCGCACTGCAGGCACTTTCATGAGAGGAATTATCCGTAAGCAGGATTGAGTTGATCCAGCGAATAGAAGCGAGTTTTGGTTTCCTTTCCCCGCTTTGCAAATTGCGCCGACTGCTAGACTTTTTCCTAATCGGTCAGGCCATGTGCCGAACCGCCCAGGCTCTGGCGAGAGACGCCGGCCTGTGGCTCGGGACAGCCCGGTTCGGATAGTCGCAGATGCACAGCGATCCTTACATTGCCGCCGAGATTGAATTCCTTTCCGTTCCTTCTGGAGACCCCATGAATGCTCCTATCAGCGCGTTGAGTTCGGCGCTCCAGCAAATGCAGGCCATGTCGACGCAGGCTGCGGGCGGTGCCGGTCAAGTCGCGAGCGGCAGCGTCGTGCCCGAATCGGGTGCGGCCAGCGCCGGTAGTTTCGCCGACGCGCTGAAATCGTCTCTGGACAGCATCAGCAGCAGCCAGACCAAGGCGGTCAACGAATCGCAGGCATTCGAAGTGGGCGCGCCAAACGTTTCGCTGAACGACGTGATGGTCGACATGCAGAAGGCGAACGTAGGTTTCCAGTTCGGCTTGCAGGTCCGCAACAAGCTCGTGTCGGCCTACAACGACATCATGAACATCTCGGTCTGAACGCTGCGCCGACGGTTTCCACATCCCCGGCCCGCCGACTATTTCCCTTCCAGGAACTCGTTGTGACGCAAAGCACGCCTAAAGCTTTTGCCGCTTTCTCCGATAACCCGGATAGCAGCACGATAAACGGTCAGACAAATAGCGCGGCCTGATCCGTTTATCGGCACCGGTTCATCACGGGTTTTGGTACTAAGCGCGGATTGCAGCGCTTTTGTGCGAAACGCCAATGAGACCACGCAGGTCACGGAATGTGAGTAGGGCGCTAAAGCGCCAACTCTGGTCGACATAGGAGAGGGTCGGATGTTTTCCCAGGCACACGGTGGAGCGAACGCGTATGCGCGCGTTGGCGTTCAGACAGGCGTAATGGGCGCGAGCCCGCACCGGCTGGTCGCGATGTTGTATCAAGGCGCGCGACAAGCCATTGCCCAGGCGCGGATGAATCTGCAGCAGGGCAATATCCCGGCACGCGGCGAGGCGATCACGAAAGCGATCAGCATTATTGAAAGTGGTTTGCAGCAGTCGCTCAACAAAGACATTGGCGGCGATATCGCTGCACGCCTGGATGCGCTGTACACCTACATGGCGCACCGGTTACTGGAAGCGAA
This sequence comes from Caballeronia eucalypticola, assembly GCF_047608185.1. Lineage (NCBI taxonomy): Bacteria > Pseudomonadati > Pseudomonadota > Betaproteobacteria > Burkholderiales > Burkholderiaceae > Caballeronia > Caballeronia eucalypticola. The sequence goes on from NZ_JBLKRU010000001.1 coordinate 419,565, forward strand.
TGTGCGTCAGAGCGAAGAAGTGCTGGTGGAGATCGATGGCCTGCTGGCAACCCTAGAGGAAGCCTGGATGGCGATTGCACCCGATGCAGCAAAAATGGCTGCGGCGTGAAGCCGCGAAACATGCTTGCACATAATGAAAACCACACAAGAATATTTCGCTCATTATGAAGCGATTGCCGCACTTTCTACGTGCATGCTGGCCGCAGCACGCAGTGGAGAATGGGGTGAATTGAAGACTATGCAGAGCGCGTACAGGGATCTCGTCGACGGCTTGAGAGAAGTCGATACCAGCTCGGAACTGGACGATACCGCGCGCGCCCGCAAGCTCGAACTGGTGCGCCGGATTCTTGCCGACGACGCCGCCATTCGCGACCTCGCCACCCCCAGCCTCGCGCGTTTGTCCGCAGCGTTGTTCACCGTGAACAGGCCCGTGCGAGTTTTGAAGAAGATGATCGGGTTTCGCTAGACGCGTTTCTTGACGCGTTTGCGGCTCGTTGCAACTGGCGGCCGGCCGTTCGGCTGGACTGCTGACCCGAGGATACTGGCATGACTGGACTGGACTCCGCCGTCGCTGCGCTGCTTGCCAGCCGCACTGACATGCTGTTGTCCGCGCTCAATACGCAGACCAGTTCGACCGCGCCTCAAGCCAATACCTCGCAACTTTTAATCGATACCCCGCCGGCCGCCACGCCCGCTGCCGCTATCAACGCGTATACCGCGCCGGGCCCGTCGACGCAGACCGCATTCAGCGAGATCGGGCGCACGCTCGACATCATTTCGCGCTTCGGCGGCAGCGCGACGCCCGCTGTGCTCGGCAGTTCGCCGTTGTGGCCGACCGCGCCGCGCCTGGTCGTGGCCGCCAGCGCGTTCGAAAGCCTGTCCGGGTCGCTGTTTTCCTCCAGCTCGGCCAATGCCGCCAGTGCGGTCAACCCGCCCGCACCGCCTTTGCCCGCGCCTGTCCTGGCGGCCATGCTGGCGAGGACCGTTGTAGACAGCGGCCTTTTCTACGAAAACCATATTGCGCTTTGGCTGGGCGGACAGCGTTCGCTGGCGTCGCTGCGAAATGAGCCCCAGGCGCGCGTCGACAAATTGGCAAGCGAGTTGCCATCGGATGCTTTCTCGGCCTCGGCGGACGATGCCGATGCCGTGACCGATGTCTGGATCGATGAAACGCTGCTGCCGCTAACCTTCTCCGCTCCCGCCGATTCCCCCGACGCGCCCAATTCCGCGCGTCTCGTGCCGACACCACAAACGCCGCAGCAGGCGGCGGCGCTGGCTGAATCGGTGCGACAGATGCCCACGGGCGTGTTTGCATCGACGCAGACGGCCCAAGGAATGGCGCCGCGAACGGCAACCGGCGCGTTGCCTTTGGCCGCCCATCTGCAGGATTCGTCCGTGCAGGCGGCCGTCGCCTCCGCCGGGATTCATCCATCGACTATCGCGCTGGTTCGCCAGCAACTCGATGTCCTCGCTTCCGACCAGTTCCGCTGGTCCGGCGAAGCGTGGCCGGGCGCCAAGTTCGAGTGGGAGATCCAGCCTCAGAACCGCGCACCTTATGGGCGCGATCCGTCTCAGGAGAGCGACGCGGGTGGCGATTCGGATCGCGGCTGGCACACGCGTGTCACGCTGAGCTTGCCCACGCTCGGCACCGTGGACGCCGACCTGGTGCTCACCGGCCAGCAACTGGTGGTGCGGTTGAATGCAAGCGAAGGCGGCGCGGCCCGTCTTGCCGCCGACGGCGATCATTTCCGCCAACAACTCGACGCCGCCGGATTGCAGCTCGCCGGATTGACGGTGCACGCGCGCGAAGCGCTGGCCGACCTGGCCGCTGACCCAACATTCCCCCATTTCGCCGATGTCATCACGGTCACCGATGCCGGCCCTGCTGGAAGCGCAGCGGGGAGCGGCAGATGAGCTTGCGCAACGACTCCCGAAAGCAGGCGGCCGCGCTTACCTACGACACCAAAAACGCCGATGCTGCGCCGCGCGTGGTCGCCAAGGGCTACGGGCTGGTCGCTGAAATGATCGTGCAGCGCGCAAAGGACGCGGGGCTGTACGTGCATGAATCGCCCGAGATGGTGTCGCTGCTGATGCAGGTCGACCTGGATTCGCGCATTCCGCCCGCGCTTTATCAGGCGGTGGCGGAGTTGCTCGCGTGGTTGTATCGGCTGGAGAACGGAGAGGAAACGGGGCCTCGGCCTGAAGTGGATCCGGGGATTCCAGTGCGCAAGGGGCGTAGCCGCGCGGCTTGATTCATCGCGCGCGCCTATTCCCAAAACTACTCGCCGAACGCGCGCTCGATCAAAGCGTTGAAATCGAACGTTGCCGGCAGCGTTCCATACACGCGATTGACGGAACCACGGGCATCGCCGAGACGGGTTTCGATGAAAGCCGCCGCCACATCCGCGGGCGCATGTTGCGCGAGCAGAACCCCTTGCGCGGTGAGCACGAGTTGCTGTGCGATCGCCCGTGCCGACGCTTCGCGCGTAGCCGGGTCGCCTTGCAGCATGGCGAGCAGCGTCTTCATCGCGTCACCGAGTACGTGATGTTCACCCGCCACCTTCCGCCACGATTCGAACAGCGCGTGGGCAGCATCGGGTTCGCGTTCGAACGCCCGCAGCACGTCGAGGCACATCACGTTCCCCGATCCTTCCCAGATCGAATTCACCGGAGCCTCTCGATAAAACCGCGCCATCGGCCCCGTTTCGACATAACCATTTCCGCCCCAGACTTCCATTGCCTCGCCGGTGAATTCCAGCGCGCGCTTGCAGACCCAGAACTTGGCCGCCGGCGTCACGATGCGGCGCCACGCGTGCTCTTCCGGTTTCGATGAATTCTCGAACGCGCCCGCGAGCCGCATGAACAGCACGGTGGCCGCTTCGGATTCCAGCGCGAGGTCGGCGAGGACGTTGCGCATCAGCGGCTGGTCGATGAGCTTGGCACCAAAGACCCGCCGATACCGCGCGTGATGGATCGCCTGGATCAGCGCGGCGCGCATCAAAGCGGCGCTGCCGATCACGCAATCGAGACGCGTGAAGTTCGCCATTTCGATGATCGTCGGAACGCCGCGCCCTTCGTCGCCGATCATGACGCCGTAGGCATCGAGAAATTCGACTTCGCTGCTAACGTTCGAGCGGTTGCCGAGCTTGTCCTTGATCTGCTGGATCTGCACGGCATTCTTCGATCCATCCGGCGCGAATCGCGGCACATAGAAGCAGGAAACCGGGCGTTTTCCGTCGTCGGCATCGGTGTCGTCACCGGCGCGCGCCAGCACGAGATGGGCGTCGCATTGAGGCGCCGAGAAGAACCACTTATGGCCGATCAGCCGATACTCGCCGCCCCGTCCGCCCGCGCCCGTCGCCACTGCGCGGGTCCGGTTGCTGCGCACGTCCGAACCGCCCTGTTTCTCGGTCATGCCCATGCCGATCATCATCGACTGCTTGCCGGCGCCAAGCGGGATATCGCGTGGATCGTGCTGGCGCGAAAGCAATTGCTCTCGCAAGCTCGCGTACAACGCGGGCTCTTGCTGCAACACGGGAATGCTGGCGAAGGTCATGGTCAGCGGGCACAACGAACCGCTTTCCAGTTGTGCGTGGAGAAAATATCCAGCGGCGCGCGCGGCCATGGAACCGGGTTTCGGCGCGGCGGTTTCAAACGGCAGCGAATGAAGACCTTGCTCGCGCAGCATGGCAAGCAGCGTGTGCCAGGCGGGATGGAATTCGATTGCATCGATACGCTCGCCACGCGCGCTGAACGGATGGTGCTCAGGCGTATGCCGGTTGGCCAGGTCAGCGAGTGCTAAGACGCCGGGTTGCGTGAGCGCGAGGCCGTCGCGGGTGAGCGCGTCGAGATGCCACGCCGCGCCTTCACGTTCCAGCGCGGTCATGAGGGCCGCGTCGGTGGTCATCGCGTTGTAGCGCTCGAGCGGTGGCGCCTGGTTCGTGACTTCGTGCGTTTGACCGTAGGCGGATGAGCACATCGTTTATCTCCGTCATGCTTTTGTTCAGTTTGCCCGCTTGTCTCAATTTTTGCAAAAGCCTTGATCGCCGTCATGGTCTGCGGCTTGACCAATCGAATCGAATAGTGCGAATTAACGTTCATTCAAAATTTTGCGCGTCTATTACTGCATCAATGCGATGACATTCATCAGTAATTCAAGATGCTTTAAGAACTGTCTCAAGACTTCTACTTTGAGGTATTTCCGATTTTTAGTCCGAAGTCCTTATTTGTTAATTGCCGAACCTATAATCCGCTTCGCTCATTCTGAGCGGTTGGCGAATTAACGCAAGTAAGGAAAAGGCAATTTAAGTGAGCATCAATGTTATTCAGCTGGTACGGGGCGCTTTGACCGAAAGCGTGTTGCAGCAACTCGCTACAAAACTGGGCGTCGCTCCCGAAGCAGCGAAACGCGTGGTCGGCATGATCGCGCCGGCACTCGTCGGGTCGCTGATGAACAAAGCCGCATCGCCTGAAGGCGCACGCAGCTTGTTCGCATCAATCATGTCACCGGATTCGAACGCCAATATCGTCGATATGCTGCCGCAACTCGTCCATGGCGACGGCCTGCAATCGTTGCTCGCGGCCGGTACGCGGCTCGCAAGCGGCGTGGCATCCGAAGAGCGCGTGAACGCGCTGAGCAACACGGTGGCAGCAAAGACCGGTGTATCGGTTGGCGCCACGCATGCGCTGGGCGGCATCGTCACGACCGCGTTGTTCGGCGTGCTAAAGCACTACTTCACGAAGTCTGGCAGCAACGTGGGCCAGTTGCCTACGCTGCTCGGCCATCAGTTGCCAATGGTGAAGGCAAGCATGACGGACGATATCGCCAGCGCGTTGGGCTTGGGCGGCGCGGCCAGCTTCATGTCCGGCGTGGCAGCGCAGATGAAAGCGGTGTCGTCGCATCTTGAACATCCGTCGACAGTCGGCGGATCGACCGCCATCAACCCTTCGCTCGACCGGATCGTGGTGGAAGAAAAGGCTCGATCGAAGAAATGGTGGTGGCTTGCTGTCGCCGCAGCGCTCGCGTTGCTCGCACTGCTGTTCGGCCGTAGCTGCGGCAACCAGACACCGCTCGCACCGGCACCCGCTGCGGCTCCTGCTGTAGCGTCCGCCGCAGCGCCGGTGGTTACATCGACTCCGGTGGTTGCCGCAGAACCCGCGTCGGCACCCGCTGCCGCGCCTGCGCCTACGAAGGACGCGCTGCTGACGTTCACCGTCGACAAGCTCGGCGCACCGACCATTCAAGCAACGGTTGGCAGTGAAGAAGAGAAGGCCAAGCTGCTCGCCGCATTGACGGCGAAGTTCGGCGCGGACCATCTGAACGCGACCATTGCAGTCGACCCGGACACCAAGCCGGCTAGCTGGCTTGACAAGCTCGACGGCCTGTTGCCGCTGATGCAATTGCCGGGCGCGGAAGCCAAGTTGTCGGGTGAGAAGATCGAGTTGAGCGGATCGGCTGCCGACGTGCGCAACGGCTGGATGAACAAGCTGAAGACGTTGTTCGGCGCGGGATTCACCATCGGCACGTTCAATGTCAAGCAAGCGGTCGAAAGCGCGAAGGAATCGTTCATGAGCGCGTTCTCGTCGTTGAGCGATGATTGCTCTGCCGCCGATGTCGCCAAGGTGCTGAACCTGCAAGTCATCAATTTCCGCACGGGTTCCGACGTGCCGCCGCAAGACGCGCAACTGGCGTTGGCGAAATCGGCAGAAGTGCTGAAGGCGTGCGAAGCGAAGGGCAAGACCGTGAAGTTGAACGTGGGCGGTTATTCGGACAATGTCGGCCCGGCGAGCACGAATCTGGTGTTGTCGAAGAAGCGGGCGGAAGCAGTGCGCGCGTTCCTCGTGAAGCACGGCGTTTCTGCTGATTCGCTGATGGCGCAAGGTTTCGGCGATGCAAACCCGATTGCCGATAACGCAACGGCCAGCGGACGTTTCGCAAACCGCCGGATCGACTTCGCTGTACAGGAATGATCGATTGACGGACGCCGCTGAGGTTTGACATCGGCGTAGCAACTAAAACCCCCTGTCCCGCGCGAGCGGGACAGGGGGTTTTTCATTTCGGCTATCGCGGCGCCGCATTCCTAACGCGTGCCGGAAACCGCTCGGCCGGCCCTTGCAAAAAGTCATCGCCGAGATTGGCTGGCAGTAATTGCCGCACAACCTCCAGCCAAGCCCTCGCCGCGTTCGACAAATAACCATTACGTCGCCAGCCCACCGCCATGTCCCAATGAATCTCCGGCGCGATCACCGGCCGGCAGGTGAATGCGTTGATATCGAGCCGGCGGCAATACGGCGCAGGCAGCAACGCAATGCCGACGCCCGCCTGCACCAGCGCAGCCATGAAATCCCAATGGCCGCTGCGCCCCACGATAGCCGGCGTGAACCCCGCTTCGCGGCAGGCATTAAGCACGAGATCCGATAACGCTAGGCTTTCGCCGTAGAACACGAACGGCTCCGCCGCGAGATCGCTGAGCGGCACGTCCGACAACGCATCCCATCGCGAGCCTTTGGGCGCAACGAGCCAGAGTAATTGGCGGCTGATGGGCAGCACATCGAACATGGCGAGATCGACGGGTTGCAGCACACCGCCAAGCTCGAGTTCGCCATCGATCAATGCAGCTTCAATTGCCTTCGAACCGCGCTCGAACAGCTTCAGTTCCACCTTCGGATAACGCTTCTTGAATGTGGCAATAGCTGGCGTGAACAGCGATCCGCCCATCGGCGGAATGCCGATAGTGAGCGTGCCGCGCCCCAGTTTGCCCAGATCGTTGAGTTCGGCTTCGAGTTGCGCGTGCGCCGCGAGCACTTCAAGGCCGCGCTGATAGACGATCTGTCCGGCGTCGGTGAGCACCATTTGGCGACTTTCGCGCAGCAGCAGCGGCGAGCCAATTTCGTCCTCGAGCGACTTCACCATCTTGCTGATGGTCGGCTGCGTGACAAACATTTTCTCCGCAGCACCGGTGAAGCTTTTTTGCTTCACGACTTCGACGAAATACCTCAACGATCGCAATTCCATGCAATTCCCCTGAATTCCAGTTTGGAATACTGTCGATAAGTTTAAGTCATTTTAATTATGTCGCAGTGCCGACCCCATCCGATTAGAGGTTAACCCTTCGCGGTTAGTCATCTGAAAGATTTGCCATGCCGATGCGTGACGGCGGCAAAACAAAACCTCTCGCGCAAACGCGCTCCCTCCATCCCAATTTGCTACAATCCCAACTCGCTTCGAGGAGCGTTGCGACGGTCTTCCACAACGAAGGCCGCCAGGCTCGAAGCATTCAATCGGACGGAGTGACCAGCGCTTGCAGACCAAGTAAGCGCTTGTTGAACCACCGCATCGAACGGCGCTCACGTCAAATTTCTATATTTCCATTTAGAAAGGAGGGCGTGATGAACGCCGCAGTTCTCGATTCAAACACCAACAAAGATTTCGTCGTCGCCGATATGTCTCTTGCTGCCTGGGGCCGCAAGGAACTGAACATCGCTGAAACCGAAATGCCTGGCCTCATGCAAACGCGTGAGGAATACAAGACGCAACAGCCGCTGAAGGGCGCGCGTATTGCCGGCTCGCTGCACATGACTATCCAGACCGGCGTGCTGATCGAAACGCTGACCGCGCTCGGTGCAGACGTCCGCTGGGCATCGTGCAACATCTTCTCGACGCAGGATCACGCTGCATCGGCTATCGCGCAGGGCGGCGTGCCGGTGTTCGCATTCAAGGGCGAATCGCTCGACGAATACTGGGAATTCTCCCACCGCATCTTCGAGTGGCCGAACGGCGAATTCGCCAACATGATCCTCGACGACGGCGGCGACGCCACGTTGCTGCTGATCCTGGGCTCGAAGGCTGAAAAGGACCGCTCGGTCATCGGCAAGCCGGAAAACGAAGAAGAAATCGCGCTGTACAAGTCGATCGCCGCTCACCTCGATATCGACCCGGCGTGGTACTCCAAGCGCCTCGTGCATATCCAGGGCGTGACAGAAGAAACGACGACGGGCGTGCATCGTCTGTATCAGATGGAAAAGGAAGGGCGCCTGCCGTTCCCGGCCATCAACGTGAACGACTCGGTCACGAAGTCGAAGTTCGACAACCTGTACGGCTGTCGTGAATCGCTGGTCGACGGCATCAAGCGCGCCACCGACGTGATGATCGCCGGCAAGATCGCGGTCGTCGCAGGTTACGGCGATGTGGGCAAGGGTTGCGCGCAATCGCTGCGCGGTCTGGGCGCGACGGTGTGGGTCACGGAAATCGATCCGATCTGCGCACTGCAGGCAGCCATGGAAGGTTACCGCGTAGTGACCATGGAATATGCCGCCGACAAGGCCGACATTTTCGTGACCGCTACGGGCAACTTCCACGTGATCGGCCATGACCACATGAAGGCGATGCGCAACAACGCAATCGTCTGCAATATTGGTCACTTCGACTCGGAAATCGACGTTGCATCGACACGCCAGTACGAGTGGGAAAACATCAAGCCACAAGTCGATCACATCATTTTCCCCGATGGCAAGCGCGTGATCCTGCTGGCTGAAGGGCGGCTCGTGAACCTGGGTTGTGCGACGGGCCACCCGTCGTTCGTGATGTCGGCATCGTTCACGAACCAGACGATTGCTCAGATCGAATTGTTCGTGCACGGCGACAAGTACGAAAACAAGGTCTATGTTTTGCCCAAGCACCTTGATGAAAAGGTCGCGCGTCTGCATCTGGGGCGTATTGGCGCTGAACTGACCGTGTTGTCGGACTATCAGGCGAACTACATCAGCGTGGACAAGATGGGTCCGTTCAAGCCGAATCACTACCGTTACTAATCGCGGCGGTCTGTAGCGCTCAACGCGTGCGTGGGTTTAGTCGATCAAACCCACGCACGCGACCTTTCAAGTACCAGGAGACCATCGATGTCCGTGCTGCTGACCTGGCTGATCAACGCGCTCGCGCTGTTGATCATCACTTACCTTGTGCCGTCGATTCACATTCGCAGTTTCGGTACCGCGCTGATCGTCGCGATCGTGCTCGGGCTGATCAATACGTTCCTGCGTCCGTTGCTGGTGCTGCTCACGCTGCCGGTGACCATTCTCACGCTCGGGCTGTTCATTCTCGTCGTGAATGCGCTGTGTTTCTGGCTGTGTGCTTCGTTGCTGAAAGGCTTTGAGGTATCGGGTTTCTGGTCGGCTTTCTTCGGCTCGATTCTGTACAGCATCGTGTCCTGGCTGCTGTCGGCGCTGATCCTCGGTCAGCGCAACTTCTAAGAACGCGAATGCCAACGCGTGCGCGTTCAACTCTTCCCATGAAACCGATCGAACTCTCATTCGAGTTTTTCCCGCCGAAAACGCAGGAAGGAATCGAGAAATTGCGCGCGACTGGCGCGCAGCTCAAGACGCTCAACCCGAAGTTCGTCTCCGTGACGTTCGGCGCGGGCGGTTCCACGCAGCAAGGCACGCTCGATACCGTCGTCGAGATGATGAAGCAGGGACTCGAAGCGGCGCCGCATTTGTCGTGCATCGGGTCGTCGAAGGAGAGTCTGCGGGCCATTCTCGGTAGTTATCGCGAGCATGGCATTCGTCACATTGTCGCGTTGCGCGGCGATTTGCCTTCGGGCATGGGCGAAGTCGGCGAGTTGCGATATGCGTCGGAACTGGTCGGCTTCATTCGGGCTGAGCACGGCGACTGGTTCAACATTGAAGTCGCGGCGTATCCGGAATATCACCCGCAGGCGCGTTCGCCCAAATCCGACCTGGAGAACTTCGTGCGCAAGGTGCAGGCTGGCGCGAATTCGGCGATCACGCAGTATTTTTTCAACGCGGACGCGTATTTCCGTTTCGTCGATGACGCCCGCAAGAAGGGCGTGGATATTCCTATCGTGCCGGGCATCATGCCGATCACGAACTTCTCGCAGCTCATGCGCTTCTCCGAGATGTGCGGCGCGGAAGTGCCGAAGTGGATTGCACGCCGCCTGGAAAGTTTTGGCGACGATAGAGAAGCCATCCGCGCGTTCGGATTGGATGTAGTGACGGGTTTGTGCGAACGGCTGGTGATTGAAGGCGCGCCCGGGCTGCATTTTTATACGCTGAACGGCGCGGCCGCGAGCAAGACGATTTGCGAGCGGCTGGCGTTGCCAAAAGCGGTCGCCTAAAGCCTGATGTTTTCGCTTAACCCGCGCGGCATTCGCCGCGCGGTTCTTGTCCCGCTTTTCAGTTTTCCCCTCCTACTGGTTTAATCACCTTGAAACATTGTGCATAACGAAACATGATGGATTCATGTTTTCGGCGCGCAACAATCCTCATCTTTATCTTAAATTTACATTTCTTTCGTGCTACGGTAGCGCCCGAATTTGCCGTCGCGCGTGAGTTTGCCGACAAAGCGCGGAACGATGAAAAACGCGCTGAATCGATGAAAAACCTCGATAACCCAAGAAGGTAAGCGAAAACACGGCCTTTTCAACCCTGTTGCCTGGCTTGCCGGACACACGTGCAGAAGCAATTCCCCCTCGGGAATTTCGTCGCCTTGTTCCCCCCGGCAAAGCTCAGTAATATCGCGCTACGCTGGTTTTAGCCGGCACCGATCCTGGAGGAAACATGAAGAAAATTGGCCTGTTACGAGCCGCTCATCTGTCGATGGCACTCAGCGCCGCCATCGCGGCATCGCTCGTAACCGCGAGCGTCGCTCACGCAGCACCCATTCCCAACAAAACGCTCGTTTACTGCTCAGAAGGCAGCCCGGCCGGTTTCGATCCCGCGCAATACACGACGGGCACCGATTTCACCGCGAACACCTTCACGGTCTACAACCGCCTCGTGGAATTCGAGCGCGGCGGTACGAAAGTGGAACCCGGTCTCGCGGAAAAGTGGGACGTCTCGCCCGATGGCCTGACGTACACGTTCCATCTGCGCCATGGCGTGAAGTTCCAGACCACGTCGTTCTTCAAGCCCACGCGCGAATTCAACGCGGATGACGTGCTTTTCACGTTCAACCGCATGCTCGATCCGAATCAGCCGTTCCGAAAGGCTTACCCCACGTCGTTCCCGTATTTCACCGACATGGGCCTGGACAAGCTGATCACGAAGATCGAAGCAGTCGACCCGTACACGATTAAGTTCACGCTGAAGGAAGTCAACGCTCCGTTCATCCAGAACATGGCGATGGAATACGCGTCGATCCAGTCAGATGAATACGCTCAGCAACTGCTGAAAGCGGGCAAGGCATCGGATATCAACCAGCAGCCGGTTGGTACAGGTCCGTTTATTTTCCGCAGCTACACGAAAGACGCGACCATCCGTTTCGACGGCAATCCTGATTACTGGAAGCCGGGCGCAGTCAAGATATCGAAGCTGATTTTCTCGATCACGCCGGATGCCGCCGTGCGCGTGCAGAAGCTGAAGAACAACGAATGCCAGGTGATGGCTTATCCGCGCCCGGCTGACATTGCACCGCTGAAGGCCGACACGAACCTCGACACGCCGTCGCAACCAGGCTTTAACGAAGGTTACGTCGCGTACAACACGACGAAGAAGAACATCGATAACGTCGAAGTGCGCCGCGCGCTGGACATGGCGATCAACAAGAAGGCGATCATCGAGTCGGTGTATCAAGGCGCAGGTCAGGCAGCGATTGCACCCATTCCGCCGACCGAATGGTCTTACGACAAGAACCTGAAGGTTCAGGCGTACGACACCGCGGCGGCCAAGGCGCTGCTGGCGAAGGCAGGCTTCCCGAACGGTTTCGAAATGAACCTGTGGGCCATGCCGGTCCAGCGTCCGTACAACCCGAACGCACGTCTGATGGCCGAGATGATCCAGGCCGACTGGGCGAAGATTGGCGTGAAGGCGAATATTGTGTCGTATGAGTGGGGCGAGTACATCAAGCGCGGCCACGCTGGCGAACACGACGCCATGCTGATTGGCTGGACGGGCGACAATGGCGATCCGGACAATTGGCTCGGCACGCTGCTCGGCTGCGAAGCGGTCAACGGCAGCAACTTCTCGCACTGGTGCTACAAGCCGTTCAACGACCTGGTGATCAAGGGCCGCAATACGTCGGATCAGGCGCAGCGCACGCAGGCTTATATGCAAGCGCAGCAAATTTTCGCTGACCAGCTGCCGTTCTCGCCGATCGCTCACTCGACGGTGTATCAGCCGACAAGCAAGAAGGTCATTGGCATGAAGATCGAACCGCTGGGTTACCTGCGTTTCGACGGTGTCGGCGTGCAGTAAGCTGTTAGCGGTACGCTTCATGCACTGAAACTATAACTAGTCGAAAAGGTCCGGCGACAAGGGTCACAAGCCCGCGTCGCCGGTCGCATTTTTCCTCCCCAAAGAGACGAACCATGTTCCGATTCGTTCTGCGGCGCATAGGCATGGTGATCCCGACGTTCATCGGCATCACGATCCTGGCGTTCGCGTTAATCCACCTGATCCCGGGCGACCCCATCGAAGTCATGATGGGCGAGCGCGGCGTGGACCCGGCCATGCACGCCGAAGCAATGAAGCGGCTCGGGCTTGACCTGCCGCTCCCTGTTCAATATTTCCACTATGTCGGACACGCGCTGAAAGGCGATCTCGGCATGTCGATCATCACCAATACCAGCGTGATGGGCGAATTCATGGCGCGCTTTCCCGCGACGCTCGAACTCGCTATCTGCGCGATGATTTTCGCCCTGGTGATCGGACTGCCCGCCGGCGTTGTGGCTGCGTTGAGACGCGGCACGGTCGTCGACCACGGCGTAATGGGCACAGCGCTCACGGGTTACTCCATGCCGATCTTCTGGTGGGGTTTGATCCTCATCATGTTCTTCTCGGCCAAGCTGGGCTGGACGCCGGTGTCAGGGCGCATCGCGGTGGAATACGACATTCCGCACCGCACCGGCTTCATGCTGTGGGACGCACTCTTTTCCGACGATGAAGGCGCGTTCAAGTCCGCCGTCAGTCACCTGATTCTGCCGACTATCGTATTGGGCACCATTCCGCTGGCCGTGATCGCGCGCATGACGCGTTCATCGATGCTCGAAGTGCTGCGCGAGGACTACATCCGCACGGCGCGCGCCAAAGGTCTTTCGCCGGCCCGCGTGGTGGTCGTGCATGCGCTGCGTAACGCGCTGATTCCCGTGGTGACCGTGATCGGCTTGCAGGTTGGTACGCTGCTCGCCGGCGCGGTGCTGACGGAGACGTTGTTCTCGTGGCCGGGCGTGGGCAAATGGCTCATCGACGCCATCAGCCGGCGCGATTATCCCGTCGTGCAGGGCGGTATCCTGATGATCGCGACGCTCGTTATTCTTGTGAATCTGGTCGTCGACTTGTTGTACGGCGTGCTGAATCCGCGCATTCGCCACACGAGGTAAGCCCATGGCCGATATCCAAAACAATCCCGGGGCGCTGATCCCCGTCCCGAGTGGCCGGTTCCTCGCCGGCCGCGAATTCTGGGCCAATTTCTCGCGCAATCGCGGCGCGGTCGTGGCCGGCGCGATCGTGCTGATCCTGGTGTTCATCGCTATTTTTGCGCCGTTGATCGCGCCGCATTCGCCGATTGAGCAGTATCGCGACAATGTGAAAATTCCTCCGGCCTGGCTCGACGGCGGCAACTGGCGCTTCGTTCTGGGTACCGACGAAGCCGGCCGCGACATCCTCTCCCGCCTGATGTACGGCGCGCGGTTGTCGTTCTGGATCGGCTTCGTGTCGGTGGTGCTGGCGTTGATTCCGGGCATCGTGCTCGGCTTGATCGCGGCGTTCTTCCAGAAATGGTTCGACACGCCGATCATGCGCATCATGGACGTGCTGCTGGCGCTGCCTTCGCTGCTGCTGGCGGTCGCGGTGGTCGCGATTATCGGTCCGGGGTTGATGAACACGATGCTCGCCATCGCGATTGTCGCGTTGCCGGGTTATGTGCGTCTGACGCGTGCCGCCGCGCTCGGTGAACTCCAGCGCGAATACGTGACAGCGTCGCGTGTGGCTGGAGCAGGCACCGTGCGCCTGATGTTCTCGCAAGTGCTGCCGAACTGCGCCGCGCCGCTGATCGTGCAGGCAACACTGGGCTTTTCGTCCGCCATCCTCGATGCCGCCGCGCTCGGCTTTCTCGGCCTCGGTGTGCAACCGCCGGCGGCGGAGTGGGGCGCGATGCTCGCATCGGCGCGTGATTACATCGAAAGTGCTTGGTGGATCGTGACCATGCCCGGGCTTTCCATCCTGATTTCGGTCCTCGTGATCAACCTGCTCGGCGATGGCCTGCGCGATGCACTCGATCCCAAACTCAAACGGATGGCGTGATATGGAACAACCCCCACGCTCACTTCATTCGCTGCCCCCCGAGGGGGCTGGTCAATACGTTTCGGGCGGCCGTGCACGCACTGACATGAACGATCTTCTAACCATCCGCAATCTCGCCGTTAGTTTCAATGGGCTCCCGGCGGTTGATCGTATCGATATATCCGTCAAACCCGGCGAAGTGGTCGGCGTAGTCGGCGAATCGGGATCGGGCAAAAGCGTTACCATGATGGCGCTCATGGGCTTGATCGACGCGCCAGGCATTGTCACCGCCGATCAGGTCACGTTCAACGGCGTCGACTTGCTGAAGGCATCGGCGGGGCAACGCAGGAAGATTATCGGCAAGGACATTGCCATGGTCTTCCAGGACGCGCTGTCGAGCCTGAACCCGAGCTACACCGTTGGCTATCAGATCAAGGAAGTCCTCAAGCTTCACGAAGGCTTGAAAGGATCGAAGCTGCATCAGCGCGCGCTGGAATTGCTCGATCAAGTGGGGATTCCAGACGCGAAAAGCCGTATCGATGCCTTCCCGCACCAGATGTCCGGCGGCATGAACCAGCGCGTGATGATCGCGATGGCCGTCGCGTGCAATCCGAAGCTGCTGATTGCCGACGAACCCACCACCGCGCTCGACGTCACCATCCAGGCGCAGATCATGGAGCTGCTGGTCAAGTTGCAGAAGGAACGCGGCATGGCGCTCGTGCTGATCTCGCACGATCTCGCGGTCGTGTCCGAAGTCGCGCAGCGCGTGGCCGTGATGTACGCGGGCGAGATTATCGAAACGAATCACGTGCCGACGATTTTCAGCGAGCCGCATCATCCGTACACGGAGGCATTGCTCGCCGCCATTCCCGAACATAGCCGAGGCGCCGAGCGTCTCGCGGCCTTGCCGGGCATGGTGCCCGGCCGCGACGATCGCCCGACCGGTTGTTTATTCGCGCCCCGCTGCAGCTACGCCGTCGACGATTGCCGCAAGGCGCGGCCGGCGCTCTATCAACTCGCCCCGAACGATCCGGCCGTGCGCGCTCGTTGCATCAAGCCGCTAAACATGGACCTCGTGGCAGAACATGGAGGCGCGCGATGAATGCCGTTCCTGAAACTTTCGCTAAAGACGCTAAAGATATCGTCCTCGTCGCCGATAAACTGACGCGGCACTACAGCGTCAAGCGCAGCATGTTCCAGCAGGGCACCGTCAAGGCGTTGAACGGCGTGTCGTTCTCGCTTGAACGTGGCAAGACACTTGCCGTGGTGGGCGAATCCGGTTGCGGAAAATCGACGCTCGCGCGTCAGTTGACGATGATCGAAGCGCCCACGTCGGGACGATTGCTGATTGATGGCGAGGACGTGGCGAGCGCGAACCGTGCGAAAGTAGCCGACTTGCGGCAGCGCGTGCAGATGGTGTTCCAGAATCCGTTCGCTTCGCTGAATCCACGGAAAACCGTCGAGCAGACGCTGGGCGAACCGCTGGCGATCAACACGAAGCTGTCGTCCAGCGAGCGCGCCGAGCGCATTGCGCACATGATGCGCACGGTCGGTTTGCGGCCGGAACACGCGGCGCGGTATCCGCACATGTTCTCGGGCGGCCAGCGGCAACGGGTGGCTATCGCGCGTGCGATGATTCTGGACCCGCAGATCCTGGTGGCCGATGAGCCCGTCTCCGCGCTGGATGTTTCCATCCAGGCGCAGATTCTGAATCTGTTCATGGATCTGCAGCAGCAGTTCGGTACAAGCTATGTGTTCATCTCGCATAACTTGTCGGTGGTGGAACATATCGCCGATGACGTCATGGTGATGTATTTTGGCGGTGTGGCCGAACTTGGCGACAAGGCAACGATCTACGCACGGCCGCGTCATCCGTACACGCGCTCGCTGATGTCGGCGACGCCTGCCTTGTTCGAAGAAGATCGGCGCATCAAGATCCGGCTGCAGGGCGAAATGCCTTCGCCGCTTAACCCACCATCAGGTTGCACATTTCATCAGCGCTGCCCGTATGCAATCGATAAATGCCGCGTCGAAGAACCGGCGCTGCGTTTCGTCGATGGTCGGCACGTCTCCTGTCATCGCGCCGAGGAAGTCGGGGAGATCGATGGCTGAACGCCCGGCGGCGCGGCAGGTTGCGCGCCGTTTTGTTGCGGGTTTTGCTGTTGTTGTGGCGGCGATCCTTGCGATTTTTTGCCTGGCGCCGCAACTGGCTTTTGCTGTGACCGGCGCGCGCTCGCCGCCGGGCGCCACGGTGCCGCCCACGTCCTCTGCTGCGTTGCCCGGCCTAAGTGTGCCGCCCGCGCGTCCGGCTCCTCCCGACGTAGACCATTCGAATGGCACCACCGCCAGCGGTCCGGTGCAGGCGCAGCCGCCGCATATGCCGTTCTACGTCGCCACCAAAGGCCAGGTCACTATCTACGTGCTGGGTACGCTGCACGTCGGTTTCGCCGATGACTACCCCGTCAGCCAGCCGTTCCGCAAGCCGATCCTCGGCGCGCTCGATGCATCGCCGACGCTCGCGCTGGAAATCTCTCCCGACGACCTGGTTGTATCGGCCGATGAAGTGAGCAAATACGGCGTATGCCGGGAGCCGTGCCTGTCGCGATATTTGCCCGATGCGCTGTGGAAAAAGCTGGAAATACGCATGCGCGGCAACCCCGCCATGCTCGCCGATATCAGCCGCTCGCGGCCATGGCTGGCGTCGATGCTGGTTGAAACCGTCGATACCTTGAAGGCCGGATTCCAGACCGAATTCGGCACGGAAACGCAATTGCAGAACGTCTACTTGCGGCCGCGCGGGCGAGTGGTGGGGTTGGAGACGCTCAATGAGCAGATTGCCGCGTTCACGCGGCTCACGCAGGCGCAGCAACGGGAAATGCTCGCGCAGGATCTGGTGCAGACGCCGGCTGAGAATGTTGCCGATGTGAAGGAGTTGCATCGGCTATGGCGGATTGGCGACGCCGATGCACTGAAGGCATGGGACGACGCCAAGACGGAGAAACTGGCGAGATCGAAGCAGCTTGCGAGGCAGATCGATAACCGCGTGGTGGTCGACCGGAACTATCGGTTCGCGGCGCGCGTGGTGGCGATAGCCGCGCCGAACAAGCCGGTGTTCCTGGCTGTTGGCGCGTTGCATCTTGGCGGGAAAAGAGGTGTGCTCGCGTTGCTGAGAAAGCGTGGGTTCGTGGTGGATCCGGCGTGAACCCACGCCTTCGCGTTACAGGAACATCAGCCAGTTCAGCAAGAAGATATTCACGACCAGCATCGACAGCGCGGTTGGAATCTGCACTTTGATCACCGCGTTTTTATCGGGTAATTCGAGCAGCGCGGCCGGCACCATGTTGAAGTTCGCGGCCATCGGCGTCATGAGCGTGCCGCAATAACCCGAGAACATGCCGATCGCGACCATGGTGGCCGGATTGCCGTGGAACACGCCGACCAGGATAGGCACGCCTACGCCGCCCGTCATCACCGGGAACGCCGCGAAGCCGTTGCCCATGACCATCGTGAAAAGCGCCATGCCGATGCAATACACGGCCACCGCGACCAGGCGGTAATCGAGGTTCACATAAGCCGTCGTCACGTGCGCGACCGCCTTGCCCACGCCCGCATCCGAGAACACCAAACCCAGCATGCCCAGCATTTGCGGCAGCACGGCGGCCCATGAAAGCGCATCGACCAAGCGGCGCGTTTCTTTCATCGATTGCCCGACGGTATCGCGTGTCATCACGCACGCTACGCCCAGCGCGACAATACAGCCGATGCCAAAGCCCATCAGCGTGACATTCTTCGGATCGAGCAGCGGCTTGCCGCCGAACACCAGGTAACTCGCTCCCAGCGTCAGGATCACGGTCACCACGGGGATCGTCAATGCGGGGACGAACAGCTTGTTGCCCAGACGCAAGGCGCTGTTGCGGCGCGCTTCGTCGGAGAGCATTTTCGGCTTGCCCGCCGTGACACCGCCGAAGCCTGCGATCAAGGCCATCGCCACAACCAGCACGCCGACCACATTGGCCGGCAGCCAGTCGCCGATCAGGAAAATCAGCGCATACACCAGCCAGAAGGTTCCGGCGGTGAGGCGGCGGGGATGTTTTTTATCGACGTAGATCATGCCGGCGACAACCACCAGCACGATACCCAGCAGATAGAACAGATAGTTGAGCGTCAGTGTCATGCGGTTTCTCCGCGAACGTTCTTGGTCAACGCGCCGAGTTCGCGATTCAGCCGCCGATCGAGCAGCCACAGCCGGAAGCCGTGAATCAGGAACGCGCAGATCGCAGTCGGGATGCCCCAGACGGCAACGTGCAGCGGTTCAACCACGATCCCCGCTTCCTTGAGGAAGGTTGTCATCAACACGATCGCGCCGAAGGCCACGAAGATGTCTTCGCCGAAGAACAGGCCGACGTTGTCGGTCGCGGCGGACCACGCTCGCAGCTTGAAGCGGGTTTCATCGGAGAGCTTGCCGAAACGTGTTTGCGCGGCGCCTTCGGCCATGGGCGCGAGCAGCGGCCGGACCATTTGCGGATGTCCGCCAAGACCAGTCAGACCGACAGCCGCCGTCAATTCGCGAATCAGCAAATAGACGATCAGCAGACGTCCCACCGTCGCCGCCTTGATGCCCGAAATCCAGATTTGCGCGCGTTCACGCAGACCGTGCCGTTCCAGCAAACCGATCACGGCCAGCGGCAGCAAGATGATGAGCGGAATGTTGCGTGTCTTGAGAAACCCCGTGCCGATAGCGGTGAGAATGCGATCGATGGGAAAGTGCGCCGCCAAGCCGGTGACGATTGCAGCGGCGGCCACGATCAGCATCGGATTGAAGCGCAGGATAAATCCCACGATGATGACAGCCACGCCTATCAGTGGCCATAGATTGACAGCGGTACCCATAAGATCTCCAAGTGGTCGGGCTAATGTCCCGATAAGGGCTTGTTCCGCCGCCGGACGAACCGCTTGCTTCGAGCGGACCGTTCCGTTGGCTTGATAAAACGGCTCTACGGCCGCTTACGAAAACGCCCCGCCAAGTCGCGAGGCATTCAGGTTCATTGAGGCTTTGTTGCCGAGGCGCAGGCTCGCTTCGGGCGCTAACGCCAAGCAGCGAGAAACGCTAAAGACAGTTCGTCAGACCTCGACCGCGTGGGCAGCGCGAACGTCGATGCCCGCCGTTTCGAGCGCCCCGCGAATCCGCCGGGCGAATGCCAGCGCATGCGCGCCGTCGCCGTGAAGACAAACCGTCTGCGCGTTGATCGGGACCCACTCGCCGCTGACCGCCTGGACGCGATGCTCCATTGCCATTTTCAGCGTTCGGGTGATCACGGCTTCCTCGTCCTCTAGCAGCGCGCCGGGGTCTTTGCGCGGCACGAGCGACCCATCCGACCGATATCCGCGGTCCGCGAACACTTCCTCGATCGCGACCAGGTTCGCCTTGCGGGTGGCATCGACGAGATTGCTGTTCGCCAGCCCGAACACCAGCAACGACGAATCGAAATCGCGAATTGCCGTGACAATAGCCTCGGCAATGTCCGGATTCTTCGCCGCCTGGTTATAGAGCGCGCCGTGCGGCTTCACATGCGACATCCGACCGCCTTCAGCCCTCACGATCGCGGCCAGCGCGCCCAGTTGATACAACACGCCCGCGTAAATCTCGTAGACGGGAAGGTCCATCTCCTTCCTGCCGAAATTCTCGGGATCGTTGAAACTCGGATGCGCACCAATGGCGACACCCTTCGCAACGGCCCAGCGCACGCAATCGCGCATGGCCGTTGCGCCACCCGCGTGCCACCCGCAAGCGATATTCGCGGAGCTCACGAGATCGAGCAGTGCTTCGTCAGTGCCCATGCCTTCGCCGAGATCGGCGTTCAGATCGATTTCCATCTTCGTTCCCTGTTCTTTACCGGCCGAGGCGTTCCGCGTGCATCGCGATAGCCGATTCGACCTGTTTTACATACATGCGCTCGTCCGCCAGCGCGTGACGCGCGGCTTCAACCGTTGTTTCGATAAAGCGCACACCGCTGTTGAGCCGCGCTTGCGCGAGCTTCCACAAGTCGGCCTTGATGACCGAGCCTATTTTTGGATATCCGCCGGTGGTCTGGGCGTCGCCCATCAGCACGATCGGCTGACCGTTCGGCGGGACCTGGATCGTGCCGGGCAATACGGCGTGGGACAAAAGATCGGCTTTATCGCCGCGTTCCAGCACTGTGCCCGCGAGCCGGAATCCCATGCGGTTGCTGTTCGGGGTGATCGTCCATTCTTCGTTCCAGAAGTCGCGCTGAGCCGTTTGCGTGAAGGTCTCGTATTCGGGACCGCGCAACACGCGGATTGGCAGCGACCATGAATTGCCCGGCGTGTGTTTGCCGCGCCGAAGCGGTTCTTCCACATAAACGAACTTGCACCACGCGGGCGCTTTCACCCCAAAGGCCGTTCCCGCCGATGAAAACACCGCAGTCTTATTCGGCTGTGGCACGCCGGTAGCCAGACGATCGCCATCGCGCAACGCCCGGCCGCCGAGACCGCCGAAACAGGCGCCGAGGTCGGTGCTGCGAGAACCGAGCATGGGCAGGACATCGATACCGCCCGCCACGCACACATATCCGCGCATGCCGTGCTTGGCGCCGCGCAACGTCAGTTCCTGACCGGCCTGGACCGGCAGGCTCCACCACGAGTAGACGGGCTTGTCGTCCAGCGTGGCGGCGAAATCCGTGCCGGTGATCGCCACGCGGGTAGCGCGCGTGAAGCGCAGCGTGGTCGGTCCGAGCGTCAGTTCGATACCTGCCGCGCCCGGCATGTTGCCCACGATCCGGTTGCCGATTTCCAGCGACAGCGCGTCCAATGCGCCGCCCGAACTGACACCGAGGTGCCGATATCCCGCGCGGCCAAGATCCTGCACGGAGGAGAGCATGCCGGCGCGAATGACGTCGATCATGCGAGCACCTCGAGCGCGGTAAAACGGACGTGATCGCCGGGTTGCATCAGCGTGGGCGGGTTGCGGGCGGGATCGAAGAGTTTGAGATCGGTGCGTCCCAGCAGCTGCCAGCCACCCGGCGACACCGCTGGATAAATCCCCGTCTGCTCCCCGCCGATACCGACCGACCCCGCCGGCACTTCCAGCCGGGGTTTGGGATGTCGAGGCGCGTGTAGCGTGGGATCGAGGCCGCCGAGATAGGCAAAACCGGGCTGAAAACCGAGGAAAAATACGATGTAATCGGCTTGCGTGTGTCGCTTCACGAGTTCATCGATGCTCAGGTTGAGCGACTTCGCCAGGGACGCGAGATCGGGGCCATCAGCGCCGCCGTAGCGCACGGGAATTTCGATTTCAGCGGTGCCTACATCGGCTTCCGCCGCTTTTTCCCACGCGTTTTGCATGTGTTGTGCGAGGTCGGCGGGATCGGCCTGGAGGGGATCGAAGACCAGCGTAAGGTTGTTCATGCCCGGCACCACCTCCACGACATGCGGCCACAGGCGTGCTGCGTCGGCGAGCGCCCACATTCGGCGCTGGCAGTCGATCGTGGCGGGCGGGGGCGCTTCGCACACAAGCGCGGTGTCGCCGAGTGGATGAATTTTGGGTGGTGTCATGCTGGGTTTTGCCGGTAATCGAGCACGCGCTTGAACGAAAGGCAAATGAGAAGCCGTCTCAACGCTAGCTCGGGAATGTACATTGTCAATAATTTATCGACAAATTATCAATAAGAATTTAGACCTAGGGGTGAATTTCGTTCCATACGCTACACTCGCCGACATATTCTTCCGCCGAAATATTTATGCCCCGTCATCCGACCAAGATCGTTTCGTCCGAGCATCTCGTGTCTGAAACGAGCGCTGAGTTGTCCGAGTTCGAATATGGCCTGATCATGGCTGGTAATGCGTTTAACCGCTGGATGGTTCGATGCATGTCGGCGGCGGGCGCGAAGGACATGACGGCGGTGGAAGTGTCGCTGCTGCATCATGTGAGCCATCGTGACCGGAAGAAAAAGATTGCCGATATCTGCTTTGTTCTCAATATAGAGGACACGCACGTCGCGAGCTATGCCATTAAGAAGTTGATGGCGCGGGGTTATGTGAAGAGCGAAAAAGTGGGTAAGGAGGTGTTCTTTTCCGCAACGATGGCGGGGCGGGAGTTGTGCGGGAAGTATCGGGAGGTGCGGGAGAGTTGCTTGATCAGCACGTTGAAGGAGAGTGGGCTGACCAATGAGCAGATAGGCGAGGCGGCGCAGTTGCTGCGAAATGCTTCCGGTCTCTACGATACAGCGGCCAGGGCTGCAGCCTCGTTATAGGGTTTCCGTTCGCACTCGGGTTTTGGGTGCGTTGGTTCTGGGGTTGGTGGTCGGGGTTGGTGGTCGGGGTTTATGCTGGGTTGTTAGGTTCCAGGGTTAGCGGTCTGGGTCAATGCCGGGTTGCTGCTCTCCAAGTCTTCGCGCATTTAGTGTTGGATGTTTTTTTTATCACTATTAGCCACTGCGCGTGGCAGCGCGTCATTTCTTGGTCCTTAGCGACAAAGAAACGAAGCAAAGAAAACGCTTTTAACAGCTCTACCCTAAGTGTCCACAGCGTGCAGTTTTGATTCATGGGTGCCCCAAAAGCACGGTGCTCGCCAGAACTTAGGATGTGTGAAACCCTCCTTCTCGCGAATCCTGACAGTAAAACGCTTCGCCCCGTACGCTCTCGGGCCAGCACTAGCGACTGAACCTGCCCAAGGAGCCCCCCGCGCTATCCGCGGAAAACCTTTCACCGAATTTGTACGCATGCCGAACCATCCTTTAAACCACCAAGAAATGGATCTGCAGAACGCATAGGGCATAACCCGGCAAATAACAATGCAAACCGATAGCTAACCCGCGAAGTACCACTGCGGCAAATACGCGTGAGGCCGTGCGGGTTTCCTTGCCACTGGTCCTTGCCCGAGAGCGTACGGGGCGAAGCGTTTTACTGTCAGGATTCGCGAGAAGGAGGGTTTCACACATCCGTGGTTCTAGCGAGCACCGTGCTTTTCGGGTACCAATGAATAAAAACTGCACGCTGTGGACACTTAATTTTTAGAGAGTTTAAAGCGTATTCTTTGCTTCGTTTCTTTGTCGCTAAGGACCAAGAAATGACGCGCCGCCACGCGCAGTGGCTAATAGTGATTAAGAAAACAGCTAACACTGAACGCGCGAAGACCTGAAAAGCAGCAACCCGGCATTGACCCAGAACCGCTGCCCCAAGACCAAGCACCCCGCACCGCCCACCTTCCAAAACCGTCCACCGGTGCGAACACTCAATACACTGCCGATTCGGTCACAATTGCCCCGAGTGGCAAATCAAACTCCCCCCTTGGCAGCGCGTCGCATCTCGCGGATTCAAAAGCCACCCCAATCGTCGCCGGCGCAAGGCCCCCTGTCCAATCCGCCAATGTCCGATCGTAATACCCACCGCCATATCCCAGCCGATATCGATCGGTATCGAAACCCACGCACGGAATAACGAGCAAGTCCGGCACAACCACGCGCTCTTCCGCCGGCACGGGAATGCCATACCGCCCTCTCTTCATCGCGGCGCTCGGCTGCCAAGCATGAAAAACCAGCGGCGCCCTCGGCGCAACCACCACCGGCAATGCCGCCTTCCGCGATGCATCCAGCGCCAGCCACACAGTCAGCACATCACGCGCGTCGAACTCCCCGGCCACCGGCCAATAAAAACCAATACATGACGTATCCGGAAAGCGCGCGACCGCTTCCATCAAACGCCGCGCCAACGCTTCACCACGCGCGTCCTGATCGGCCCGAACGCCTTGCGCCTCGCGGGTCGCGAGCAGGTTTGCACGCAGCGCGCTTTTGGTTTCCAGCAGAGGGTTGCGTGCTATGCTTTGCATCACTTCGCGCTCCAGAAATAACGATGTCAAAACGTCTCAAACGAGTATATCTCGCAGTCGCAACCACGCTCGCTGCGATCACCCTGATCGGATGCGGCACCGCCTCCGCCGTGCGTCCGCCAGCAGCTGATTATTCGCTCTCGCCGGATGACCGCACCTTCATCCAGCTACGCGAAGCCGCGCGCTCGAATGACGTCGGCCGCGCCATGCAACTCGCCGCGCAAATTCCGAATTATCCGGCGCCGGGTTATATCGAATACTTCACGATCAAGCCGCAACTCTTCGACTCGCAAGGCCACGCGCGCGTCGACGCGCCGGACGAGCCCGTGCTCGCATTCCTGCAGCGCTACGACGGTCAGGCGATTGCCGACCGCATGCGCAACGACTATCTGACGGTGCTCGGCGCACGCCACGACTGGCGCAATTTCCTCGATCAATATTCGCGCTTCGTGCTGAACGACGACACGCAGGTGAAATGCTACGCGCTCGAAGCGCGGGCGTCGCGCGGAGAAAATGTCGCGGACGCCGCGCGCGCTTTGCTCGTCGATCCAAAATGGTATGGCGATGGTTGCGTCGACCTGATCAACGCGCTAGCCGTCTCGCAGCAATTCACGTCGGACGACGTGTGGCAGCAAATCCGCCTCGCCTACGAGCAGAACTACACGAACACGGGCGCCAAGATCGCGGACGCACTCGGCCAGCAACGCCCGGATCAAAGCGTCCTCGACTCCGCCGCCAGCACGCCGCCGCTGTATCTCGCACGCGGCGTAGGTCGCGACACGTCGTCGCATCAACTCGCGCTCGTCGCCATCACGCGCATGGCGCGCAACGATCCAGCCATGGCCGCCGCCACATTCAGCTCGGTTGCGCCGGCGTTGACGCCAACGGAACGCGCTATCGGCTGGGGCACGATCGGGTATCAGGCCGCAGCGAAGCGCATGCCGAGCGCGGTCGACTGGTATCGGCTTTCGCTGAATGCGCCGTTGTCGAATCCCGCCTATGAATGGCGCACGCGCAGCGCTTTGCTCGCCGGCGACTGGATCATGGTGCGCTGGTCGATCGAACAAATGCCGCCCACGCTGCGCAACCAGCCCACGTGGATCTACTGGCACGCGCGCGCCCTGAAGCAAGCAGGCGATACCGCCACGGCCAATCAGGAGTTCGCGGGTATCGCGGATCAGTTCAACTTCTATGGCCAGTTGGCGTCGGAAGAACTCGGCCAGAAAATCACGGTACCGCCGCGCACGGAAGTCACCGACGCGGAAATCGCCCAGGCTGCGACCGTGCCGGGTTTTGCGTTGTCGCAGAAGTTCTACGCCATGAATCTCCGGCTCGAAGGCAACCGCGAATGGAACTGGCCACTGCGTACCATGACGGACCGGCAATTGATCGCGGCCGCGCAGTACGCAAAGCGGATCGAATTGTTCGATCGCGCGGTGAACACGGCAGACAAGACCAAGACCGAGCACGATTTCTCGTTGCGGTATTTGTCGCCGTATCGTGATGTGGTCGAGCGTGAGTCGAAGAACACCGGGCTCGATATCGAATGGGCGTATGGCCTGATTCGCCAGGAATCGCGCTTCATCATCAACGCGAAGTCGGAAGTGGGCGCGGGCGGCTTGATGCAGTTGATGCCCGGCACCGCGCAACTCGTGGCGAAGAAAATCGGCATGGGACCGGTATCGCGTGAACAAATGAACGACCTCGACACGAACATCCTGCTCGGCACGAATTATCTGGCGATGGTCTACAACCAGTTCGACGATTCCGCCGTCCTCGCCACCGCCGGTTACAACGCCGGCCCGGGACGCCCGACGCAATGGCGTTCCACGCTCGGCGCACCGGTAGAGGGCGCGATTTTTGCTGAAACCATTCCGTTCACCGAAACCCGCGATTACGTCAAGAACGTGCTGTCGAACACCGTTTATTATGCGGCGCTGTTCGAAGGCCGCCCGCAATCGCTGAAAGCGCGCCTCGGTTATATCGCGCCGTAAGCGGCCTGCAAACCGACTCGCCGCGCGTTTCGCTTTCCGGTCAATACGGTCACGGTCAGTCGAAAGTCACGCGCGGCGCCGCCGCCATGACGCTTTCGCGGACCGCCACTTTTGGAGGCGAACATGCGGCATCAAACCATTGCGTTGATCGGCGGATCGGGGTTTATCGGCAGTCATCTGGTGAATGCGCTTGTCGAGCTCGGCAAGAACGTGCGCATCGCCACGCGGCGCCGCGAAAATGCGGCGCATCTGACGCTGCTGCCCGTGGATGTGATCGAAACGAACGTCTACGATCCCGTCCAGCTTGCGGCCTTCGTCTCTCAAGCCGATGCCGTCATCAACCTCGTCGGCATTTTGCACGGTAAGCGCGGCGATCCTTACGGTCCACAATTCGCCAAGGCGCACGTCGAGTTGCCGGGCAAGATCGTGGCCGCGTGTCAGGCGAAAGGCGTGCGGCGCTTGATCCACATGAGCGCGCTTGGCGCAGATTCGAAAGGGCCGAGCATGTATCTCCGCTCGAAGGGCGACGGCGAAAAAGCCGTGCGCGAATCGAATCTGGCGACCACCATTTTTCGTCCATCCGTGGTGTTTGGCCCCGAAGACAACTTCCTGAATCAGTTCGCGTTTCTCGAACGGATCTTTCCGGTGATTCCGCTGGCGTGTTCGCAAGCAAAGATCCAGCCGATTTTCGTCGGCGATGTCGCCAAGGCCTTCGCCAACGTGCTCGATCTCGATGCCGCCAGCGGCCGTGTGTATGAACTTGCCGGACCGACGGTGTACACGCTCGAAGAACTTGTGCGCTTCAGCGGCGCGGCGATCGGCAAGAACGCGAAGATCATTCGTTTGCCTGACAGCCTTGGCCGCCTTCAGGCAATGTCGCTTGAGCTCGCGCCTGGCGAACCCATGATGTCGCGCGATAATCTCGATTCGATGAAAACCCCCGCGGTCGCCAGCGGGCCGATGGCGCCGGAACTCGGTATTGAAGAACCGGCGAGCATTGAAGCGATTGCGCCGATGTACCTCACGGGTTCATCGACGCGTTCGCGTTTCAACACGTTTCGCGCGTCCGCCGGGCGTTGAACGTGGTGTTCCCCAAGCAGCGCTTTAACCAAGATATTCTCGATGAAACTCGTTATTGGTGACAAGAATGTATCGTCGTGGTCCATGCGGCCGTGGCTCGTGCTCAAGCACTTCGGCATTCCGTTCGAGGAAGTAATGATTCGCCTCGCGCGGCCAGATTCCAGCGCGAATATCCTCGCGCATTCGCCATCGGGGAAAGTGCCTTGCCTCGTGACCGATGCCGGCGACGCAGTGTGGGAATCGGTCGCGATCATGGAGACGCTGGCCGAGCTTTTCCCGCAGCACGCCATGTGGCCGCGCGATGCCTCTGCGCGAGCGCACGCCCGCAGTATCAGCGCGGAAATGCACGCGGGTTTCGCCGATCTGCGCGAACAGATGTCGATGAATATCCAGCGGCAAACCTTCGGTCTGGAGTTCACGGCGGGCACGTTGGCGAACGTCAAACGGATCGACTTGATCTGGCGCGCTTGCATTAGTCGGCACGGCGGCCCGTTCTTATTCGGCAAGGAATTCGGCATAGCCGACGCGATGTTCGCG
Source organism: Caballeronia eucalypticola (assembly GCF_047608185.1). NCBI lineage: Bacteria > Pseudomonadati > Pseudomonadota > Betaproteobacteria > Burkholderiales > Burkholderiaceae > Caballeronia > Caballeronia eucalypticola. The sequence continues at coordinate 447,255 of NZ_JBLKRU010000001.1, forward strand.
CCTGTCGTCATGCGCTTCAATTCTTACGCGCCCAAGCTGAGCGAAACGGCGCTCGTCTACGCCGCCTACATCACGGCACTGCCTCACGTCGCCGAGTGGATCGAAGGCGCACGGAACGAGCGATGAACATTTACGCTGTGGGCGGCGCGATCCGCGATGACATGCTCGGCCTGCCGGTTCAGGACCGCGATTACGTCGTGGTCGGCGCGACGCCGGAGCAAATGACGGCGAAAGGGTTTAAACCCGTCGGCAAGGATTTTCCCGTGTTTTTGCATCCGCAAACCCACGAGGAATATGCGCTCGCGCGGACTGAGCGCAAGACATCGGCGGGATATCACGGCTTTCAGTTTTTCTACGCGCCCGACGTGACGCTCGAAGAAGATCTCGCGCGCCGCGATCTGACCGTGAACGCCATGGCGCGTGAAGTGCGCCCGGACGGCGAGCTGACCGGACCGGTCATCGATCCATTCAATGGCCGCGCCGATCTCGAAGCGCGCGTGTTCCGGCATGTGGGCGATGCGTTTATCGAAGATCCGGTGCGGATTCTGCGTATCGCGCGATTTGCGGCGCGGTTCGCGGATTTTACGATCGCCGACGAAACGCTCGCGCTGATGAAACGCATGGTCGCGGACGGCGAAGTCGATGCGCTCGTGCCCGAGCGTGTGTGGCAGGAAGTGTCGCGTGGCCTGATGGAAAAGACGCCGTCGCGGATGTTCGACGTGCTGCGCGAATGCGGCGCGCTCGTGCGGATTTTGCCGGAGGTGGATTCGCTGTGGGGCGTGCCGCAACGTGCCGACTATCATCCGGAAGTCGATACCGGCGTGCACGTGATGATGGTCGTGGACTACGCGGCGGCGCACGGTTACACGCTGCCGGTTCGCTTCGCTGCGCTGACGCATGATCTCGGCAAGGCGACCACGCCGGACGATATCCTGCCGCGTCACATAGGTCATGAAGGGCGTAGCGTCGATCTGCTAAAGCCGTTGTGCGAGCGTTTGCGCGTGCCGAACGAATGCCGCGATCTCGCGCTGCTGGTGGCGCGTGAGCATGGGAATATCCATCGGGTGATGGAGTTTGGGGCGGCGGCGCTGGTGCGTTTGTTCGAGCGATGCGATGCGTTGCGCAAGCCCGCGCGTTTTGCTGAAGCGCTGCAAGCCTGTGTCTCCGATGCCCGCGGCCGGCTCGGTTTAAGTCAGCAGCCGTATCCGCAGGCGGAGCGTTTGCGTGAAGCGCTGGTGGCGGCGCGCGCGGTGGATGCCGGCGCCGTCGCGCAGCAGTACGCGAACGAGCCGGGCAAGATCAAGGACGCGGTTCACGCCGCGCGTGTGGCGGCGGTGGAAGCGGTGCTGTGAGTTAAAGCATTCGCGCGAGCAGCGAAAGCACGATCGACAGCAAAATAGTCGACATGAACGGGAACGGATATTCCCGTCCAAACAGGCGCAGCGTGAAATCACCGGGCAACCTGCCAATGCCGAGTTTCTTCATCCACGGCAAACACGCCGAGAGAATCGACAACGCAATGAACGTGGTGAGTACCCAGCGGATCATGATGTCATAAGGTATGTGAACGATCGCCAGACGAGAACGCGGCGAGCGTGTCGTCGATACCGCGCGAGAACGCAATCACCTTGAACAATTCGCCCATTTCCGCCTCCGATAACAACTTCTGAACCGCGTTCGCAGCGGGCAGAAAGCGCCGGACGTCCGATGGATCGAGGTCGGAAAGCGTATCGGTAATGCCCGCGTTCATCAGGAAACGCGCTTGCGACGTAAAACCGAGCAGATCGGCGCCCGCGTCCGTGCCGGCCTCCGCGATCCCCGAAAACTCCACGTGCGCCGTGATGTCCTGCAACCCGGGATACAAGAACGGATCGCCGTGCGACCGATGCCGGTAATGGCACATGAGCGTGCCTTGCGCGCGCTGAGCGTGATAGAACTCGCGCCGCGGAAAGCCGTAATCGATAAAAAACGCCGCGCCGCGCGTGAGCATCGTGCAAATGGTGCGCGTGAAAGCCAGCGCCGCTTCGTGCGTCTCGCTCAAATATTCGATGAACGGCTCGTCGTTGACTTCATCGATAGTGGCATCTATTTCGGCCAGCAGCGGGTCGTCGAGCGCCGCTAACAAGGGTTTGTCGTCGAACGCGAAACGGTTGTTCATCCACGACACGCCGCGCTCGTGCCATACGCCAAGTTTGCGCACGACCAGGCGCACCGGCATCGCGTCGAGCACTTCGTTGCCGATCACCACGCCTTCAAAATTCTCCGGCAATGCGCTGAGCCATGTCACCTTAGATGCCAGCTCGGGCGCGTCGGCTTCTATCGTCGCTCGCTGACGGTCCTGCAATTCCCCCGATAAATCGACGATTGCGTAGGTATCGAAGGGAACGTCGAGCGCTTTCAACGCGTTCAGCAAGCCGGCGGCGAGTTTCCCGGTTCCCGCGCCGAATTCCATCAGATTGCGCGTGCCGCTATCGCGCAACGCCTGCGCAACCGGCCGTGCCAGCGTGGCCGAGAACAACGGCGACATTTCCGGCGCGGTGACGAAGTCGCTGCCATCGTCGCCGCGTTTGCCGAATTTCATCGACCCGCCGGTGTAATAGCCGAGGCCGGGCGCGTAAAGCGCGAGTTCCATATACCGGCTGAACGGCAGCCAGCCGCCCGCCGACGCGATTTCCGCGCGGATGCGACCGGTCAACGCCTCGGACTGCGCGAGCGCGTCGGGGCCGGGAACAGGTAAACTGTCGGATTCGTGAGCTTTTGGATTCATTCCGGCATTGTAAATGAGCGTTTCTCCGTCCACTTCTCCAGATTTTTCCGCGCCGAAAGCCCGCGTGGTGCTGATCACCGGGGCGGCAAAACGCATCGGCCGTGGGCTGGCGCTCGGTTTCGCCGCGCGCGGCTGGGACGTCGCCGTGCATTTTGGCGGTTCTGAGGGCGAAGCGCAGGAAGTCGTCCAGTCGATACGCGCCCTTGGCCGCCGCGCGGTTGCGCTGCGTGCGGATCTTGGCGTGGAAAGCGACGTGGCGCGGCTGGTGCCGGCGTGTATCGACGCGTTGGGTGGTCTGCATTGCGTGGTGAACAACGCGTCGAGTTTTGTCGAAGATACGGCGCGCGACTTCAGCTACCCGCGCCTGCTCGAGATGATGGCGATCAACGTTGGCGCGCCACTGGCCTTGGCGCGCGCGCTGTATGACGCCACGCCGGATGCTGACGCCGACGGTGAAACCGGGCGCGCTTGCGTCATCAACGTGCTCGACCAGAAGCTGTACAACATGAATCCCGATTATTTGTCGTACACGCTGACCAAGGCGGCGCTCGAAAGCGCGACCGTCGCGCTCGCTCAGGGGCTTGCGCCGAAGTTGCGCGTGGTCGGGCTGGCGCCGGGCCTCACGCTGCCGTCGGCGGATATGACGCCGGCCGAGTTCGAGGCCGCGCACAAGGTGACGCCGTTGGGCCGGGCTTCACGCGTGGAGGACGTGGTTGCAGCGGCCTGTTATCTCGCCGACGCTTCAGGCGTGACGGGTACAACGCTGGTAGTCGATGGCGGGCAGCATCTCGTGCCATCGCCACGCGACATCATGTTTTTGACGACGGGCCGCGCCCCGGGCGGCGGCGTTTAGTTGTCAATCCCAGTGCGTCAATCTTAGTAAGTTAATCAGAATCTGAATCACCAGGACATCACCATGCTTGCCGCACTTTCGCATCCCCGGCTGGCCGATTGCCGGCGGCTTTTCCTGCGCAACTACGAAGTGCGCATCAACATTGGCGTGCACGATTTCGAAAAACAGGGCGAGCAGCGTGTGGTGATCAACGTGGAATTGTTCGTGCCGCTGGCGTTATCGACGCCGACTGAGGACAAGCTGCGCGAAGTTGTCGACTACGATTTCATGCGCTCGACCATCGCCAAGCGCGTGGGACGCGGGCATATCCATTTGCAGGAAACACTCTGCGATGACGTCGCCGCTGCTTTATTGGCGCATCCGAATGTGCGCGCGGTGGCGGTTTCCACAGAAAAACCCGACGTTTATCCGGACTGCGATGCCGTGGGCGTCGAAGTCTTTCGCATCAAAGAGGTGACAGCATGAGTTCGCTAACGGAAACGGAAGCGCCGGTGGTTCAGGAATTGGCATCCGCCCCGACGATGCGCGAGCCGCTGACACGCCGCGAGCAGAAGCAGGCCTACGAGAACAACAAATTGTTCAAGCGGCTGGCGCGTCAGGTGGGTGAGGCGGTCACCGATTACAACATGATCGAGGACGGCGACAAGGTCATGGTCTGCCTGTCCGGCGGAAAGGATTCGTACGCGATGCTCGAATTGCTGATGCGGCTGCGCGAACGCGCGCCGATCAACTTTGACATCGTCGCGGTGAATCTCGATCAGAAGCAGCCGGGGTTTCCGGAGCATGTGCTGCCCGAGTATTTGAGCAAGCTGGATATGCCGTTTCATATCGAGAATCAGGATACGTACAGCATCGTCAAGCGGCTGGTGCCGGAAGGCAAGACGACGTGTTCGCTTTGTTCGAGATTGCGGCGCGGGATTTTGTATCGCGTGGCGGGCGAACTCGGGGCAACGAAGATTGCGCTTGGGCATCATCGCGACGATATTTTGCAGACGCTGCTGCTGAATATGTTCTATGGCGGCAAGCTCAAGGGCATGCCCCCGAAACTGCAATCCGACGATGGTAAAAACATCGTGATCCGGCCGCTTGCTTACGCGAGGGAAAAAGATCTGGAGAAGTTCGCCGAGTTGCGCGAGTTCCCGATCATTCCGTGCAACCTGTGCGGTAGCCAGCCGAACCTGAAGCGCGCAGAAATGAAAGCGCTGATCCGCGATTGGGAAAAGCGTTTCCCCGGCCGCGTGGAAAATATGTTCAACGCGCTGTCGAATGTCGTGCCTTCGCATTTGATGGATCACAAGCTGTTTCCGTTCAGCGGATTGCGCGCGACGGGCGTGGCGGACCCGGCTGGTGATATCGCGTTCGATGAAGACCCGTGTTCGACGGAGTCAACGTCGCAGACCATTTCGATTGTTCAGTTCGATGATATTTGAAGCCGGGCCGAAAACCCCGCAGAAGCATTGCTGAGCAAGGCCGCGCCGGGTTTTTCCGCCTCCCGGCGCGTGTTATATTGGCGGCTCCAAATACTTCAACGAAGCTGACGCCATGAACATTGTTATTTTGGCGGCAGGCATGGGCAAGCGCATGCGTTCCGCCTTGCCGAAAGTCCTTCATCCCCTGGCTGGCCGGCCGCTCCTCTCTCATGTCCTCGATGTCGCTCGCGCGCTCACGCCCACGCGGCTTGTCGTCGTGATCGGACACGGGGCGGAACAGGTTCAGAAAGCAGTCGGCGCCCCCGATGTCCAGTTCGCCGTGCAGGATCAACAACTGGGCACCGGCCACGCCGTCCAGCAAGCGCTGCCGCTGCTCGACCTTTCCGTGCCTACGCTCATTCTTTACGGCGATGTGCCGCTCACGCGCGTCAGCACGCTGCAGCGCCTGGCCGATGCCGCGTCTGGTGGCCGGTACGGCGTGCTGACGGTCACGCTGGACGATCCGACCGGGTACGGCCGCATCGTGCGCGATCCGACCGGCGCCGTGCAGTGCATTGTCGAGCAGAAAGACGCCAATGCCGGCCAGTTGACGATCGCCGAAATCAATACGGGCATTGTCATTACGCCGACCGCGCAGTTGGGCGAATGGCTAGCATCGCTTAAAAACGACAACGTGCAAGGCGAGTTCTATCTCACCGACGTCGTCGAGCGCGCGCTCGAATCGGGCGTTGAAATCGTCACGGCGCAACCCGATGAAGAGTGGGAAACGCTCGGCGTGAACAGCAAGCAGCAACTCGCCGAACTCGAACGGATTCATCAGGGCAATGTTGCCGAGGCGTTGCTGGTTGCCGGCGTCACGCTGCTGGACCCCGCGCGCATCGATGTGCGCGGCACGCTGACCTGTGGACGCGATGTGTCCATCGACGTGAATTGCGTCTTCGAAGGCAATGTGACCCTGGAGGATAACGTGACCGTCGGCCCGAATTGCGTGATCCGCGATGCGTCGATTGGCGCGGGCACCCGGATCGACGCGTTCACGCATATTGAAGGCGGCACGACCGGCGCGAACGTCGTGCTTGGACCGTATGCGCGTTTGCGGCCGGGCGCGGTGCTCGGCGACGAAGCGCATGTGGGCAACTTCGTCGAAGTGAAAAACGCGGTGTTCGGGCGCGGGTCGAAGGCGAACCATTTGAGCTATATCGGCGACTCGGATATTGGGGCGCGCGTGAATATCGGCGCGGGCACGATCACCTGTAATTACGATGGCGCGAACAAGTTCCGTACGGTGATCGAGGACGACGTGTTCGTCGGCTCCGATACCCAACTCGTCGCTCCGGTGCGCGTGGGGCGCGGCGCGTCCATCGCGGCCGGGACGACCGTCTGGAAGGATGTCGCGGAAGGTCAGCTCGTGTTGAACGAAAAAACCCAGGTGAGCAAGAGCGATTACGTACGGCCTGTGAAGAAAACCTGAACAAATAGCGAGTGCTCGCATGCTTAAGTGCGCGCCCTGGTGGCGAGCGCCTGGCGTTTTCGAGCGATTAAAAACAATCTGGAAAGGACGACGCCATGTGCGGAATTGTGGGCGCGGTAGCGCAACGTAACATCGTATCGGTGCTGGTTGAAGGTTTGCGGCGGCTGGAATATCGCGGCTACGATTCCTGCGGCGTAGCCGTGATTGCCGATGGCGAACCGAAGCGCGCGCGCAGCGTGGCGCGCGTGGCCGATCTCGCCGATCAGGTCCGCGATACGCGCCTGGAAGGCGTCACCGGCATTGCGCATACTCGATGGGCGACCCATGGCGCGCCCATTACCGACAACGCGCATCCCATCTCTTCGCGTAACGAGTTGGCGCTTGTGCATAACGGGATCATTGAGAACTATGAGACCTTGCGGACCATGCTGCGTGGAAAGGGCTACGAGTTTGTATCGCAGACGGACACCGAAGTTATTGCGCATTTGATCCACAGCATGTATCGCGGCGATCTGTTCCAAAGCGTGCGTGATGCCGTGAAGGAATTGCATGGCGCGTACGCCATTGCGGTGGTCCACAAGGATCAGCCGCATACGGTTGTCGGCGCGCGGCAGGGGTCGCCGCTGGTTGTGGGCGTGGGTAATGGCGAGAACTTTCTCGCCTCCGATGCGCTCGCGCTCGCCGGCAGCACCGATCGGTTTGCGTTCCTCGATGAAGGCGATGTGGTCGAGATCACGCTGGATGGCATCAAAATTGTGGATCGCGATGGAATGCCTGCCGAGCGCGAAGTGCGCGTGGTCGCGGCGTATGGCGGCGCGGTTGAGCTTGGGCCGTATCGACACTTCATGCAGAAGGAAATCTTCGAGCAGCCGCGCGCTATTACAGACACCATTCCTCAAACCGATCGGTTCTCGGCTGAGTTATTCGGGGCGGATGCGGCTGAAGTTTTCGCCGATATCGACAGCGTGCTCATTCTCGCGTGCGGCACGAGTTCGTATGCGGGGATGACGGCGAAGTACTGGCTTGAATCGGTTGCGAAGATTCCGACGCAAGTTGAGATTGCGAGTGAGTATCGATATCGGGAATCGGTGCCGAATCCGCGGGCGTTGGTCGTGATGATTTCGCAGTCGGGCGAGACTGCGGATACGCTGGCCGCGTTGAAGCATGCGCAGGCGCTTGGGCATAAACATACCTTGGCGCTTTGCAATGTGGCTTCCAGCGCGATGGTTCGATTGACGAAGCTCGCGTTTTTGACGCGCGCGGGGACTGAGATTGGCGTGGCGTCGACTAAGGCATTTACTACGCAATTAGTCGGGATGTTTGTGCTCGCTGTCACGCTTGGGACGTTGCGCGGGCATGTGAGTGAAAAGCAGGAAGCGGGTTATCTGACGCAGTTGCGGCATTTGCCTTCGGCGCTGAATGGCGTGCTGGCGCTGGAGCCGCAGATTATTGCGTGGTCGGAAGAGTTTTCACGCAAGGAGAATGCGCTGTTTCTCGGACGTGGATTGCATTATCCGATCGCGCTGGAAGGCGCGCTCAAGCTTAAGGAAATTTCTTATATTCACGCGGAGGCTTATCCGGCTGGGGAGTTGAAGCATGGGCCGTTGGCACTGGTGACGGAGGCTATGCCGGTGGTGACGGTGGCTCCGAATGACACGCTGCTGGAGAAGCTGAAGTCGAATATGCAAGAGGTTCGGGCGCGTGGGGGCGAGCTTTATGTCTTTGCGGATTCGGATACCCGGATTGTTAGCGAGGATGGGATTCACGTGATTCGGATGCCTGAGCATTATGGGTTGCTCTCGCCCATTCTTCATGTCGTGCCGCTGCAATTGCTGGCTTATCACACGGCTTGTGCGAGAGGGACGGATGTGGATAAGCCTAGGAATTTGGCGAAGAGCGTGACGGTGGAGTGAGGGGGAAGGTTCCTGTCGGCGGTCGTCGGGTTCGAGGGGCCGGCGGCCATGCCTATAGACAGCAGTCTTGCGAGATGCTGTAAGTGGTCTTAGTTATAGATGTCCTCGTCCAATGGGGCGCGAATGTTACTTCCACGAAGCTGGTATAAGACCCGCGTCGCGAGGCTTCCAGTTTGCGACTTCGACCGTATTAGGCACTTTTCCCCATATGTTGTCGTCGGCGTGTTCCAGCACGATGATTTGGCACTTGTGATTAGTCGCTGTGAGGCCTTCAGAAAGAATCTCGAAGATTCGCCTCGTGGCTAAGAAATCTGCATCGCGACTCCTCCGCAACTGGGTCAGTCCCTCCTTGTCGGCATCCAACTGATTTGCTCCTGTAGCGGCGCTCGGGAAGTAGACTTGACTCGGCTGGTCTATAACCAGGAAGTTAAACACAGGGAGGTATTCGCGCGAGGGGTGAGATACGTACTCGTGGATGGCGAGGATTGTGGCGATGTGATAGCCCATCCAGTTTTCGCCGCTGCCGACTTCCCATAGGTATTCTTTTTTACCGTCATCAAGCTTGCTGAAGCTGAGAGTGAGTTCCTGTTTGTCTAGTTTCACCCGTCCGCGCTGCTCCAAACGTAGCGCTTTCGCGTATTTAGTGATTAGGTTTGTTAACGCTTCGTCGACGAGTGCGTCTCTCCGCTCCCTGTCAACCTCAGCTAGGTACTTTGCTATTGCCGCAATTTGCAGAGAGATTTCTGCTATCTGAAGGGATAGTTCGTCAGTGTCTCGAAGTGATGCGAAGCTCATGAGAAGTGCTTGAAGTCTTCCCATGAGAACGAAGACTCGGCTCAACGAGTCCTTGGTGGCGCGGTCGACCTTTTCGAGGCTTAGCCGGTCTGCTCTTATGGCGTGAAGTTTTCGTTGGGCTTCGATTAGAGCGCCCTTCGCAGAATCAATCTCCCTGTCCACAATGGGGTTCTCGGATAAAGCCTCTGACAGTGCTCCAATTCGCCGCATTTCTGATTCGAGATGGGCCACTGTGTTGCGATGCCGGCTCGTTTCGTTGCCGCAAACCACACATCGCGCGTCAGGCCGGAGATTTGCCCTCAGCCATCCGTGGAGGTGCTGGCGATCTCGCAAGTCCGAGACACTGAACCTGCGAGACTGCCGCTGGCACGTCGTTACGCCTGCATTTCTCGCATCACGACTTTCTGGGAGCCATGGACCGTTCCCATCTTGGACTAAAGTGCAGTCCGCTATACAAGCTATGCCCGGTGTAGCCCGCATCTACAACGCAGAGTGGAGTTCGAGCCGGACGGGGTCGCGGCACGCGACCAAGCGCTTGATAAGCTGACATTGCTCGCGCTTGCCAAGACGCCCTTGATGGTTTTCTCGCTAGGTCAAAGCGTATAATATTTTACGCTAGAAAGATTCGCCAAAAGACTCGCCATAGATAAGCTATCTATTTGAAATATAGCGTTTTTTTTCTATGATTTTCCGGTTTAGGATCCGCCACAGAAGCCGCCATGGCCACCGCCAAGTCCAAATATTCCGATTACGCGGTTCACCAGATGCATCCGCTGCTGCCTTCGGAGCCGAAGCTGGACACCCTGCGTCCGCTGGCCGCCGGTGTCATTGGCCGGGCGAAAGATCTGGCGGCCCATGGCATGCCGCATCTCCGTGATCTGCTTCGCGAGGCGTTGCGTCCGATGAACTCCTACTATACGAACAAGATAGAAGGTCAACACACCCAGCCGCTGCTAATCGAGCGCGCGTTGCAAAAGGATTTTTCCAGCAGGCCCGGCGAAGCCCGCAAGTAACGAATCGCAGTCGCTCATATCGTCACCGAGCGTTGGGGCGAAGTGACCTTCCCCACGTTCGATTCCAATGCATTCTTCGAAGCGTCTGTACCTCAAGCCATCCATCGGCATCTGCACGACCAGTTGTCGCTGGAGGACCTCCTTCAAATTGACGGCGACGGTGAAGAGGAAAGAATCACGCCGGGCGTATGGCGGGATAGAGGCGTCAAAGTCGGCTCGCACATCCCTCCCGACCCGACAACGGTATCGGACTTCATGGACGAGTGGCATCGAGGCTACCGTTACGCACGGGCCGGTGAAACCGCGGTTATCGCGTTGATGGCGGCTCACCACCGGCTTGCGTGGATTCACCCGTTTCTCGACGGCAATGGACGCACGGCGCGGCTGCATACGCATACCGGACTTTCCGCGTTAGGGCTGACGCAGGGACTATGGTCTCCAATGCGCGGCTTCGCTCGCGACCAGAGTGCTTACTACAAACATCTGATAGCTGCCGATCAACGTCGCAAAGGCGACTACGACGGACGAGGAGTGTTGAGCGAAAGCGGTCTGGTGGAATTTATCGCTTTCTGCATGAATCTCTGCCTTGATCAAATAGGTTTCATGGACGATATGCTCCAAATACCCGCCTTCGAGGCGAGGCTGGCCCAGATGCTGGCGGCTGAGGCGACCAAGAGCGACACGCGCTTCTTAAGAATTGAGGCGGCACAACCGCTCGCCTATCTGGCAACGATCAAGTCGATAGACAGAGCCCGGTTCAAAGCCATGATGGGGCTGCCAAGCCGAACTGCCGATCGCGTGCTGGCGGACCTCTTCAAACTAGGTATCGTTCGTTCGAGAACGCCCAAAGGTCCCATCGAACTCGCGTTGCCAATCACGTTGTTTCGATATCTCTTCCCGAGGCTATGGCCGGAGGCGGAAGTCGACACCGCCTGAGAGGCGAAGGTCAGCGGCATGAGCCGCCCTCCACCCGCCGACAACATCCTGTCCGCACCCCAACCTCGTTAAACTACAAATGTTGTCAACCTAACGAGGCTTGTTCGTGTCGTCCAATTTCGAAGATCTGGTTTCATCGATACGTGCGAAGTTTCCCGAGCTCAGCCCGCAATTCCAGGCCGGCGCGGGTTTCCTGCTTAACTTCCCCGATGAAGTCGCCGTGCTCTCAATGCGGAAGGTCGCCGAGCGAGCCAATGTCCAACCTGCGGCCCTTGTGCGGTTATCGCAGCAACTTGGCTTCCCTGGCTGGAACGAGCTCCGGGAGATATTCGTTGCCCGTATCCGCACCCGGCCGGAAGCGCTCACAACAAAAGCCCGCGCGCTCGTCAAAGGTGGCTCAGGCGAATCGTTAATCCAGGAACTCGCCATCGCGCAAAGCCACAATCTCGAAGTCACGTTCGCGCAGAACGGCACGAAGTTCGTCGAGGTCGCGAAGATGCTGCGCAAAGCGCCGCATGTCCACGTGGCGGGATTCCGCTCGTGTTATCCGGTCGCGTTCGGCCTGGTCTATGGGTATCGGCTATTTCGGTCATCGGTGAGTTTGGTTAACGGCGAGGCCGGCACGCTCGAAATGCAACTTCGCGGCATGGCGAAAGGGCACGCAACCGTCGTGACAAGCTTCGCCCCGTATTCGGCCGAAGCTGTGCGCGTCGCGCAAGCGGCGAAGGAGCAGGGCTGCAAGCTTATCGCGATCACCGACAGCGCCGTGTCGCCGCTTGCCCTCAACGCCGACCACGTCCTCATCTTTTCACACGAAAGCCCATCGTTTTTTCCATCGCTCGTTGCTGCGTCGGCAATAGCGGAGTCGCTGGTCGCCCATCTGCTTGCGCTCGAAGGACGATCGGCCGTCGAACTGCTCGAAGAGGCCGAATCCGCGCTGCACGCGAAGGGCGCTTATTCGTCGTAAGCATCGGTGACGTGAGAGGCGGCTTAGCCCCTGCGACTGCATCGCCCGCAGGTTTCTTACGTCTAAACTTCCCTGCTGCACAAATCCATCACGGAAAGCTCTCAGCGGTTACGTCAACCTGCGCCAGTTTCTCCAGCTACTAAAAAAGTCCTCCGGCCGCATAATATCCACATTGACAACATATGTTGTAACGATAGAAAATAAGGCATCGCATGTTACTGAGCGCCGCTCAGAACCTTATTCTCCAAGTGACGAGCGCACGAACATCGTCACAAACGTCGAGGTCGGAATGACAACGGTTTTTCATCGCACCCCGCAAGCCAAACTCCCTATTGCAGTTTCCGGCGATGGAATCGAGATCATCGACTCCGAAGGCAAACGCTACATCGACGCATCGGGCGGTGCGGCCGTATCGTGTCTGGGGCACAGCAACCAGCGCGTCATCGATGCCATCAAGCGGCAAGCCCAGCAACTTCCCTACGCGCACACCTCTTTCTTCACGACCGCGGTCGCGGAAGAATTGTCCGACCGCCTGATAGCGGACGCGCCCAAAGGCCTGGGCCACGTGTACTTCACGTCCGGCGGTTCCGAAGCCATCGAAGCCGCGCTCAAACTTGCTCGCCAATATTTCGTCGAAAAGGGGCAGGGGCAGCGGCGGCATTTCATCGCGCGTCGACAGAGTTATCACGGCAATACGCTCGGTGCGCTCGCTATCGGCGGAAATGCGTGGCGTCGTGAGCCATTCCTTCCGATCCTCATCGAAACGCACCGTGTAAGCCCGTGCTACGCGTATCGCGAGCAACGCGCCGATGAAACCGAGGATGCCTTCGCGCAACGTCTCGCCGACGAACTCGAGTCGAAAATCGTGGACCTCGGCGGCGATACGGTCGCCGCTTTCGTCGCCGAAACGGTCGTGGGCGCAACCGCCGGCGCGGTGCCGCCGGTGCGCGAGTACTTCAAGAAGATACGCGCGGTCTGTAACAAGTACGGCGTTTTGCTGATCCTGGACGAAATCATGTGCGGGATGGGCCGCACGGGCCATCTGTACGCTTGCGCAGAGGACGGGGTAGTGCCAGACCTCCTGACCATCGCGAAGGGCCTGGGGGCCGGTTATCAGGCGATCGGAGCGACGCTGGTCAGCGACGAGATCTATGACACCATCGTCAACGGCTCAGGTTTCTTCCAGCACGGGCACACGTACATCGGCCACGCGACCGCGTGTGCGGCAGCGCTCGAAGTCCAGCGCGTGATCGCGGACGACAAGTTGCTGAACAATGTGCAAGCATGCGGCGAGCAGCTTCGTGGTTTGCTCCGCGCGCATTATGCGAGTCATCCGTACATTGGCGATATCCGTGGCCGCGGCCTGTTTGTCGGCGTCGAGCTGGTGCAGGACCGCACGTCGAAGAATCCATTCGATGCCAGCAAAAAATTGCACGCGGTGATAAAAAGTGAAGCGATGAAGCGCGGCCTGATGGTCTATCCGATGGGCGGCACGGTCGATGGCGCAATCGGTGACCATGTGCTGCTGGCGCCGCCGTTCATCGCGACGGCATCGCAAATCGATGAAATCGGTGCGCGCCTGACCGATGCCATCGACGGCGCATTGGCCGCAATCGGCGCGCCGGACACGCGCTAAGTGACAATCACACTCTGGACAACCCATGACCAATCGCCTGCCGAATTTCGATATCGCTCACGCCACGGACGAACAGAAAACCGTTCTTCAGAACATCCTGAGCGGTCCGCGCGGCAACTTGAACGGTCCGTTCCTCGGATGGATCCATAGCCCGGAATTGGCGGACCATGCACAACGGCTTGGCGCGTTTTGTCGATACAAAACGGGCTTGTCATTGCGTTTGTCGGAGTTGGCAATTCTCGTGACCGCCGCACGATGGCAGTCGCAGGGCGAGTGGTTCATCCACTATCCGATCGCGCTCAATGCTGGTGTTCCGAAGGCGGTGGCCGATGCGGTTCATCGAGGCGAGCGCCCCACGTTCGATGACGCCGACGACGCGCTCATCTACGAATTTGCCACGGAGTTATACGAGACGAAGCGCGTGTCGGATAAAACGTTCGCAGCAGTCGTGGCGCGCTTCGAGCATGTGGTCGTCATCAATCTGGTCGGACTGCTCGGTTACTACGCATTGGTCGCGATGACCCTGAACACGTTCAGCATGCGGGCGGAAGGGCAGACCACATTACCGTTCCCTGAATAAAGCGCTTCAAATAAAAAAGCCACCTTCTTCGCAGAAGGTGGCTTTTTGACGTGTCACGGAATTCACTCAAAAGCCGTGTCGTTCGGATTGGCGTACAACTTTTGCAAAGCATCGCTCATCGGAAAATCGAAGTTGATGTTCTTCGGGGGCACCGGTTTCATGAACCACTTCGCGTACATGGATTTAATCTCCGGTCCCTTCATGACTTCGCTCATGGTGTCATCCACGAGCTTCTTGAAATCCGGATCGTCCTTCCTCAACATAAATCCATACGCTTCAGAAGACTGCGGCGTTCCAACCAGCACATAGTCCGCTGGCTTGGCCGACAGCGAACGCGTTCCCGCCAGAAGCACATCGTCCATCATGTACGCAACGGCACGCCCGGTTTCCAGCGTCAGACGACCCTCGCCATAGTCCTTCGCGCTGATGATCTGCATGTTCATCTTTTTCTCCTCATTCATCTTGCGGAGAATTCGCTCGGACGTGGTTCCCTGATTCGTCACCACGGTCTTGCCGGCAAGATCCGGGAAGTCCTTGATGCCCGAATCCTTGCGCGTCAAGAGGCGAGTCGTCGCAACAAAGAACGTGTCAGAAAACGCGACCTGAGCCTGACGCGCTTTCAAGTTTGTCGTGACGCCGCATTCGAGATCGATCGTGCCGTTCTGCACTAACGCAATCCGGTTCTGCGACGTGACCGGGATGAACCGCACCTTGAGATCAGGCTTCTTGATCCTGGCCTTCACCGCATCGATGATCTTGTTGCAGATATCTTGCGAGAAACCGATGACCTCATTGTTGGCATCGACGTAAGAAAAAGGCACTGACGTTTCCCGATGCCCGATCACGATCGTATTGGCGGCCTGGATCTTGGCCAAGGCCGTTTGCGCATCCTGCGCAAAGACGCCCGTGGAGACAGCCGCCATCACGGCGGCTGCGAGCAATGTGGTCCGGGTCATGACATTCCTCAGTCGTTCATGGTGATCAATAGCGCTTTGCAGCACCGATAACCATATGTTGCCATAACAAAATAAATTACAACATATGTTAACCACTGAGGTTTGACGTGTTGTCAGAAGATGGCGCGGCCGATCGATGCGCTCAGGCGAGCGCTCACAAAAATGGCAGCATCAACTCGCTGTGCGCATCCATGTCTTAGGGTTGTTAATGGATTGATATGTATACGTAGTAATAGTTAACAAGCATCGGCTGTTTCTGTGGATAAGCGGTCAATCTCCCTTGGGATCAACGCTCTAGCGAAAAGGTAACTCGCGTACCAAATGGGGAGCGAGCGCTTGGCCGAAGGATAACTTCCTGCGCTTTATGCACGGCGCCCGAGTTATCAAGGTTTCGCCCACAGGGCTTCACTGACTTATGCAGAAGTTATCCAGAGCTTTGCGTGCGGCAAGCTGGAGCGGCCTCGCGACTGTTACCGCAGTTGCCGCGCCGTCGCGGATCGGCGACCATGCGGATAACGACTACCGAACGAGGTGACGCATGAAGGACGAGGTGATTGCATTTCTGGGGACCGGCCTGATGGGCGAGCCGATGGCGCGTAATCTTCTGGCCGCCGGATACGGCGTGCGCGCCTGGAATCGCTCGAAGGAGAAAGCTTCCGCGCTTGCAGAAAAAGAGGCCGTAGTCTGCGACTCGCCCGCAAATGCCGCACAAGGCGCGAACGTGCTGATCTGCATGTTGAGCGATGGTCCGACTTGCGACGCGGTCGTCTTCCACGACAAGACCGTGCTGGCCGCATTGGCGCCCGGCGCAACCGTCATCGTGATGAGTTCGATCCCCGTGGAAACGTCCGTCGAACAGGCGCGATTAAGCGCCGAGCGTGGTTTTCGCTATCTCGATGCGCCGGTGTCGGGCGGCCAGCAAGGCGCAATCGATGGCACGCTTGCGATCATGGCGGGCGGCGAACCAGACACCTTCGATGCAGCGCGTGAACTGCTTGGCGCGATGGGCCGTCCGGTGCGCGTCGGCCCTGCCGGAACCGGGCAGCAGACCAAGCTCGCGAATCAGCTGATCGTGGCAAACACGATTGCTGCCGTGGCCGAGGCGTTGTTGTTTGCGGAGCGCGGAGGGGCGGACCCGGCAAAGGTGATTGAAGCGCTGGCGGGTGGATTCGCCGATTCGCCAATCTTGCGTAAGCACGGACAACGCATGATCGACGAATCGTTCGCACCCGGCGGCGCAGTGAAGTATCAGTTGAAAGACACGCGGACCGCGTTGGCGCGGGCGCGGTCCCTCGGGCTGGAGCTACCTGTAGCGCATATTGTGGACGCGCTGTTCGCGGCAATGGTCGATCACGGCGATGGCGATCTCGACCATAGCGCGCTCATCCGCGAGATCCGGCGCGAAAATAACTTGCCGGTTAGCCGGAAAGACCGTTGAGCGCATGTGCGCCCGTCACACTGTTTTCAGCATCCCGCCATCGACGAAATAAGTCGATCCCACGCTATAACTCGCCCGCTCCGAGCACAGGAAAACGATAAAACTTGCCAGCTCGGCGGGCGTAGCGAAGCGGCGAATGGGCGCGTGTTCATCGGCGACATGTTGCAGATGCGCTTCCCAGTCGCCGCCCGAATCGCGTGTCAGTTCCTTCGCCGTCTTGATCCAGTCCGGTGTCAGCACGAGCCCCGGATTGATCGTGTTGACGCGAATGTTGTCCTTGATCAGCTCGTTCGCCAGGTTCTTCGAGAGCATCATCAGCGCGGCTTTTGTCACGTTGTAAATGGGCTCGTAGCCGAGCGGCTGGGTCGCGCATATCGATGCATTGTTGAGGATCGCGCCACCACCGCGCGCTTTCATCAACGGCACGAGACCGCGCGCGAGGCGCACGGCCGCCATCACATGAAGGTCCCAATAGGATTGCCACTTCTCGTCGGGCGCGTCCATGATCGTCTCGTTGCTGCCCGTGCCGGCGTTGTTGAAGAGGATATCGGCGCCGCCGAAATTCGCGCTCGCAGCAGCGACGATCTTGTCGACGCCAGCGGTCGTGGCAACGTCGCAAGCAACTGGTATTGCCGATACACCGAACTCGCGCGCAATACGCGCCGCTGCCTCCGTCAACCGCTCTTCCTGTCGCGCCGCGAGCAGAAGGTTTGCCCCTTCCGCTGCGAACGCCTCGGCTACCGCAAGCCCGATGCCCACGCTCGCGCCCGTCAACACAACAACCTTACCGCGTAGATTCAGATCCATTTTTATCGTCTCCGTTATTGATTGTTCAAGCCTGATTGTTCAGCGCGCTACGGATCGATGCAAGCCAGAGTCCGACCGCGTGCGCGCCTGGATCGGCAAAACCCAGCGCACGGTCGCCAACGTAACTGGAGCGTCCGAGCCGCGGGGTCATAGACGCTGTTTGCGCCGCGCCTGATGTCGCTGCATCGACGGCTGCTTTTAGTGCTTCGTCCGTGCTGATACCGCCTGATTTCGCGAGTGCGTTTTGTAGTGCAACGGCGGCTGGATGCAACGCGTCGACCATCGTCCGGTCGCCGGGATGCGCGCCACCCAGCGCCGTCACGCCATCGACGGCCGCAGTAAATGCTTCTGACCATTCCTTCGCCGCGGACTTGCCGGACTGCTCGATAACCGCCGCTGCACGTAACAACATCACGGCGTAGAGCGGTCCCGATGTGCCGCCGACCACGCGTCTTATGGTGGCGGACAAGGTTCGCAGCACGGCGCCCGGTGTGGTCTCCGAGGGATAAGTATCGATCTCGCCAAGGATGCTCCGCGCCGCCCGTGACATGCTGATGCCGAGATCGCCATCGCCCACGCGCTGATCCATTTCAGTCAGGACGGGTTCCGCTTCAAGAAGACACGCGCATACCGCCTCGATAACCCGCCGCAACGACGAGTCGCGCGAGAGCCGTGCACCGCTCGCTGCAACCGGCGCGACAGGTGCCGGCTTGACGGATGCCTCTGCAACGCGACCGCTCAACGCGGGCCATGCAGTGGTTTGCGTGACAGCATCGAGCCATGTGAGCCGTTGATCGTCCACGCGTAATAACGTGAGGGAGATGCCGGCCATTTCGAGTGCGCTCAGGAACGTGCCCGACCATGCACGATCGACGTGGATCTTACATTCGCGAAGGTAGCGCAGCGCCGATCCCGCCACAATGCTCAGTTCGCTCGACGGCGTGCCGCCCAGATTGTTCACGAGCAACGCGACGCGTTCATCGGGCTTCAATGCCAGATCGTCGATGATCTTCGCGAGCAGACGCTGGACAATCTGCTCCGCCGGTTCGAGCGCGCCGCGTTCGACGCCGGGCTCGCCGTGAATGCCGAGACCCCATTCGATTTCATCGTCGGCGAGTTCGAAGCCCGGCTTGCCTGCGGCCGGCACCGTGCATGGCGTAAGCGCCACGCCCATCGTGCCAAGCGATGCCGCCGTATCACGCGCAATCTGCGCTACTTGGCCAAGCGGCCGTCCCTCGGCAGCAGCGGCGCCCGCTATCTTGTGCACGAACACGGTCCCTGCGAGACCGCGCCGGCCAGCGTGTTCGCCGTGTGCCGAGAGCGCGACATCATCGGCGACGATCACCATCTCCACCGCAATGCCCTCAGCCCGCGCGATCTCCGCAGCAAGCCCGAAATTAAAGCGGTCGCCCGTGTAATTCTTGACGATGAGGAGCACGCCCGCAGGGCCGGCAACGGCGCGGATGGCATCGAGGACGGCATCGGTCGAGGGCGACGTGAAGACCTCGCCGGCCACCGCCGCGCTGAGCATGCCAGGACCAACGTAACCGCCATCCGCCGGCTCGTGCCCCGAGCCGCCGCCCGAGATCAGCGCCACTTCGCCACGCGCTGCAGCGCCTTCGGCATCGGCACGCACGATGATCGTGCTGCCCTGCAGCAACGACAGGCCGGGATTGAGCGCGGCGAGTCCATCGAGCATGTCGGGCACGACCGTGGAGACGTCGTTGATGAGCTTCTTCATATCAGCCATCCTCCTTGGAAGCCGCTGGCTTTTCAGTGCGAGTCGAGCGCAGTTGTGCAGACATGATAGATGGCCCGAGCGGGTCGCGCTTTCGCGCTCTTCAATCGAGATACTCGGTCGCGCGCTGCTGAAGCATGGCCCTGAAGTCATCGAGCCAGCCGATAGACAGCCGCCAGCTCTGCCAATACAAATCGACATCGATATGCGCGCCCGGCATCACTTCAACCAGTTCGCCCGACGCAAGCGCCGGCCCGATCATCTGCGTCGGACACATGCCCCACGCCATCCCGGACAGGCACGCGCGCAGATAACCCGCAACGTGAGGAATCAGGTGTCGCGGCGGATCGAGATCCGCCCGCGTGATCCGCCGCATGAAGCGCTTTTGCATCTGATCTTTTTGGTTGAAGTCGACACGCGGCGCGTGGCGCAACGCATCGCGCGTGACCCCTGCCGCGAAGTGCCGGTCAAAGTACGCGGGCGAGCAAACGGGCAGGTAGCGCATGCGCCCCAGCTTTGTCGAGCGGCATCCCTGCACCGGCTCGGCCTGCGTGGTCACCGCCCCTTGCACACTGCCATCGCGAAGTTGTTGCGCGGTGTAATCCTGGTCATCGATCACCAGGTCCAGCAGCATTTCCCGTTCGGCGAAGAAGCCCGAAATGGCATCGATAAACCAGGTGCCCACGCTGTCGTCGTTGACCGCCATGCGAAACGTCGGCCACTTTCCGGGAAGCATGCCCGGCAACGCCGGCATTTGCCCGCCCAGTTCTGTTTCCAGACGCTGCACGCGTTCGATATGACGGCAAAGCAGCGCGCCCGGCGGCGTGGCAACGCACGGTTGACCCCGCTTCACCAGAACGCTTCCAACTCTTTCCTCCAGCAGCTTCACCCGCTGTGAAACGGCCGATGGCGTGACGTTCAGTTCCCGGGCGGCGCGCTCGAACGAACCGAGCCGGACAACCGCGCCGAGTGCGTCAAGTAAGGCGTAATCCAGCATTAGTAGAATTAATCTCGCATTAGGAGAGTTAGCTTTTGTTAATCAACGACGAAGAGCAGACTACGCCTGTTGGTATTGCCCGTCCACCCGCTTTTCGGCCGCACCAAGGCTCTGGCTGCCGAACGTGCGCGCCTCGCTACCGCTACAAAGCCCGCTACTTTTCCCGGAATATCATGACTCCATCGCCGTTTCAACTCGAGCGTTATTTTGCTGTTCACGAATTCACCGCACGCTATTTGCTGTGCAGTTCCGACCCGGAATCCATGTCTATAACGGACCTGCTTGCATTCGAGCCGGGATCGACAGAAGGTCTTGGCACTCTGCGCCTGGGCTATACCGAATACCCCGGCGCGCCTGAACTTCGTCGAGAAATTGCGACGCTGTACGAATCAATTAGTGCCGATAACCTGATCGTGCATACAGGCGCTCAGGAAGCCATTTTCTCGTTCGTCCATTCCATGCTCAAGGCAGGCGATCACATGATCGTCCACATGCCGGGTTATCAGTCGCATTATTCGATCGCTGAAGCGGCAGGGGTTTCGGTGTCGCCGTGGTTTGCACGCGAATCGGAAAATTGGGCGCTGGACCCCGACGAGCTGGAGAAGCTCGTCAGGCCGCAAACGAAGGCGCTGCTGATCTGCGCGCCGCACAATCCGACCGGGTATTTGCCTGAGCGCGAGCGGTTTGACGCTATCGTCGATTTCTGCCGGCAGCGTGGTCTCTGGTTATTCAGCGACGAGGTTTATCGAGGGCTGGAGCATGATCCCGCGGCACGTTTGCCCGCAGCGTGCGATGTCTACGAGAAAGCGATATCGCTCGGGGCTTTATCGAAGTCGCATGGTTTGGCGGGGCTGCGCGTTGGCTGGATCGCCACGCGGGATCGCGACGTGCTCGCGGCCATGAGCACGTTCAAGGACTACCTGACCATCTGCAATAGCGCGCCGAGCGAGTATCTCGGGGCCATTGCGGTGCGCAACACCAGCGCGTTGATCGAACGCAATATGTCGATTGTCAGAAATAACCTGGCCATTCTAGATGCGTTCTTCGAACGTCATCACGAGATGCTGGAGTGGCGCCGGCCATCGGCCGGAACGGTCGCTTTCCCGCGCCTGAAGCACGGCAGAGCCGAGCGTTTTTGTGCAGAAATCCTTGAGCACACCGGCGTGCTTCTGCTGCCCAGCACGCTGCTCGATCACGGCAATGAGCATTTCCGAATTGGCTTCGGACGAAAGAACATGGCCGAAGTCCTGAAAATACTTGAGAACTATTTGCGCGAGCGCGGTACGAAGTAGAACCACCGGGGGAGAACCGCCACGCCAGGAGTTTCTCCCTTCCCGGAGCCAGTGCCAAAGCGCATTGGCCCATTACCACGTTCCTTTGTCGATTCACTCGTACACTAAGGTGCTATATCGCTAAGACTCACAGAACTGCACATCACGGAGTCCAGAATATGAAGTGGCTACTTGTATCGCTTGCAGCATTGGTTGCATACAGCGCACATGCCGAGAACGCTGAACCGAAGCAGGCCAGCGGGGCTTATGCATCGCCCCGGTTCACTCGCGATACCACGGAGGACATCAACATTCAGATGGAAACGGATCACGAAACAGGTTGCCGTTATCTGATTGCGGAAGGCCAGGGCATTACGCCGCTTTTAAAGAGCAACGGCACGCCCGACTGCAACGCGCCGAAACTCGGGCAGTAATAGGCATTAGCAAATAGGCACTAGCCATTGCGCAGCGTGGAAGTGCCTACCACTTCCATCGGACGCCCGCATTGCCGCCGATTGTCCGTTGATGTGAACCACCCAAGTTCGCGAGATAGCTCGCCGTGACGAACGCGCTGCCTGAACGCGTGACCTGCGCGACCAGCCCCAAGTTAAATTGCCCGGCCGTCTGCCCGATACCCCCAGGGATGACAGTTGTTCCGCCGAAGGTCGTGCTGTCGCCCTCGCCGAATGCGCGCAGTACGCTCACGCGCGCGTACGGTTGCCATGTTACTCCCGCGCTGCTGAAGGTTCGCTGCACCCGTACGCCCAAGCGACCGGTGTATGTGTTGCCATTGTTGAACGACACGGACGACACGCCATCGTTGAAGTCATTGAGGGACACGTTTTGCCAGATGACCTGCGCCTGGGGTTCGACGACAAAAGCCCCGCCCAGCGCAATAGGAAAACCACCTTCGGCGGAACCCGTCACCGCCGTGCCATGCGTTCCGGCGCCTGTCCCTTGACTCGATAACGGGTCCACCGTGATCGACGATCCCATCAGCACCGCATCCGTGTACCAGCCCGACGGGCCGATATGCGTCCAATATCCGCCTAGGCTGTACGCGTTCACCGCCAGATGGCCGACATCGACGTTGGGAAAACCTAGCGCAAAGCCATTGACATCGCCGGTCGCGCGGACGACGCCGACGAACAAACCATAGTGGTTCCGATGACCCGACGCCGTCACGTCCGAATAGAGGTCGTGGCCGACTTGCGCGCCGAAGACGGAGCCATCGAATTCGGGATTCGCCGCGCCATCCTGGCTGCTGGCCGAATGGCCGCCCCAGACGCGTCCCCACGCGGCCGGCAGCGCGCCGGTCTCGGTGAGCAATGACTGGTCACCTTGCCGGTCGTGGAAGTTATCGATTTGCTGGATGCCGATCTGCCTTGCGACCATCGGAATGGCGGCGTACAAGGCCACTTCCGGGCGATACAAGGGAATCGGAGCGGAACCGGGCGGCGGCGGGGCAGGCAAGGGCGGAGAGCCGGGGGCAGCGATCGGGCCGGTCTCAGCCGTGGTGTCGGGCGGCGTGCCGGAGGGTGAGCCGGGTGAGGTGCCGGTGGGCGTCACTGGCGACGTCCCGGCCGGTGTCCCGGGCGACGTGCCCGTCGGGGAACCAGGCGACGTTCCCGTCGGCGTTCCTGGCGTATTCGGACCCGATGGCGTGCCCGGTTGCGTCGGCGGAGCCGCGGGTGCCGCAGCCACGGTGTTGCGCAAATACCAGCTCTCGCTGGTCGCGGCTGTCACGCCACCTTTCGCCAGATAGTACGAATAGGCGCCCGCCTTGATGGACGCAGGGAGCGAAAACGCATTCAGTGCCGACGTCGCGCCATTGGCGGCCTGAACCACTTGTATGCCGTCGGCGGCCGTCGCGGCGCCCGTGCCGCCCATGTTCGTGATCAGCAGCGTGCTGGAACCGCTGGCATGGCCACTGTTGATCACGAGGCGATCCGACGCGGAATTATCGGGGCCAACGACCGTGTTGAGCGCAATCCGCGCGTTCTGCCCGACGTAATTGCCCGTGACGACAAGCTGATTGCCCACGCCCGCACCGGCAATCTGGGCGAGTCCGTTATTGGTGAGCTGGCCCTGGACGTTAAACGCCCCCGATGCCGACGATGCAAAGCCAGGCAGCGCATTGGCCGCAAAAATAGTCCCATTGTTCGTTAGATTGCCGACCACGCTTCCGTATCCGCCAAGGTTTGCGCCGGCGGCCACCGTAACGGGTCCGCCGCCGCCGAGCGCCGCGCTCGAATGCGATATATCACCGACAGCGAGCGTGCCTTCGCTGATCGTCGTTCCACCGAAGAACGTGGTGGGTGCCTGAAGCAGCAGTTGGCCGGTGCCGAGCTTCGTCAGCGATCCTGCGCCTGAGATGTCCTGCGCGACGGTGGTATCGAAACCTTGTGTATCGATGACCCCACCCGCCGCGCCCAGCGCGATCGGACGCGTCGCCGCGAGATCGAGTGCGTTGTTCAAGCGCAACGTGCCGCCATCGAGCGTGAGGCCGCCTGTTGAGGCGCCGAGCGCGTTATCGGCGCCGATCGCGAGCGTCCCGGCGTTGACCGTCGTCCCGCCGGAGTAACTATTACCGCCAGCGGCAGCCGGGGCGAGCGTCAGCGTGCCCGCGCCATCTTTTTCTACCGCGCCCGTACCCGACAAAGTGCCGGCGTAGCCGCCATCGGTGGCTTGCGCGAACTGGACGAGCCCGTTGTCGGTGACCGACGATGGCATGTTTTGCGCCGTCGCCCGGAGCGTGCCGGGGGCGTCGACCAGAGCGACGGTAGTGGGCGCGAACCGGCCAGTCAGGTTGAGTGTGCCGGTCTGCACTTCGGCCAGATTGAAATCGCCTGTGCCGCTGAAAGTCCAGGCATCGCCTGACATGCGCAAGGTCTGGAACCGGGTGAACGCGTTCGATGCCGTTCCCGTTCCCTGGAGAATGACCGTGCTCGCGCCCGGGCCGCCACCGCCATCGGCCGCGCCGATGATCTGCGAGCCCGTCTGGAGAATCAGCGTATTGGCGCCGTTGCCCATGGAAATGGCTGTCGTGCCGCCCGTTTGCAAAAGCCCCGCATTAATGACCGTGCTGGCGCCATTCAGGGTTCTGACCGCCGCACCGCTTTGACTGAAAATCTGCCCGCCAGCGCGGTTTTCAATGGTCGCTGTAAAGCTGGATCCAGCGGTGTTCGAGAAGACCGCGTCCGAGTCCGTGCCGGTCGCGGTGATGGTGCCGGTGTTGACCAGAGAGTCGTTGTTGCCTTGCAGGTAGGCCGTGGGGCTGTTGGCCCCTGACGTCGATAAACTCCCGCTGTTGTTGATCGTGCCGCTGCCGCCAATGATGGACGCCGCGCGGGCGTTGCTTCCCGAGGTTGTGACGGAGCCGGTGTTGACCAAGGTGTTGTTTAATTGCCCAACGTTGGTCGGCCCCCAGGCCGCCGTCATCCCGTAGGCATTCGGCCCGGATGTGGCGATGCTGCCGTTATTGATCAGCGTATTGCCGCTGCCGTTGGCGGCCATTCCGTCGCTGAAGGCGCCAGTCGTGATGATTTTGCCAACCGATGTATTCGTGAGCTGATTTGTATCGCCTGTGCCGAGCAGCACGGCGCCGCGGTTGGTTCCGGACCCGCCGCCGCCCGAGAACGTCAACGCGCCGCTATTGGCGATGGTGCTCGCGCGCCCGACGCCAAACGCAACCGGCGAACTTGCGCGGGTCAGTCCTGCGGCGACTGTGGAGTCAATCCCGATAGTGACCGCGCTGGAGCCGGGCACCGCAGCGACCGGGAGAATGCCGGTGCCGGTGCACACGACGCCGGTCCCTGTCGACGGTGCTGTCAAGCTGCATGCCGCATGGGCAGTCCCTGAAAGCGCTTCCGATACCACAACGGCGCTGCAAATGCAGATATCCAGCACTTTTTTCATTGATTGGCGCTCTTAGGACCGTCGATGCCGCATAAAAATAGACTTTTTTCTTTGTCTTACCAAATGTTTTATTTATTATCTGACTTCCGGATTGTGGGCGCGAAGCATCTCCGGACTGCGTACGTGACGGTTTTTGGAGCTTTGTTTTGGAAACATCGGGCAGAATCCAATTGCAGACTGTCATTTTCGCGTGGTAAAAGGAGTCTGCAACGCTTGGCCGATTGACGGCCGGTGGCGCTACCAAACGGAATTACGTCTCTTTTAGGAAAATCAGCAAATGGCAACAGGTATTGTGAAGTGGTTTAATGATGCGAAGGGTTTTGGCTTCATCACGCCGGACGGCGGTGGCGATGACCTCTTTGCGCATTTCTCTGAGATCCGCTCGGAAGGCTTCAAGACACTCCAGGAAAATCAGAAAGTAAGCTACGAAGCGAAGCAAGGCCCGAAGGGTCTGCAAGCATCGAACATCCAGCCGCTGTAATTCGTTACAGCCCGGCTTGATTGCATGAACCGAATGGCCCGCTTAGGCGGGCCATTTGTTTTTTACGGCGCAAGCACAGGCCGTGGACGCCATGAGCGTCCCTTGACCTGTGAGCCAGTCCCGCAGTCCCGTATCAAGGTGCGTCGATAGCCAAAGGTGCCGGTGCGACTGCCGTGACCTTCTCGGGGAAGAGCCGCGGATATAACGCGCCCGCAATGCATGCCCCAATAATGGGCGCAACCCAGAAAAGCCAGAGTTGTCCCAGCGCGGCGCCGCCGGCAAACAGCGCGGGTCCGGTCGAGCGTGACGGATTGACCGACGTATTGGTCACCGGAATGGATATCAGGTGAATGAGCGTCAGGCAGAGTCCAATGGCCAGCGGCGCGAAACCATTGATGGCGCGTCCGTCGGTGGTGCCGAGAATGACCATCAGGAAGAAAAACGTCATCAAGACTTCGCAGATCAGCGCGGCCATCATCGAATAACCGCCGGGTGAACGCGCGCCGTATCCATTCGATGCAAATCCACTCGCGGCTGCATCGAATCCCGGGACGCCGGACGCAATTAGATACAACGCGAATGCGCCAATGGTCGCCCCAACGACTTGCGCAACAATATAAGGCGCAAGGTCGCGGACAGGAAAGCGCCCTGCAACGGCGAGGCCCACGCTGACAGCCGGATTCAAGTGGCAACCCGATATATGCCCGAGTGCGTAAGCCATCGTCAGGACGGTTAATCCGAACGCGAGTGCGACGCCTGCAAATCCAATTCCAGTACCGGTAAACCTGGCCGCGAGAACGGCACTGCCACAACCGCCAAGCACTAGCCAAAACGTGCCAAACATTTCCGCAGCAAGACGTTGTTGTAATCGCATGATGTGTCATCCAGGATGGTTAACGGTTTCAATACGAAGTAACCAGACCGCGCTAACTGACAATTACGCCTCGTGAAATGCTTGGCTTTTTTATAGTCGATTCTGTTTGCGATTCTGCTTTGAGTTATGTGTCTGGCCGGGCCATTGCAGCAAGACTCGCCCGCGCGCCTGCCACGCGTGCGTTGCGGCAGGTGCGGACGTCGTCCGTGTAAAAGTGCGTGGTGCAGTGCATTCACTGCAGCGCTTTTTTAGTGATTCGATCGTGCCCGGAATGAGGTCGTCAGGACACGAATTCAGTGTAGGTCAAAGTTTGTAAAAATCGATGTCATCAGCGTGTTTTGCGCTACGCGCTTCGTCCTCGGAATACGGACCCCGCGCACCCTGCTTTATTGCTTGAGCAATTGCCATTTGCTGTCTGCGCCACCGCCCTTGCAAGCAGTCGGCGCCCAGGTTTGCGTCTGGCCTTTTGCCGTGGCAACAATGGCGAGCGTCCTGCAACTCCGCTCGCCTTCCTTTCGCGTATTGAGCGGCGTAATGGTGCCTCCTACATGAACTGGATTTCCGGTGCCGTCGTTGTTCCAGTCAAGCGATTCACCGTCCTGCTTCGAATCCAGCGCAGTGCGTGCGGCATGGTTGAGTTGCTGCAGATCGCGCTCTTTCATGTAACTGATCGGCGTGTCCATCAGGAAGCCGAGGTTGGCTGCGTAGGAGCCCTCTGCATAAATTAGAAACGCACTGCAAACCGCTAACTGAAGCCAGTGTTGACGGCCGAACGGGAATGATCGAGCGTGCATAAAGCCTCCTAAAAGTACGCGTTGCCGCCGGACTTGCCCGGGCGTCAAAAATGTTCGACGGCGTTCAAACTTGAAAATCCGCCGCCATGTCTTCCTCGGTCCGGGCGACTAGCCGGCCGTTTCTCACGGCTTGCGTGAATACGTCGAAATCGCGTTCAACCTGATCCGCATAGTTTTTCGAATAGGCGACCATCGCTTAGGCGAATTGAGTTCCTTGTCCCAGATAAGCGCCCATTTCAATCGCCGACCGGCCGCTTCTTGTCGTCGTCGATCAGCGTATGAGCATGTTCTTTGGATCGAGTCGCGCGTTCAAGTCAGTGGTGGAAGCTGAGGCCGCGGCGCTCGCGGTATGGATGGGATTTGCCGCGGGCGATCGCGTGGGCGGCGTGATCTTCGATGACGACCACGTCGTCCGGGTGAGGCCACTACGCAGCCGCAGCCGGATCAAGGTGCTGTTCAGCGCGATCGCGGAAATGAACAGAGCGTTACATGCCGAGAGCGCGTCCAGAACGAACTACGGTCAGCTCGATACCGCGCTTCAAGGCGTGCTGCAGCTCGCAGGACACGACTACCTTATTTGTATCGTGAGCGATTTTGCGGGCGCGACCGAACGCACTCGCAAGCTGTTGCGCCAGCTATCAAAACACAACGACGTCATTGCCGCGATGGTCTTCGATCCTCTCTGGCAGCACATGCCCGAGCATCGTGCGCTGGTGGTAAGCGAAGGGCATCTTCAGGTGGAACTGCGCATTGAGCAGGAGAAAGTGCGCGCGCCGCTCGCGAGCATGTTCAAAGGCCGCACGGCGGAGGTGGCCGACCTGTTGCGATCGAGTGGCGTGCCGCTGATGGCGTTATCGACCGGTGAGCCTACCGTCGATCAGGTTCGACGTCTGTTCGGTGAACGCGTCAGGCCGACGATGGGCAGCGGACTATGAATGCCTCGCTCACAACTGCGCTAACGCCAGCCGATACTCCGTCGGCGCTCAAGCCGCTGCAAGAGTTGCCGTTGCCCGAGCCGGTGTCGTGGGCGCCGCAAACCATCGGATGGATTGTGGTTGCAGTCGTGCTGATCGTGGCTGTGCTTTGCATCGCATGGATGGCCTGGCGTCACTACAAGCGCGGGCGTTACCGGCGAGCGGCGTTGGCTGAGTTGGCACAAATCGAGGTGGCGTTGAGAGATGCGCAGCGTCGAACCGCCGCGCTCGCCGCTATCCCGCCGCTCATCAAACGCACTTCGCTTGCCGCCGCTCCGCGCGAACGCGTCGCCGCGCTTTCCGGTGATGAATGGCTCGCATATCTCAAGCGCACCCGAGGACGATTCGATGCCCGCAGTGGTGCGCTCCTCACGCTCGTGAGCTATGCGCCCGCTGAACAGATCGCCTCGATAACACCGCTCGAAGCCGAGACTTTGGTGAGCGCCACTCGCGACTGGATCCAGCGTCATCATGTGGAAATTTGACCTCCCGTGGATGTTCCTGGTGTTGCCGTTGCCGGCCATCGTGTGGTGGCTAGCGCCTGCGTGGCGCGCAACCACGTCGGCGATCCGCATGCCATTTTTTCATGAGATGGCGCAAGCGGCGGGCGAGCAACCGGCGCCGGGCGGCGTGCGTTTGCGTCGCAACGTATTGCAGCGCGATGATGCCCGTCCTGTGGATCTTGCTCGTCAGCGTCTCGGCGAAACCCGTGTTCGTCGAACCGCCTGTGATGCACGATGAACCCGCCCGCGACCTCATGCTGGCGATCGACCTCTCTCAATCAATGAGCACGCGCGACTTCGTGAATCCGCAAACCGGTGAGCGCATGGACCGGCTGACCGCGGTGAAACAGGTGGTCAGGGACTTCGTGGCGAAGCGCAAAGGCGACCGCATTGGCGTGGTGGTGTTTGGCGAAGCGGCGTACCCGCAAGCGCCGCTGACACTCGATCACGACAGCGTGTTGCTGCTGCTGAATCAGATGCAGATCGGCATGGCGGCTCCACGTACGGCGATAGGCGACGCTATCGGACTGACGGTGAAGCTGATGGAGAATTCGCCGGCTCAGGAGAAGGTATTAATCCTTATGACCGATGGCAACGACACCGCCAGCGCCATTCCACCCGACCGTGCCGCCGACATCGCGAAGAACAACAAAGTGGTGATCCACACGGTGGGTATTGGCGATCCGAATGCGACGGGTGAGGATAAGGTCGACCTGGACGCGTTGCAACACATTTCCGAAATTACCGGCGGCCGCTCATTCCACGCGCTTGGCAACGCGCAAGAGCTTGCCGATGTCTACACGACACTCGACAAGATGACGCCCGAGAAAGTGAAGCGCGAAATCTATCGGCCGCAACGTGATTTTTTCTGGATCCCGCTTGCCGCCGCGCTGTCGATCCTGACGCTGTATCACTGCCTTGCATTGCTGATTGCCGTGCTGCGTACATCGGGTCGAAAGCAAGCGTCGAAGCCCATGGACATGAACGGAGCGGGCCATGGAAATTGATCTGACCGCCTTTCATTTCCTGCGGCCTCAATGGTTATGGTTGCTCGTTCCAGCCATCCTGTTGCCCGTATTCTGGTTTCGACGCAACGACGTTCGCGCTCGCTGGCGCAATATCATTGACCCTCTGCTGCTCGAACATCTCATAGTCGGCGATACCGCCCGGCGCCGCATTCAACCGGTTCATACACTGGCATTGCTGATTGCCATCGGAGCGATCGCCGTTGCAGGTCCGACTTGGCAACAGGAGCGCCCGCCGTTTAACCAGGACAAGGCGCCGCTCGTGATCGTCCTGGAACTTGCGCATTCGATGGACGCAACCGACGTCGCGCCTACGCGTCTCGAGCGCGCCAAACAGAAAGTGCTGGATCTGGCCGCGGCGCGCAAGGGCGCGCGAACCGGGCTCGTGGTATTTGCTTCAACCGCCCATCTCGTCGTGCCGCCGACCGAAGACCCGGCCATGCTCGAGTTGTATTTGCCGGCACTGACGCCATCGTTGATGCCGCGTGATGGCAAGAACGTGAACGCGGGTCTGGACATTGCCGAGCAGCTTCTGGCGAAAGATCCGGTGGCCGGGACTATCGTATTTATCAGCGACGGATTCGACGAAAACCAGATGAATGAATTCATAGGGAAAGCTAAACAATCGCATCATCAACTGCTGTGGCTTGCCATTGGTACGGAGAACGGCGGCGCGATTCTCGGGCCGAACGGAACCATTGCAATGGACGAGGAAGGCCGTCCGCTGATGGGCACTTTCGACGCCGATGAAATACGCAAGGTGGCACATGACGCCGGCATTCCACTGGCAAGCGTGCGTGCTGACGGCGATGACGTCGCGTGGGTTCAACGCCGTGCACAAACGTGGCTGGCAGAAGTGGACGAGTCCAAACGCGTCCCTCGATGGAAGGAGTCGGGCTACTGGCTAGTACCACTGTGTTAACAAATTATTCGATTTTCCGGCCGCAGCACGGGCACCGCTCGAGACGGGCAAGCAGCGCGGCAGCAAGCCCCATCGCAGCGTTGTAATGGAGTCCGGCACATGGCGCTGCTTACGCAGGGGCGCCCCGGGGCCGGAAGCCTTCGGGTAAGGAAGACACTTTGCCGGGTAACCGATGAGCTGGAGTTTTTTTTTGCGCCACCAGGCGCTCGGTGACGAGAAAGCTGTATGCCGCTATGCACAGCGTCGCGTGGTGATGAAAGCCGCGCCAACTGCGTCCCTCGAAATGCCCCAGGCCAAGTTCCTGCTTGAGCTCCTGGTAATCACGCTCAATACGCCAGCGCAGTTTTGCGAGTCGCACGAGCTCCTTGATTGGTGTATCAGCCGGCAACGTACTGAGGAAGTACCTGGTCGGCTCGACTTCTTCCCTGGGCCACTCGACGAGCAGCCATTGCTCCTCGAGGGTGTCAGCTGGCTGGGCTGCGCGGGAGGTGCAGTGCACCCGTATTGCCGCAAAGCGCGACGACAGGGCGGCGTTGGTGCCTTCACGCCATGTGAGCGTGCGAAAGCGCCGCGACGGTAGCTGCATGGCCAGCTCTTTCGCCTGCAATGGCGCTTGAGCTTGCATCTGCAGGCTGACCGCGCCTGTTACCCCGACCACATACGTGAAGCCCATCGCTGTGAGCTGCTCGCGGAACTCGGTGCCTGCCCCGTAACCGGCGTCGGCGATAACCAGTTCGGGCAACGATTCCACCTCGGCGAGATTTTCGAGCAGTTGCAGCGCGAGCATCGGCTTGGTGACGAACTCAAGCGCCTCGGGCACTTTGCCAGCCTTACGACGGTCTGCGTCATCGGCCCAGCTTTGCGGCAAATACAGCTGATAGCGCACCGGCAGACTGAAGCGTTCATTTGCGAGCGAGACGCTGACTGCGACCTGGCAATTGTCCTGTTTCCCGAGCTGGCCACAATATTGCCGAGCGACCCCGACCGAGTGCTTACCCTTCTTCGGAAAGCCGGTATCGTCAATAATCAGCGCCTCAGGCGAACCCGCGCGCCGGCTTACTCGCTCAAGTACGTAACCGCGCACCGTATCAAGCACCGCCTGATCAGACCACGGTGCATCGGCTACAAAGTGATGCAGGCGCTGGTGTTCCGAGCGCACCCGGTCCGGTGACAGATGCGCAGCCATGGGCTCAACGCTCTTGCGTTTGACCGGCAACATCAAGCCCGTACAGTAGCCACGAAAAGGCTCGACACGATCAGCGTGCCCAAGCGACTGAGCCATCAGGGACACATACTCCTCGAATCTCTTCGAAGTAGTTTCCATCGCTCTCCTCACAATGTGCTTGAAGATAAGCGAATCATGCCTTATTTTGTAACACAGTGGTACTAG